>JAJZYR010000001.1 GCA_021797995.1 Microcaldota archaeon
TTCCCTTAGAAGTGAATCGGCGGCCAGCCGATGTTCTGGTCCTTGTCCGCGAGGCCATTCGGCTTTATGAAATCCTGACAGTTCCTGATTATCAGTGGCGCAAGCATTCCTATCTTCTCGGCGGTGGGGTGCAGCAGCCTCAGTGTTTTGCCCTCCTTGACAGTCCCTTCCTAAGCCGCTTGAGCAGCAGCGCGTCGTACATCCTGTCGTAATGGATGAGTAGGAACAATGCGGCGAAGAGGACGACTGCGATTATTACTATTACGGTAAGCAGGTAGTTGAGTATGAATATCGTCTCGATGGTTATGCCATCATGCCCGGTATTCAGCGAGATGATGGTGGTTATTGCTATGGCTATATCGGCTATTAATGAGATAAAAGCGACCTTTTCTATCGCCCTTTTTATCTTCTTCACGCGCCTTCGCTTGCCTTTGTCCGATTTATGATCCCGCGCCATGAAATGAATAATCCTGAAGAGGTTATAAACTTTATGATATATTGATGCATGCGCATTTTAGAGCGCGATGGACCGGCGAAGCAAAAGATTTTTATGGGTTGACAATAAGCAGTACTGAATGTCTCTACAAGGTAAGCTTATGCGCAGAAACAGTATGCCGGCAGACCCGCTTGGGCATGTACAGTTGTCGGTAAGCAGCTTCAAGGCCAGCAGAAGATTCTATGCCCTGCTGTTCAAGGAACTTGGGGTAGCCATGGTGGCTGATAAGGAAAAGAGTGCGGGGTGGGTGACCAGGGAAGGTTTTGGCATTTGGATAAGGCAAGCAGTAACCTCTGGGCCCAAACAGATATTTTCAGCACCGGGATTGCACCATATCTGCGTCAAGGCTGATTCCAGGAGCGGGGTTGACAGAATCTACGAGAGGCTAAAGAGGAGGATTACAGTATCCGAATCCCCTAGAAGATATCCGCAGCATACTAAAGATTATTATGCAGTATGTTTTGCGGATCCCGATGGAATGCAGATAGAAGTTGCTTACTATTGACGAATTTATGCAGAACCGGCATTATTGGTGCCAGACATGCAGACCGGCATGTCTGCCCGCGCTGTTGTTACATCAGTAGCGTTCCCCCGTCCACGACAATCTGCGATCCGGTCATGTACGAGGACATGTCCGATGCAAGGAAGAGCGCCACCTTGCCTATGTCATCAATCTCGCCGAACCTCCCCATGGGGATCTTTGAGAGGAACGCTTCCAGCATCTTCTGCGTGTCTATGCCTGAAGGGAGAGGCGCAGCCTGCTGGAACTTCTGCACCCCTGGGGTCATGATTCCTCCTGGGGCTATGGCATTAACCCATATCTTGTATGGGGCAAGTTCGATTGCGATGTTCTTTGTGAAGCCCCACACGCCATGCTTTGATGCATCGTAGTGGGCAAGGCCGACTGACGATGGATGAAGCGCATCTATCGAAGTTATGTTTATAATCTTACCTCCCCTACCCTGCTTTATCATCTGCTCAGAAGCATACTTTGTGCAGAGGAATGTGCCTAACAGGTTAACTGATATTACATTCTGAAAGTCCCCAAGGGCCATCTTGCTGAGCGGGATGGTCGGATAAATACCGGCGTTGTTCACAAGTATGTCTATACCACCATAAGCCTTTACGGTCCCGCCCACCAGCCTTTTTACATCCTCTTCTATTGAAATGTCCGTAGTCATCGAGGTTGCTTTCCATCCGTTCTTCGTGAGGTCGTTCGCTGCCCTGGCACCCTCGCTCTCAGTCCTGTTGGCTATCACAACGCTTGCTCCGGCCTCAGCAAACCTGTATGCGATACCATATCCTATCCCAACAGCGCCACCGGTGACGATTGCCGTCTTCCCGCTTAAGTCTAATAGCTTATTGAGCTCCATATGCATATGACTACATGACATAATATTTAAAAGATATTATGCATATTATGGTATCATTTGGAGCTGAAGCATATCGTAATGGTGCGGCATTTGACGCTCTGGGAGCGTTTACAGGGACGAACTGCAGAGGCATCGCACTATTATCTTGCCTTCGCAAACAGCCGCGGGGGATCCGCCGATCATGGAATGCCTGCGGCGCGACTTTCAAGGATAAGGAAAGGGAAACGATGGAGGCAATTGAGGGAAATACGCCTTTGGAGGGGAGGGGAAGTGCACGGCTTACCATAGCCATTGTAAGGCTTGGCTTGGCACGGTAAACAACCTGACCGTAACGGCGTGGGCTTCCTTGCCGAGATTAGGTGATTTGATCACGTTGATGCTGTTTAATCCAGTAAGCCAGAGGAAGGAGAGGTTCAGCGCGGTCGGCGGGAAGCGCGTGAAGATATATGTATGCGGCATAACCCCGTACGACACCACGCATGTCGGGCATGCATTCACCTACATGGCATTTGACGTGCTGGTGAGGTATCTGAAGTTCAGGGGATTTAGCATTACATATGTGCAGAACGTTACCGACATCGACGATGACATACTGGAAGAGGCAAAGAAGAGGAGAAAGGACTGGAAGAAACTGGGTGACTTTTGGACCAGAAGGTACCTGGGTGACATGAAGAGGCTGGGCGTTGCCAGGCCGGATTATTACGTCAGGGCGACTGACGCGCTTCCTGAAATGAAGAAGATGATAGGATTTCTTCTCAGCAGAAAATTCGCATATAAGGGAGGCGGGAACGTCTACTTCGATACCGGAAAGTTTCCAAGGTATGGGAAGCTCTCCGGATTTACCAGGGCCCAGATGGAATACCTGCTGAAGGAAAGGGGAGATGGTGCCGCCGACCATGGGAAGAGAAACGCACTTGACTTCGTCCTTTGGCGGGGATGGAAGGCAGGAGAACCATCTTGGGAAGCCCGGTGGGGAAGGGGAAGGCCGGGCTGGCACATCGAGTGTTCCGCCATAATCATGAAGTATCTCGGGAAGCAGATAGATATACATGGCGGCGGCAGGGATCTCGACTTCCCGCATCATGAGAGCGAGATAGCACAATCTGAGAGCTTTACAGGAAAGCGCCCGCTTGCAAGATACTTCATGCATACGGCTATGGTCATGTACATGGGCGAAAAGATGTCAAAGTCGCTGCATAACCTCGTCATGGTCTCGGACCTGTTGGAGAGGCACTCTGCCGATGCGGTAAGGTGGATGCTTCTAAAGCACCATTACAGGAAGGTATGGGAGTACGACAAGGCTGAGCTTAATGTGGCTGAGACTGAAGTACTGAAGATGAAGAGCTTCCTTTCGTATGGCAGTAGGAGGGGCGGAGCTGGGGAAAATAGCTCCGCAATGGCCGAGTTTATCTCGGCAATGGATGATGACCTTGATACACCGAAAGCCCTCCGTCTTCTGCTGTCGCTGGCTGAAGAAGGCAGATGTTTGGAGGCGGCTACACGCATCTCAAGGATTCTTGGTTTTGACTTCAGTAATTAGCTGGCAGGGATGAACGCATGCTGCACCGGCATGAAGCGCATGTTTAGGAGCGTCAGCCCAGGCCGGCAATGCCCCGGAGCAGATGGGGCTTCTGTAGGAATTCGAACTTATCCGGATCTGCAAGGAACTGGTCATACAAGTCCGTATTCCTGGCCGCAGGGCTCACTGACTCGGCTCCCTTCACGTGGCGGATACGCACGCTTTTGTACTCATCATTCAACACGGTGCTTCCATCGGTCAGTGCGTATACCACCCCTCCCCGCTTGTCTATTATGCTCTGGTAGTCAGGTTTGAAGAAGTCGCTTACCAGATTTGCCATTACCAGGGTCCCTCTCCCCCTGTTCACCGTTATATGGCCGTAATTCGGGGGCACAAGGACCTTGTCTCCTGCATCTGCACTTACAATGAGGGCGTCGTAGTAGGCGTTGCTGACGTTTTTCTGGAAGACGTAGAGTGCCTCGCCTTTTATTACCTCGTACATCTCTGGATACGAGAGCCCCTTCTCGGCCACGGAATGATAATGGCCGAGGGTCTTATTGAGTTCCCTCCCTATATCATACTCCGGAATTATTGTTATGTCATATCTTATGCCTTTTTTCTGGAAGGTTGGGTTCCTGCCGCACCCTACCTGCCTGTACATGTAGTACAGGGCACGGTCGTCTTGCTTGGCGGCAACCTTCCTGTCAAAAAGGACCCCGTTTAGGTCCCCTAGCATCCTTATGCTGGGCCTTAGCTCCAGGCCCTCCTCAAATAGCCTCGACCCGTCAAGTTCCACCGTCACTCCGTTTATCCCGAGTCTCTCCACCAAAACACCATGTTACAGCTTGTTGTATGCCCTGCTGAATTCGCCCCGTGCAGTTTCAAGGAGCTCCTTAAGGTCTTTCTCGTTTCTTGCCTCTGCTGTGCAGCGTATGCACGGAGTGGTATTAGACACTCGCAGCACATACCATCCCTTCGGAGTAATTACCTTTATCCCGTCGACCGTCACTATCCTGTTCCTCTTGTCTTCCGAGAGCCTTGCTGCAATCATGTCCATCGCCCTGAACTTCTTCGAATCCGCCGCACGAAGCTCCTCTGATGCCTTCACGTATCTTGGCATCCCGGCGCCAAGCTCTGAGAGGCTCTTACCGCTCTTTACAAGGAGCTCTGCAACCTTAAGGGCGGCGAAGAGCGCGTCGTCACCCCCGTACACTTCCTGGAAGTACATGTGCCCTGATATCTCGCCGCCAAATCTGCAGTTCTCATACTTCATATGGTCTTTTAGATGCGAATGCCCGACCTTTGAGAGAATTGGTATGCCTTCCTTCTCCCTGACAGCGTCCTCAACAGCGCTCGAAACAGACACCTCGTAAGCCACCTTTTCTCCTTTCTTTAGATAGGCCTTGACCAGGAGTGCAAGCACCGTGTCTATGCTTATGACAGAGCCGGTATCGGTTACGAATAGGACTCTGTCTCCATCGCCATCAAAGGCAATGCCCATGTCCAGACCCCTTGATCGTACAAGCTCCATCAGGCCTGATACTGTCGATTCCTTCGGCTCCGGAGACCGCGACGGGAATCTGCCGTCCGGAGTGTCGTTTATAGGGAATACCTCAGCTCCTTTCTTCCTGAAGGTCTCCGCCGCAATTATCGAGTATGCCCCGTTCCCGGGGTCTATGCCCACCTTGAGCCCGTTCAGCATGCCGATCTTGCCTGAGACGAACTCGAGATACTCGTTCGTTATGCTTCCGCTCCTGTCCTCCATTATGCCACTGCCATTCCCGCCCAGACTGCCGCTGTTTATCAAATCGCGTATCTTCTCCAGGCCGGAACCAAGACCTATGACGTGTGCATCCTCCTTGCATATCTTGAAACCGTTCCATTCAGGCGGATTATGGCTTGCAGTGACTGAGATTCCGCCGTCGAGCTTATAGTGCGATATTGCGAAATAGAGAACAGGAGTCGGTATTATTCCCGCATAGAGGATCTCGAGATCCTGGCTGAGTATCCCTTCTATGAGGCGCTTCACCAACGCCGGGCTGCTGACCCTGACATCCATGCCAACAAGCACCTTCTTCGGTTTCCCCATAAACTTTCCGAGCGCCCTGCCTACCGACTCGGCAAGTTCCTCATTTATATCCGAGGGATAGATGCCCCTTATGTCATAGGCCCTGAAGACGTCCTGATTTACCGCCTTTGCCGTGCCTTTCATATCCAAACCTGCAGAGATAACTGATTCCGATAAGATATAAAAGGGATGCGCCCACGTAATCGGCTTCTTATATTTTCGTGGGCCATGGTGTCTCGGTTGCATGGCCGATGAGGATGGGATACGGTTTGTAAAAAGGCTCCTCGCTGATTATTACAGGAAACAGGTCGGGATAGGGCCGGAGAGGCTTGACCAGAGGGAGTTCGGGGTCGGGGACTTTGAGAGGAAGATTGCCTTTCGCCATCTTGCCTTCAGGAGTTCCGACGAGCTGAGAAGGTATTTAGCTGCAGAGGCCCCTCCCTACGTCTCGTATTCCTGCTCATATTACAAAGACCCGGCCGGCAGGCCGATGGAGCGGAAGGGCTGGCTCGGCACCGAGCTGGTCTTCGACCTTGACGCCACCGACATGGAGCTCGGGTGCCAGAAGTTGCACGGCAGGTCCTGGGTGTGCGCAAATTGCCTTGAAGAGGTAAAGGCCGAGACGGTAAAGCTCGTCGAGAACTTCCTTGTGCCGGATTTCGGGTTCTCCGGAAGGGATATGATGATCAATTTCAGCGGCAACCGTGGCTACCATGTCCATGTGAACGACAAGTCGGTGCTTGCGCTGGACTCCGCGGCAAGGAAGGAGATAACCGACTATATCTCAGGCAGGGGGGTGGAGATGGGGGAATTCTTCCCGACGTTAGGGATGCGCGGCAAGATGCTCAGGGGCCCGCGCCATGCCGACAGGGGATGGGGAGGAAAGATGGCCAGGCAGTTCCTTGCTGACATGAATAACGGAATCGGTGCGCTCATGGCCCTTGGGATTGACAAACCCACCGCAAGGATGATATACAGGAAGAGGGCGCTGATTGAACTCGGGATAAACAACGGAAACTGGGACATGGTCTACATAAAGGACAAGGCGGAGTTCTGGAAGAGAATTCTCGAGAATCAGAGGGTAAAGCAGAGTGATAGGATAGACAAGAACGTGACAACCGACATATCGCACCTGATAAGGCTTCCCAATTCCATACACGGGAGCACAGGGCTTGTGGCAAAGGCAGTGGGCTCGGTGGCGGATCTTGCAAGGTTTGATCCGATGAGGGATGCCATAGCATTCAAAGGGGAGGAGATGAGGATAAAGGCTGATACCGGATTCCCGCTGCTTATGAACGGGAGGAGCTTTGGGCCTTACGGAGGGGAGATAAAGGTGCCGGTGTACGTTGCACTTTATCTCTATCTCAAAGGGCATGCAAGGCTTCTTGGCCTTGCCTGATGCAGGGGCATGACAGGACCAGATACAGTGATGCTTTATGATATAGAACACGCGGAGCTGGCGCTGCTGTTTCCAATTGGACTGCAGGGCATGAGCCTGCAGGCACCTTCTCGCAACCCTTTTATACATTCCTTCCCATTGCATAGTCATGGATCTGCTCTTGAGAGCGCTGGCACTTACAGTCATAATAGTTGTCGCGCTGGCTGCGGTATACTATGCCTTCCAGAGCGGGGTCTTCTCGCAGAAAGCGGTTACTGAACAGCAGGCTGAGGCACTTGTGGTAAACTATCTGCAGAGCCATAACCCGAACGCCATAGTGAACGTAACAAATGTCACGCCTTCGCAGTATCGCGGGAGCTGGCATATCGTTGTGTCGTTCATAAGCAACCAGACAACACCGTGCCCAACATACCTTGTATATTCATATGACTACCCGAAGTACGGCTTTGTCAACAGGACCGAAAATACGTATACGGACAACTGCACGGTAGCCGGTCTTGTGCCTGGGATGAACTATGCAATAGGTGCATATCCAATTGCAATAACCAGGTCCTACTCGCTTGGAACCCCGGCGGTAATGGCATACGTGGACAGGATTGGCTATGGCAATGTGGTGGTGCATGCCGATTACCACGCCGCTTTTTCGCTGGACGGCAGGAACCTTGCGAAGGTCTGGGTGGTGAACTACTCTTCAGTATATACTAACCAGTCAGTGTACTCGGTCATCTCACAGACCAACGGGAGCCTCGTCGCTGTGTACAATGCCACGCGCTAAGAGGTCAGAGTCTCTTCTCGAATACCAGCAGCTCGTGCTCCTTTCCGCCTATGGACACCAGCCTTTCCTCGCCGGCTGCCAGCGCATAGTTATTCTTTGAGAATAGACGCCTTGCGCCATCGTTCTCGGCGACCACCTCTGCAATTATCCTTTTAAGCCCGATGTGCCTGGCCTGCCCATATGCACACTCCATGAGCATAGTCGCTATTCCTTCCCTCTGTGCCTCCTTTTTCACTATTACCCCAAGGTAGCCGGTATCGTTGGTTATCTCAGCGATCTCGCACTCTCCAAGTATGGCGCCATCACTGACCGCGACAATATCCACCACTTTGCCATCTGCCATGCCCATGAGCTTGTACTTGAACAGCATCCTGATATCGCGGCTGGTCGGCCGGCTCTCGAACCACATGGCCGTAGGATACTCGGCGTATATCTGGATTATGAACTCCGACAGGGCATCAAGATCGCCTGGCTTCAGGTCCCTGACTTCAATGGCGCCATACCGCACGTGAGCTGGCTTGGTTACCCCGCTTACTTCCATAATCCCAACCTTAAGGCAAGGTTTTTAATCCTCGTTGTATAAAATACACTGTTCTCCATGGGTATTACAAAGCTTACTGCTAGGAAAATACTTAAAGATGCCGGAGCGGTGAGAGTAAGCGACTCTGCGGCTGATGAGCTGTCGGAGATACTGAACAAGTCGGCATACGCAATGGCGGGCAAAGCGGTAAAGCTTGCTGCACATGCAAAGAGGCAGACGGTAAAGAAGGCAGATATAGAGCTTGCGAGGTAGGCACGGCGAGAGTGGAGAGTGCTTTCATGTACAAACTGGTATTATTCGACGTGCCAAATCTGCTGCTGGCGGACAGCAAGGACGTTTCGGAGTACGTTTCAGAGTCCATAAGGAATATATACGGAAGGGTCGTACCAGTGGACCTCGGGAAGTATTGGGGGTGGACCTCGCAGGACATCGCAGAGGATGTTCTCCTTCAGAGCCACATGGACAACGACGAGATAAATGGAAAGCTGAAGAGGTACATGGAAGACCTCTATTATACATACTACAATGTCGCAGGCCATGACAGGATAGTACTGCTTGCAGGCGCACGCGGGCTCCTTGCAGAACTCTGGAAGAGGAACGTGCAGCTGGGCATTGTCTCCGGGGAGGCGGAGAAGATAACGAGGTTCAAGGTGGAGAAGGCCGGCATACGCGGATTCTTCAAGACAGGCTATTTTGGGGAAGCCGGGAAGACGTACAGTGACATTATCGAGACTGCACTCAAGGGGATCGAGAGCGAACTCGGCATTGATAAGGACGGCATTCTCGTAGTCGCAGGCTCGGTGCGCCTGATACGCGATGCAAAGGAGGCCGGCCTGGCTGCGCTCGGAGTTGCCAACGTGAACTGCTCTGAGGCTGAGCTCCGGGCCGCGGGTGCCGACCTGACGGTGAAGAGCATCAAGGAGAGGAAACGGATCGCTGACTTTGCGACAGAATAGCGGCAGATCCCATTGCTGCCGGATTCCGGGTTTACGCGCAGCCTTCTCAGTCTTCCCTCCATTTGGACTTCCTTATTGCAAGGAAGGCCATTACCGCAGCTATGGCCACTATTACCAGCCAGTCAACGGCTATGCTGTAACTGCTGAACGTCACCGCACCTATCGCATTCTGCAGTATCTCCGCCGCGTAAGTCGCTGGGGAGAGATATGCCAGGTACTGCAGCGGCTGCGGTATGTAGCTTATAGGATAGTATACCGGGGGGAGCGCCGATAGCACTGTCGAGACTATCCCGGCAAACGCCCAGCTCTGGACAACGTCAGACGTAAAAGTGGAGAGCAGGAAACCGAGGGACACGGAGAAGACGAACATCACAGCAAGCACGGCCACTATCTCGAGGAATGCAATCGCCGGCGCACTTATGTACAGGCCTGCGAGCGCGGCGAGAACGAGAAGCGCGGGAAGGGAGTATATGATCTCCGATGCCGCCATGCCTGCAAGGTACATGCGTGCCGTAGTGGGCGAGCTCACTATCATATCCTGCAGCTTGAAGTCGTTCTTCAGATGCGAGAGATCCTGCTGCAGGCTTGTCCCTGCCCCTATAATTGTCATTATCAGGGCACCGCCTATGGCTATCGGAAGGAGCGCGCCATGGCTGACAAATGTTATCACGATAAGCAGCGAGAAGGGCGCTAGGAGCGTGCTTATTAGCACGATCGGATAATTGACCATTGCGTATATCGCATTTACCAGTATCGAAGCCAGTATCTGGCTACCGCGATTCCTCTTTTCCATAATCATCAGCATCTATCGGCTTCTTTACTATGTAGTAAAAGATGTCATCGAGTGTGAGCGGGTTCATTGAAAATTTTATGCCCCTCTTTATCAGCTTCTTGGATATTCTGTACGCCTCTGACTCCGTGGTAGATATCTGGTAGTGGCCATCTGCGCCTCTTGTAAGGGTTCCGCTCACAGGCCTTGCCACAGCTCCGTCGGAGAGGGTCCTGATTATGTAATGGCGCTTTACCATCTTCCTCAGCTCTGCCATCGTCCCAATCGCCTTCAGCCTTCCTCCATCCAATATGCCTATCTTGTCCGCCAGATACTCTGCCTCCTCGAGGTAATGCGTAGTGAGGAAGATGAAATGCTTTCCCTTTAGCGACATTAGGATGTCCCACAGCTCCTTTCTCGAGATCGGATCCAGGCCAGTTGTCGGCTCATCAAGGAAGAGTATCCTTGCACCGGATGCGACCGCGCTTGCAACAAGTACCTTCCTCTTATTCCCTCCGGAAAGCATCCTGTTAGGAAGGTCCATCGACCCGACTATGCCAAGCTGCTTTGCCGCCCTGGAAGCCTTCTCCACGGCCTCAGAATAGCCGAAGCCGCGCCAGAGCAGGTAAGAGACCATTGACTGCCTCGCCGTCAGCCATCCGACGGCCCTTGCTTCCTGCGGCACGCTTGCTATCCTTTCCCTGAGTTTCTGGGCCTGACGGAGCACGTCGATTCCGTCTATATGGGCAGAACCCGAGGTGGCCGACAGCTGCGTCGCAAGTATCCTGACGAGCGTTGTCTTGCCGGCCCCGTTCCTCCCTATCAGCGCGAATATCCCGCTTGCCGGTATCGACAGGCTTATGTCTCTGAGCGCATATGCGCCGCGGCCATATCGCTTTGCTATCCTGCTGCATTCCAGTCTCTCCATGCCCTCAGCATAATATGCCTGCAGGGCTTATTTATCTATATGGGTCAGCCGTCCTTCCATGAATAGATTCACAGGGCAGGCAAGAGCAGGCACCACCACTTTCCGTAAATACCGGGGGCCTGTGCGCCGGCTTTTGACCCTTCATCGCCTGTGCCGATCCCCATCTTCTCAAGCTTTATATATCTTTTGCACTCATACCTTACTGCCAAATAGGCTGCTTATACGCGGGTGCACGTGCATTCCTCTTCTGTTTGCCTAATTGATTACCATGAGTGACCTTACCAACGATCTGAGATTAGCCATTGACACGGGAAAGGTGAGCTTCGGCAACAGGAGCGTCTCAAGGCTCATAAGCACAAACAGCGCAAAGGCCGTTGTTGTCGCGATAAAGGGAAAGAAGGAGATTATTGACGACCTAACGCACATATGCGGTGTGGCCGGGATGAAGGTAATAAGGTTCAATGGCAACTCCCTTGAGCTCGGGGCGGCATGCGGAAGGCCCTTCTCTGTCAACAGCCTTGCCATAATAGAATCTGGAAACTCTAAGATACTTGATGCGGAATATGCTTGACTGGTGACTATTTGCCGAAGGGAGAATTTGCAGCAAGGGAGCTCATAAAGAAAAGGAAGAAGCACCGCATGCTTAACAAGTGGTGGAAGAGGAAATATTTCAAGATAAAGAAGAGGTACGACCCTGTGGGAACCGTGCCGATGGCAAAGGCCCTTGTGCTGCAGAAGTTCGTGCTCCAGCAGAAGCAGCCGCACTCTGGGCTCATAAAGTGCGTCAGGGTGCAGGTGGTGAAGAACGGGAAGATTGTAGGGGCATACGTCCCATATGACGGCTCGATCAATTTCATAGAGGAACATGACGAGGTCACGATACAGGGCATGGGAGGCTCGCAGAGAGGCGCCATGGGTTCCATACCAGGACTGCGCTTCAGGGTAATCGCAATAAACGGCGCTGACATATTCGAGGTTGTCAAGGGCAGGAAGGAGAAGCCAAAGAGATGATCATCATGACAGAGCAGGCACCTGAAGTACATGCACCCGCTGGGCAGGCATCCGAAGCACAGGGAGAGGAGAAGGTGGCAGAGACACCCAAACCAAAGCGGAGCACGAGAAGGAAGGCAGTTGCTGTGCAGAATGCACAGCCCGCCGGAGCTGTGGCTGGTGAGGTCTCAGCATCCGAGGAAACAGCGGCACTCATGACGTTAAAGAAGGAGCATAATCAAAAAGCAGCAGAGCGCTACAGCGTGGTCGAGCAGCTCGTGTTCGGGAAATACAATCCGAAGGAGGTCGAGATAATAGACGGCAGCATTGCAGCATACGTGAACCTCGGCTCGTACATATACCCGAACATCTACGGAAGGAGGAAGTTCCTCGCCTACTATACATCACACATAAGCGTCGTTGAGAGGCTGATAAACAAGCTCATGAGGGGAGGCACCGGGAAGAAGATTGGCGGGAAGGTGATAAGAACCAAGGGGAGGCTCCAGGGAAAGAAGATCAAGGTGACGCACGTCGTCGAGAAAGCCTTCGGAATCGTAAACAGGCAGACTGGGAAGAACCCGCTTCAGATACTTATTAATGCACTCCAGAACTCCGCCCCCATAGAGGACACCACAAGGGTCAGATACGGCGGCATAAGCTACAACATCGCTGTGGGAATAAGCGCTCAGAGGAGGATCAACGTAGCACTAAAGAACATCGCGCTTGCCGCCCTGATAGGCGCATTCAGGAACAGGAGGCCGCTTGCAGAGGCTCTCGCCAACGAACTCATGCTTGCAGCAAACAACAGCCCTGACAGCTATGCCATAAAGAAGAGGGTTGAGGGAGAGCGCATAGCAAAGAGGGCGAGGTGACTGCATGGTAAGGAAGGAGCTCGTGGTAGAGGAAGCAGCAAGGATCATGAACTCAGCAGGGCATATAAGGAACGTGGCGATCATTGCGCATGTGCACCATGGAAAGACGACGCTCACAGATTCGCTCCTTGCACGTGCCGGCATCATATCCAAGACCGTGGCAGGGGATGCGCTCTACACAAACTATGAGGCCATCGAGAAGGACAGGAGGATGACCATAAAGTCCGCGAACATCTCCCTGGGCTTCGACTACAACGGCGAGGATTACATAATAAACCTTATCGACACGCCAGGGCACGTGGACTTCGGAGGCCACGTCACGAGATCAATGAGGGCGGTGGACGGCGTTGTGCTAGTGGTTGATCCTGTCGAGGGGATCATGCCGCAGACAGAGACGGTGCTCAGGCAGGCGCTGCAGGAGAGGGCGAAGCCAGTCCTGTTCGTAAACAAGACAGACAGGCTCCTGAACGAGCTCAAGCTCACGCCTGAGCAGGCCTTCGAGAGGCTGCTAAGGCTCATCAACGACATAAACAAGCTCATAATAAGGTTTGCGCCGGAGGAGTTCGCAAAGAAATGGCAGGTGAGCGTCGAAGCGGGCAGCATCTGCTTCGGGAGCGCCTACAAGAAGTGGGCGATCTCAAAGAGAATCATGGAAAGGTACAAGGTAACGTTCAAGGACATATGGGACCTGTCGGCAAAGAACGACGAGAAGAGGCTCCAGGAGGTGGCCCCGATAGACGAGGCGGTGCTCTCGATGATAATAGAGCACATGCCAGATCCGGCAGCAGCGCAGCACTACAGGATACCTCACCTCTGGCACGGGGACCTTAACAGCACGGATGGAAAGTCGATGCTGGCTGTGGACAGGAACGGCCCGGTGTGCATGATAATCTTCGGGATAAACTATGACCAGCACAGCGGCGAAGTGGCGATAGGCAGGGTCTTCTCCGGCACGGTGAAGAAAGGAGTAGAAGTATACAGCACGGGGGTGAATGAGGTGCAGAAGATCCAGACGGTAAGCCTGTACATGGGCCCCGACAAGGTGGCTATAGATGCCGTGCCAGCGGGAAACATAGCCGCAATAGTGGGTCTTAAGAACGCTTCCATAGGGGACACTGTAAGCGAGAATAACATAGAGCCGTTTGAGCAGATAAAGCATTACTCGCAGCCGGTTGTTACAAAGGCGATAGAGGCAAAGGATACGAGGGATATGGCCAGGCTCATAGAGGCATTAAGGGAGCTCACAAAGGGCGACCAGACGATAGTCACTGAGCTGAATCCCGAGACAGGGGAGCATCTCGTAAGCGGCATGGGCGAGCTGCATCTCGAGATCATCGAGACGAAGATAAGGGACGACTTCAAGGTGCCGATAACAACGAGTGAGCCCATAGTGGTGTACAGGGAAACTATCGAGAGGGGCGTGGAGGACGTCGAAGGCAAGTCTCCAAACAAGCATACGCGCTTCTACATCAACGTTGAGCCGCTGGAGCCCGGCGTCGTGGAGCTGATAGAGAGCGGGGAGCTGCGGGAGGGCAAGCCCAAGGGCAAGGCGCACGTGGAGCCGCTGATAAAGGCGGGGCTGACCAGGGAGGAGGCAAAGGGGCTCGTCGACATATCTACAAGATGCGTGCTCATTGACGCAACGAAGGGGGTGCAGTACCTCAACGAGGTGATGGAGCTCCTCATAGAGGGTTTCGAGGAGGCGGTGAAGGACGGACCGCTTGCACGCGAGAAGTGCTCCGGGATAAAGGTTTCGATTACCGATGCCACGATCCACGAGGATCCGGTCCACAGGGGCCCGGCGCAGATAATACCTGCGATTCGCAGGCCGATATATGCAGGCATGCTCAGTGCAGGAGTGGTGCTCATGGAACCTAAGCAGAAATTCACGATCAACATAGGCCAGGAGCACCTCTCCGACGTCATATCATTCATCCAGGGGAAGAGGGGCGTGATCCAGGACATACAGCAGGAGAATGAGAATGTCACGATAATCGCGAAGCTGCCGGTGGCCGAGGTCATAAAGGGCTTCTCCAACGAGATAAGGGGGCTGACGCAGGGAAAGGCGATATGGTATCCCGAGTATGCGGGGTATGAGAAACTGAACAGGGAGCTGCAGGACAAGGTGGTAAAAGAGATAAGGAAGAGGAAGGGAGTGCCAGAGAATCCGCCTACTCCCGAGTCATTCCTTGATTAGCCGGCCGCGTTTTCCGATGCGCTACTTCAGCCGACTTCAACATCCTTCTGATGCGGCACAGACCTGAAGGTATTTAAGTTTATCTGAGCAATATATCTGTCTACTAACCGCTAGGTTAGCGCAACTAATTGTTGCACCAATGAGATGAGGTGTTGTAAATGGCAAAGGCATATGTGAAATTCGAGACGAACAAGGACGTGGCTGCAAGGATATCGGAGGTACTGGGGCTGGCAAAACAGAGCGGGACGGTACGGAAGGGTGCAAACGAGGTAACAAAGAGCGTGGAGCGCGGCCTTGCCAATTTCGTGGTGATTGCCGAGGATGTCGACCCGGAGGAGGTGGTAATGCATATACCCACCCTCTGCGAGCAGAAGAAGATCGCATACGGCTATCTTCCTACAAAACTTGAGCTTGGGAAGGCGATCGGGATAAACGTCCCGTGCGCCGCTGCCTCGATAGAAAAACCTGGAGGGTCGGAGCACATGATGAAGGAAGTGATCTCGAAGATAACAGGGAGGAGCACCGGCGAGGAGAGGCCTGCGCAGGCACCTAAGGAGCAAAAACAGCAGGAACAGAAGCAGGCGCCAAAGCCGAAAAAGGAGGCGGCTCCCGCTGCGCCTAAGGCGGAGAAGAAGAATGCACCGCAAGCGTGATCTTTATGGCTGAAGAGAAGAGGCTCGAAGGATGGCTGGCCGAAGTGGTGGACCTCGCGCCTAAAAGGACCGGCATCTATGGCGAGATTAAGCAGGTAATGTGCAAAATCCTCGAGGGAAACGACAAGGGCAGGGTCATAAGGAGGAATATCGCCGGCAGGGTCAAGAAGGGCGACTACATAAGGCTGAACGATACGAACAGGGAGGACAAGCCGATAAGGTCGAGATAAGCTGTTTGCTGTGGTTACGATGGTTAAGTGCTCTTACTGCATAAAGGAGATTGAGAGAGGCACGGGCCTCATCTATGTCAAGAAAAACGGGGCTATAAGGCACTACTGCTCCGACAGATGCTATAAGTTCAACGAACTTTACGGCAAGAAGGCGAGCAAGAAGGAGATTGCTGCAAATTCGCCGGCCGGGACACTTGCCTGAGCACAATGCAGCCAAGCTTTGCCCGCGCTCCTGCTATGGTTTATATTTGTTGGTGTTGATACTCTAGAATCATGGCGCTTTCAGACAACAGGCCATTGCACAAGAGGCACCACAAGGCCAAGCACCCGCTGTGGAAGACGGAGATGGAGATAAGCGTTGCCGCAGGGCTTGTGCTCCTTGCCGTGCTCATCGTGCTTCTCTTCAACCTGCTCCTCCCGCCGCCGGCGCTCTTTGTGCAGGCCGACCCGTCTGGATATGGGCATAACGACACAGTAAGCGCAATAGCCGCCCAGGGCCACAATACCAGCCGCGTATATGTCCTAGTCACCACGGCATCGGGAAACACCCTTGCAATGCCCTCGGTATTTAACACCAGGATGCTCGCGGCAGGCACATACAAGTTGGTTGCATACGATGCAAACGACGGAAGGTACTCGGGGTCCGAAACGCTTATAATTACAAGGGGCTTCCCAGAGCTTGGACTCAGCGGCCCCTCAAGCCATGACTTCAACGGGCAGCAGGAAAACGTCTCCTTTTCCATAAGCTCACAGTCAGACCAGGTTGACGGAACCCTTTATCTGAACGGGACCGGAGTCGCAAACACAGCCTCATCAGGGTCTTACAGCATGGCCCCTGATCCAGGCGTGTACAATATCACCATTGCCTCGCAGGCGACCAGGAACTACAGCGCGGCATCGAAAAGTATATACTTCAGCATATATCCAAGCATGATATTCAACACTTCCCAGAACCTCACAAGCAACGTAAACGTCAGGGGAAACGTGACCGTAACGCAGGGCACCGTACTTACCCTGAACGGGCATAGCATTGTTGCCGGAGGCGCCTTCATCAACTATGGCACGGTAAGCTCCGGTCTCTCCGATTCCGGAGGCAGGCCACAAAGGAGCGTCAATCCGTACATAAAGAGCACCATAGAGGCCAACGCTACCGGAGGGGCATCATTCCCGCTCTCCTATGGCGGGGGCGGAGGTGCCGGAAGCGGTTGCGCGTCGTACGGCGGGAATACGATTGCACGCGGAGGCAGTTACGTTGTCACAGGAATACAGTGTACCATGCTACCGGGACTTGTTCCCCCTGTTCCTGAGATAAACGCGGACGTTATAGCATCGTGGTATGCCAATGGCATAGACAATTATACGGCTGGAGGAGGCGGGGGAGGCGGTGAGGGGAGCCATTATGCGAGCGGAGGTCCCGGAGGCAGGGGCGCATATGGCGTCTTCATACAGGCAAACAGGCTGCTTCCAGGGCGCATAACCGCTGACGGACAGAATGGCAGCGACGGCATAACAGGGCTGGTAGGATCCGGAGGGGGAGGAGGCGGTGGCGGCGCGATGGTGCTGCTAGCCTACGGGCCAGGAGGATATACCAAAGGCAACTACTCGGTAAACGGAGGAATTGGAGGGACCGGCGGGATCAACAGCTTCTTCTACGGAGGCAATGGAATCGCAGGCCAGGTTCTCGTCTACAACTTTACGACCCCGCCGGTGGAGGTCTGCAGTGGAGTCTGCCTTGGCTCAGACACGTATCCCTGACTTTGCCAATCTTCCGTCGTCTTCTGTCAGTTATGTCAGCCTGGAGGGTGCGGGGTTTCCCGCCCCCCTTGCTGGCTGTCAACTATGGTCGATGCCTTCAGCGACCTTCTTGCAAGGCCTTGTATCCTTTCATCCTTTATCAGCCTTGCAATCGTGGCCACGTCGGTGCGGGTTGCGGGATTCCTTGCATTTATCGAGCAGACGTCCCTGTACGGCTTTATTGATTCCTCGTACGTTCCGATTGCCATGGCCTTATTGATTATCTCCTGTTTGTCGAATCCGACCAGCGGGCGGAGGATCTGCATCTTGAGCCCGTACTGCTCCGCGAGCATGTTCGATGCGGTCTGCGACGCCACCTGGCCGAGGCTCTCCCCGGTAAAGATCGCCTCGGCATCTTCACTCTTCGCAACGAGCTCTGCGACCCTGAGCATGAATGCCTTAAGGAGGATCAATTCGAACCTTCCGCTCTTCAGCGTGCCTGCCTGGAAGAGATGCGATGGCACATAGTAAACCCTGCTTCCAGGGCTGTATGCCGAGAGAATGCTTACTATCCTCGGCACCTTTGAGGCAATCGCCTCACCGGCATTTGGGAATCCGTGGAAGTGCACGTAAACGGGCTTAATGCCCCGTTTCATTGCATACCACGCAGCTACTGGCGAGTCTATGCCTCCGGAGAGTAGTACAACGCCCTTTCCGCTCGTGCCTACCGGCAGGCCTCCGAGGCCCTTGATCCTTTCCATTGACACATATGCAGAGTCCTTGGTCACGTTTATGAAGATCTCGCGTCCGTAATCGCGTATCTGCGGATCTATTCCCATTGATTCGGCAATGCTAATGACTTCCCTTGTGATGTCCATTGAGTTGAAGCTTAGCCCTTTGTACGTCCTGTGTGCATTTATCCTGAGCTTCTCCCCTTCCCTGATTCCCGCCCCCAATAGCACTTCCCTTGCAAGCCTGCTTATCCTGGCCAGACTTGGCTCAGTGGCATATCCTATCTCGTAGCTGCTTATCCCGAACAGGTGTGAAAGGCCGCCCTTTATCGCTTCCAGGCCGGAATCAGAGCCAGGACGTATTATAAATCTGTCATAGCCATACTCGAGAGCAAATCGTTCTCCGGCCATGAGCCTGATAAGGTTGCTTCTCAGCATGTTTATATATGCACCGCGGTTCTTGCCCCTCAGCCAGAGCTCGCCGAATCGCACCGTGATGACCTTGTTCTTTGCAGCAGGATATGCCTGACTCCTCTCGCCTTTTATCCGGCGCAGACCGGCTCCCCGGTTCCGGCCGCGGACGTGCTGCTGTGTCTTCTGACTTTGCATGATATAGCGCATATATGCTCTCTACTTATTCTTATATCCCTTTGCGCGAGCTCAGGCCGCTTTTGATGCGTTGCGGAAAGAGGTCACTTCCACCGTGCCGGGCGGGTTTCCTGAACAAACCTTTAAAAGGTTATTTACACAAATAGTATTGAAGATTTGCGCACTGCTTCGCCTTTTGCTTTCCTAAAGTATAAAGATGGGAAGCGCAGGATAATGGTAATTAAATGGGAGGATACAGGTACATGGAAAAGGCCTTTCAGGACGAGTATAGCGTGAGGAGCGAGCTCTTCAAGAAGAGAGTGGCGGTCTGGAGAGGGGAAGGCGCAGTGACCAGGATAGGCGGACCGACAAACATCGCAAGGGCCAGAAAGCTTGGCTACAAGGCAAAGGAAGGAGTGGTGGTCGCAAGGGTCAAGGTGGAGAGGGGTCTCAGAAAGAGGATAAAACCGAGGGGCGGAAGGAAACCCTCGAAGAGCGGGCGCTTCTTCGCGCTAAGGAAATCCGCACAGGCTATCGCCGAGGAGCGGGCAGGCAGAAGATTCTCAAACTGCGAGGTGCTTAATTCCTATTATGTTGGAGAGGACGGGGAATACAAATTCTTTGAGGTTATAATGGTGGACAGGTCGCATCCGGCAATTGTGGGCGATGCCAGCTATGCCGGCATAATAAACCACAATGGCAGGGTTTACAGGGGGCTCACGAACGCAGGGATAAAGCACAGGGGGATGCGCGTCAAGGGCTTCGGAACGAACAGGAACAGGCCAAGCGTCAGGTCGAGCCACAGGCATATCCTCAGGGTGTAATCCGGCAATGTTAAAGGCCACTTTGATGATCGACCTCGGAAAAAAGAGCCCTGACGAGTATATTGCTGCGATAGGCAGGGATATCAGGCATGCAAGGAACGGGACATGCATAATTGGGCAGGGGAATACGATAGTTGTCCGCGTAGAGGCTGATGAAATAGGAGCCATGCTGGCGTCGCTGAATGGGGCGCTGAAGCGGCTGAGAGTCGTGGCTGGCGTTGAGGCAGGGCTGGCAGGCAGACGGGGTAGAAAAGCCAGGTTTATTGAAGGGCGGTTGCAGGGAAGGGCGCGTGCCCTGCCCCTTAATAGATAAGGTTATAAATATATCCTGAGAAAAGTGGTAATACCTACTCGTTATCTTCAGGTTTAATACTAAGGTAACTATTCCGCCTACGGTAGATATGCATGGTAATAATGAGAAAGGGGTCTCTAGAATACTGGCCCCATAGGAGAGCAAAAAGGCAGATGCCAAGGGTAAGGGCATGGCCCGCCATAGCAGAGCCTGTCTTCGAGGGGCTTGTCGCGTACAAGGCAGGCATGACACACGTGGCCATGACCGACGACTCTGAAGGTCCTGGAAAGGGCATGGAGGTTGTCAGAGCGGTGACGGTCATGGAGATACCTAAGATATATTTATACGGAATCAGGGCTTACAAGAAGAAATACTTATACACTGAACCTTTCGCAGAGGTCTATGATGCGGTCCTTGCAAAAAGGGTAGGAATAAAGGCGATAAAGTCGAACGACTTAAATGCGCTGAGGTCAGGAGCTGCGGAGTTTGAGAGGGTCACGGCCCTCTGCTTCCTTGATGCAGGCAGCATGGGCTTCGGCAACAAGAGGGTAATGAGGTTCGAGGTGCCTGTGGGGGGAAAAGACACCGCAGAGAAGTTCGCCTTTGTTGAAAAGTGGTTAGGCAAGGAGGTAAAGGTGAGCGATGTCCTTTCCGCAGGCGAGTACATCGACGTAACAGGCATATCCAAGGGGAAGGGCTGGGCAGGAGTCATCAAGAGATTCGGAGTCTCAAGGAACGTAAGAAAGGCTACCGGCAAGGTAAGGCATGTCGGAGTGCTCGGGGCATGGCACCCTGCAAAGGTCATGTTCACCGTACCACACGCAGGCCACATGGGCTACAACTACAGGACGGAGCTGAACAAGAGGGTGCTCAGGGTAGGCACTGCTGCAGACGCCTCGACTGTAAACGTAAAGGGAGGCTTTCCGAATTTCGGGAATGTCAAGAGCGACTTTATAATTGTAGACGGATCCGTTCCCGGCCCGGCAAAGAGGCTGCTGAGGATAAGGAAGGCGCTCAGATCGACTGAGAAGGCAAAGGTTCCGCAGATGGCTTATCTGTCGCAGGCCTCGAAGCAGGGTGCATAGTGGATGGATGTTACTTTATACAAGCTCGATGGCAAAGGCTCAGGGAGCGTGACCCTGCCGGCCGTCTTCTCCGGTGAGTACAGGAAGGACTTGCTAATGAGGGCGCTGCTCGCGGAGCAGAGCATGAACTACCAGCCACAGGCCCATTCGCTAATGGCAGGGCTTAACACGACAGCGGTATACGTAGGGAGGTATGACGCAAGCTGGAGGCGGGGCAGGCACATGGGAGTGGCGATAAGGCCCAGACAGGCTCTTGGCGGAGGGGCACAGGGAGACGTGAGGAGGATCCCATCAGCAACAAAGGGAAGGAGGGCGCATCCGCACAAGCTTGAGAAAAGGATCGTTGAGAATATTAACAGGAAGGAGTATATACGCGCGCTTGAATCCGCGATTGCTGGATGCGCAATGGCAGACTTAGTGAAGTCAGGCCACCCCTTCGGAGGAAATGCCCTTCCGATAGTGGTTGATGACGGAATTGAGAAAGTGGCAAAGACAAGGGAACTTCTCAAGGTGCTTAGGGCGCTAGGCCTGGAGCAGGAGATGGAGAGGTCAAGGAAGCCGTCTAGGAGAAAGGGTTTAAAAAGGTCCTCTGTGCAGAGAAGGTTCAGGAAGAACGTTCTGATAATAGCAGATTCGGCAGATAGGATAAGCAGAGCTTGCAGGAACATACCAGGGCTTGACTTTTCGGACCTGCCCTCGCTCACGATCGGAAAGCTGGCCCCAGGTGCCGCTCCGAGGATAACCATATGGAGCGAAAGCGCCGTCAGGAACGTGGAAAAAGCCATTGCAGGCGCAAGGATGGGAATTAAGGGTTGATTTTGATGAATGCGCTTTTATATCCGATTGCGACCGAGAAGGCGCTTGGAAAGGTTGATAAGGAGAACACGATAATATATGTCGTTGATATGAGATCGGATAAGACTGCGATACGGAAGGAGTTCGAGAAGACGTTCGGCGTCAAGGTCTCTAGTGTAAACACCGTAAGGACCATACGGAACATTAAGAAGGCTTACATAAAGCTTGATAAGGGAGTTAAGGCCAGTGAGATTGCAAGGAAGATGAAGCTTGTATGATAAATCGGTGAGGCAATGGGAAAGAAGATACGAGTGCAGAGGCGCGGGAAGGGAGGCAGGGCCTTCAGGAGGCCGGAAAACACCTTCAAGGCCGATGTTAACTTCGCAAACCAGCCCGCGTCAGGCAGGATTACCGGCGAAGTGATAGAATTTATCGACGATCCCGGGCACTCGGCACCCCTCATGCGGATAAAATACGATGATTCGGCTGAGAACATACTCATAGCCCCAGAGGGGATAAAGATAGGCGATAGGATACAGGAAGGCAGGAGCGCCGAGGTCTCCCTGGGAAGTGTGCTCCCACTTGGAAACATCCCGGACGGTGTGCCTATATACAACATAGAGGTGACCCCCGGAGACGGAGGAAGGATGGCCAGGGCTGCAGGGAACTTTGCAACGGTCCTGTCGCATGCCGAGAACAGGGTAAACGTGATGCTTCCATCAAAGAAGACGCTTTATATCGACGCAGAGTGTAGGGCCGAGATCGGAGCCGTGGCAGGAGGGGGAAAGGAGGCGCAGCCGATACTCAAGGCGGGCAAGCACCATTATATGATGCGTGCCATCAATGGATACTGGCCCGGGCACAGAGGGGTCAAGTCAAACCCAGTCGATCATCCGTTCGGAGGAAAGCAGCATCATAAGGGCTTCTCGAGCATGGTTTCGAGGAATGCCCCGCCTGGAGCCAAAGTCGGGCATATTGCGGCAAGGAGAGTTGGAAGGAAGAAGAGGGGTTGAATTAGATGGCCAGAATCTTTACGTTTAGGGGGAAGACAGAGGAGGAGTGGAAGGGCATGCCTGTGGACAAGTACCTTCCGTACCTCAGGTCTGCAGAGAGGCGGGCCGTGAGGAGGATGGGATACGAGTACAAGGCCCTCTGTGCAAAGGCTGACGAGGCGAGGAAGAGCGGCAGCACAAAGACGATAAAGACGCATACGCGCGAGGCCGTCATACTGCCATCATGGCTCGGCCTGAAGTTCGGCGTTTACAACGGCAAGGAGTATAGGGAGTTCGAGATAAAGGCGGAGCATCTGGGCCACAGGCTCGGAGAGTTCTCGCATACGACCAAGCACGTGGTCCATTCCGCGCCTGGCATCAGGGCGACGCGCGGCAGCAAGTTCCTGGCGGTGAAGTGACTCTATGAAATATTCTTTCAATCTGGATAAGGAAGGGATTGTCTTCGCGCAGCGATACAATATCAATGCGAGCTACAAGGACCTTTGCGCTGCATGCGACGCGGTAAGGTACATGAAGGTCAGCAATGCGCTTGCGGCGCTTGACGGGATAATCACGATGCGCATGCCTATATTATACAGGAAGTTCTCACGGCATATGGGTGCAAGGCACGAGCTTGGAGGAAGGAAGGGCGCATATCCGGTAAAGGCGGCGCGGGAGGTAAGGCTTGCGCTGCTCAACGCGATGGGAAACGCGAAGAACAACGGACTTGACGGCGAGGGGATGATAATAATACACTCTTCGGCAAACAAGACCAGGATTGAAAGGAGATATCCGTCAAAGGGAAGTATAAGCTGGGGCAGGGGCATGTACGGCAGGGGGGCCACAAACCACAGCGACATCGAGTATGCAAAAGTGGAGATAGGGCTTGGCCAGGGAGACGAGAAGGCGATAACTGACAATATGAGATATTTTATCCGCCAGAAGTCGGGGCAGTGGGCCAAGGAAACAAATGCAGGATATGACGCTAAGAAGCCGGTGAAACAGAAGGCGCCGGCCAAGATGAGGGAGAAGAAGGCAAAGGAGCTGGCGTGATCGTATGGTAGTCGAGAGAAAGTTTATAGAGGATTTGATAGTGAAGCAGGGGATCTCGAAGTACCTTGAGCGGGAGCTCATGAGGGCAGGATTCTCCAGGGTTGAGATACAGAAGACCCCGATCATCACAAGGATAACGACATATGTTACAAACCCCGGGAGGGTGATAGGCAGGGGAGGCGAAACTATAGACGCGCTTACCGACAATATGAGGAAGAAGTTCAAGATAGAAAATCCGCAGATAAGCGTCGCGGAGGTAAAGAACCAGAGGCTAGAACCGAGGCTCGTTGCAAGATACATCGCAAACTCGCTTGAGCGCGGGATGAATGCAAGGAGGCTGCTTCACTCCATGATAAAGGAGGTGATGAACAACGGCGCTCTCGGTGCGGAGATAGTGGCTACTGGAAAGCTCGCTGCAAAGGGGGCGCGGTCAAAGCAGATGAAGATAAGGCTTGGATACCTGCCGAAGGCCGGAAACGTCACGAAACTCGTCGACGAGGCGAAGGTTGCATCGTACCCCAAGTACGGCGCGATAGGGATAAAGGTAAGGATAGTGCAGCCCGGGACTGTCTTCCCGCACAGGAAGATAAAAAAGGTTGAGCTGCCGAAGAGCATCGCAGCTGCCGGACAGTAAGACGCAGGACGTGGAGCGGCAATAGGTTTATATTGGAAAGGAGGGCAATGTGGTATTATGAAAATAAAGGATCTTAGGGGCCTGTCAAAGGAGGCGCTTGAGGCCAGGCTCGCGGAGCTGGACCTTGAGAGCAGCATAGAGAGAAGGAAGATAGCTTCTACAGGGGTGGCAAGCAAGAAGACCAAGATCAGGGAGATGAGGCGGACGAAAGCCCAGGTTCTCACGCTGCTTAACGAGAGAGGTGCCAAGTCCTAATGCCTGAGATGTGCCCTAAGTGCGGACTGCCCAAGGAGATCTGTGTATGCGAGGTTCTTGACAGGGAGACCAACAGGCGGATAAAGATATACAAGGAGAAGAAGAAGTTCAGAAAGTACATGACCGTAGTCTCCGGGCTCTCTGGGGAGGAGATGGAGAAGACGGCGAAGGAACTGAAGCGCATGCTGGCATGCGGTGGTACCTACAAGAACGGGATGATAGAGCTTCAGGGCGACCACAAGGATGCTGCGAAGAAGGCGCTGCTCCAGCTCGGCTACCAGGAAGACACGATAGATATGGCCTGACCTTGGGCAGCATGGCTGTGCCAGGCGCATGGGCATGCAGAACCGGTAGTGACCGGCTCCCACCCGAAACGGCGCGGGATTTCCCGCCCATGCTGTTAAGCCACATAGATAAATTGGCAGGTCTTATATTACACTTGATTCTCCAAGGCTGAGGGCATGCAGTTGGAAGAGCTGAGAGGCAGGATTCCCGATGAGTTCATTGAAGCAGCAGCGGCGCAGGGAATCACGGCCCTCACGCCACCGCAGGAGCTCGCAGTGGAGAATGGACTCCTTGACGGCAAGAGCTTCGTTGTCGCGGCGCCTACTGCAAGCGGAAAGACGCTGATAGCGGAGATGGCGATAATAAAATCGGCAATCGAGAGGAAGAGGAAGGCAGTATACGTAGCGCCTATGCGTGCCCTTGTCAGCGAAAAGTTCGCCGACTTCAGGAGATTTTACCCGTCCCTCAGAATTGCTATGTCTATAGGCGACCTTGACGCGCTCGACCAGTGGCTTACGGAGTACGACATAGTGCTGGCCTCGACAGAGAAGCTTGACAGCCTTATAAGGCACGGCGCAGGGTGGCTCGGCGAGGCCGGATGCCTGGTCTTCGATGAGGTGCACATGCTTGGAGACCAGGGCAGGGGGCCGACCCTTGAGATACTCATGACGAGGCTGAGGAGGCTCTGCAAGGATGCACAGATGCTGGCGCTCAGCGCAACGGTAGGAAATTCCGGTGAGCTCGCTGGATGGCTGAACGCCGAGCTCGTCGAAAGCGACTACAGGCCCGTGGCCCTTGAGAAAGGGGTGGAGTTCGGTTCGGTGATACACTACGGCGACAGGGAGGAGAAGTTATCCGGCACCCACAAGCTGCCGGAACTGAGGATAACGCAGGACACGCTTGAGAAGAAGAAGCAGATACTGCTCTTCTATAGTACCAAGAGAAACGCAGAATCTGGTGCGGAGAAACTCGGCGAGGTCGTTTCCGGATGCCTGTCCTCTGCCGAGAGGAAAGCACTGGAGTCCCTGAGCAAGACAGCAGTAAGCGCACTCGACAGCCCCACGGCGCAATGCGAGAAGCTTGGAAGGGCCATCAGGAATGGCGTCGCATTCCATCACAGCGGCCTGGTGAACGAGCAGAGGAAGCTTGTTGAGGACGCCTTCAGGCAGGGGCTGCTGAAGGCGCTATGCTCTACCACCACTCTTGGAATCGGAGTCAACCTCCCGGCGCACACGGTGGTCGTCAGGGATACGAGCAGGTACAGCGAGGCCGGCGGCGCGGAAAGAATCGGGGTGAACGAGGTAACGCAGCTCTTCGGGCGGGCTGGCAGGCCCAAGTACGACAAATCCGGCAGGGCCCTTCTCATAGCAAGGTCAGGAGACGAGATCACAGACCTTTATGACAGGTACATAGCAGGAGAACTCGAACCCATCGTCTCCAAGCTGGGCGTGAAGCCGATTCTGAGGACGCACGTGCTTGCATTCGTCGCAACGCGCTTCCTTACAAACGAGGACTCCATCCTGGGATTCCTCAGCGAAACGCTCTACGGATACCAGTACTCCAGCCTGTCTGAGCTCAGGGAGATAACAAGGGAGGTGCTCGGCGAGCTGGAGAAGTGGGGATTTCTCGAGAAGAGGGGAAGCGTATACTCCACAACAAGACTTGGCGGGAGGGTCAGCGAGCTTTACATAGACCCGCTTTCCGCCAGATGGATACTGGATTCGCTCATGAAGGAGAGGGATGACACCGCAAACCTCTTCATGTTGGCAAACACTGTCGAGATGCGGCCATATGTCAGGGAGACCGAGGATGCTGCCGAGGCATTCATGCACTACCAGTACATGCTCTCCGGCAACAGCGTCAATTACGACTCTGAAGAGCTTTTGTTCTATGACCCGATAAAGCCGCTGAGCACGGCACTCATGCTGCGCAGATGGATAAATGAGACTCCTGAGAGGGAGCTCACGCAGGCATACAGAACCACACCTGGAGCAATCTACGCAAAGGTCACCAATGCGGACTGGCTGCTTTACGCCTGCACTGAACTTGGAAAGATTGCAAGGGTAAATACGCGGCCGCTGCTTGAACTCAGGATAAGGATGAAGTATGGGATAAAGAAGGAGCTGGTCGACCTGGTAAGGCTGCGGCAGGTGGGGCGGGCGAGGGCAAGGCTCTTGTACGACAATGGCATAAGGAGCGTTGCTGACCTCAGGAAGGAGGGCGCGGCAACGAGGGCCGAGCTGCTCTTTGGAAAGGAAATTTCAAAGATAATACTCGAGCAGGTGAAGACGCTATGAGTCCATACGAAGCCACAAGGCTCGCATACGACAGGATAGCCAGGGGCGTGGGCGCTCAAGAATTTCGGGGCATCAGGAATGGATGATGAAGTTGGGAGGTTCCTGGATTACGTAAAGGCAGGGAAGACGATACTTGATGCGGGCTGTGGCCCAGGCAGGTACACAAAGCAGTTCATGGAGAGGGGGTATGAGGCCATAGGAATAGACTTCCCGAGCAATATGCCTGAGGAGGCCATGAGACTCGTGCCCGGGGGAAGTCCCGGCTAGAGGATGTGCTCGACTCGCACATAAAGAGGCTCACGAACACGCGGATTGTAGTGTTCGCCTAGGCGCAGAAATTGGATTTCCAGAGTGTTTTGTGTGTCCGCCACAAAACGACGACGGCAGAAAGATTTATATAAACGCCGTTCGTAGTACTCTCCAGACCAAAAAGGCGATTGGTGATAAAAATGGGAGTTTTTGACAAACTAGGACAGGCATTTGGCTCGGCCAAAGAGATAAACGTGGAAGATTACATGAACTCGGTGGAAATGGATGACGTCGATCTGCTCCATGAACCGGCAGATATGTACATAAAGCCGGTATCGATAGCAAGCGAGGATGACGTCAAACCTATCGAGGAGGAACTTGCAAAGAAGAACATAATCCTCCTTGACATGACAGAGCTCAACAAGAGACCCACGACCAGGGGCAATGTGGTAACTGAGCTGAAGAGGTACGTTGACAAGATAAACGGCGACATCGGCCAGATAGACGCCAACAGGGTACTGATCACGCCTGCGAAGGTAAAGATCGTAAAGAGAAAGAAGTCGGGAAAGTAAGCGTGCAGCTGGGCGCAATCGCATGCGCATGCCAGGCGCGCCGCCGCAGGAGCTTGCGCCTACTACAGGATTTGGTCCTCATGCGGATCCGGATCGGGGTCCGCGCCGTTTAGAGGCAAGCGGTTTACTTTAGTGCAGTAATCAGCGAATGCACCTCCCGCCTGGTCGGCTGCGCGCTGAATATAAGTCTTTTGAATGCATTCATCACGGCGCGCCTGTTCCTTATCTTCTTCCTGCTTATCAGCTCCCGAAATGTTGAGAATAGGAACTCCAGCTCCTTCCTGTCCGGATCTTCGGCTGTGGCCTCTTCCTTTATCCCTGAAAATCCGGCCTTCGTGAAGGCGTATAAGAGGACGGCAAGGGCGTGGGATACGTTTAGGACAGGATAGCCGGGATTCGCCCCTATATGGACAAGCATGTCGCACTTCTCAAGCTCCTCGGTGCTGAGCCCGGTTCCCTCCCTTCCCAGTACGACTCCTACAATGCCGCTCTTCCTTATTCTTGACTTATTGATCTTTGCTATTGCATCGTCCAGCAGGAGGAGATTCCTGAAGTTCCTCCTCGCCTTTTCCCTTATGCCTGTCGTTCCCACGACCACGCTGCAGTCTCTTATCGCATCATCAAGGCTGCTGAACACGGTTGCCCCGAGAAGAAGGTCCTTTGCGTGCTTTGAGTACATTATCGCCCTCTTTCCCCCCTTGTCTGCTATGGGATTGACAAGCGCTAAACCCCCTACTCCGAAGTTCTCTGAGACCCTTGCAATGTAGCCCAGGTTCAGCTGGTATCTCGGCTCCACGACTATTACCTTAAGCCTCAGACGACCACCGAGAACAGGATGAGAAGGGAGATTGAGTTCAGCAGTATGTGCGCTATTATAGACGGGTAAAGCGAATTCGTCTTCTTGTACACGTAGCCGCTTATCAGCCCGAATACGAATGCGGCGATGACCTCTATGCCGAAGGTTGAGTTGTATGTAAAGTGGGCGAGGCCGAAGATCGCAGCGCTTGCCAGGATTCCGACCCTTGGAACCAGGAATCCGCGGAAGAACACCTCCTCGTTTATCGGAGCAATTATCGCTGAGAAAACCAGGAACCAGGCAGGCGCAGAGCCGAAGATCGCAGCTACATTGGAGCTTATATGGACCCCGGTTGCATAAGAGGCAACGGCTACAATTACCTCCAATGTGAGGAGGATCGCCAGGATCAGAAAGCCAAGAAGGACATTGGAGATCCGTATGCTGCCCTTCCCGAGCCCGAGCATCGACGGTATCCTTACTGGTTTGAGCCTTTTGTACAGGAGGAAGTAATAAAGCACCGAGAGCGAAAAGGACATCGAGAGCGATGCTGCCGAGTCATACTCAAGGCTGCTGTAGCTCATGGCCCCGGTAGAGTAGAGGTATGCCCATGGGATGCTGAGTATAAGCAGTAGTACTGCAAAGATCAGTAGGAAGATGGAGACTGGCCTTGCCAGACCTGCGCCGTCGCCCCGCCCTGATTTTTTGGCCCCCAATCAGACCCAACCTCTACTTGTTAGCCTTCCATTCTGTGTATTTGCACCTTCCGCATGCAAACCTGTCCTTGTGGTCCGCCATCCTCGCACCGCACTTCGAGCAGAACTTTGCCGCAGGCTTATAGGCTTTGATGCTCTTCTTCTTCGCATGCTGCACTGCTTTATCCTCCATGTCTACACCATCATTCCTTCTTCTCAGCCGTCGGAGCCCCTGCCGCAGCTGCAGGAGACGCGTCTGCCGGCTTCTTCGGCTTCTTCTCCTTGTACTTCTTCGCGAACCTGTCCATCGACTCCTTTGAACCGTATGAGTATGCGGTAATCTTGCTAACCCTGAGCCCGTACTCCTGGTCTATCCTTATAATGTCAAGCGTATCCGGGCTGAGGCCTAGCTTCTTGCATATGCCCTCCCTAATCTCGTCGCGTGTGGGCGTCTTGCCCTCATAGCTCGCTTCTATTGAGAGCTCGTGCCTCCCGAAGAGCTTGTTCTCTTTATCTTCAAGCAGTTTCAATTCCATCTCATTGACCTCCTGATATCCTTGATATTGCCTTCCTTCCCATCGTCTCTATTATCTCGACTTCAGCTCCTGCCTTTATTGAGTCCCTGAACTCCTCCTGTATCGGCACGTCGAACGTGTCATAAGTGTCGAGATCCATGAGCTGTGCCGTCGTGCCGGCGATTGACACCACCTGCGCCTTCTTCTTGCTGATGATCGGAACCTCTATATCGGCATGGCTTGGGGCGAGCATCGTCCTCTTCGCACCGTCGAAGACGCCTACTGCGGTGACCCGTACCTTCGCCGCCCCATGCTTTCCAGGGGCCGAAAAGTCGAGCTCCACGACCTTGCACGGAATCCCGTCGATCAGTATATACTTTCCAGGCTTCACTTCTTTCATTGAGGAATACATTATGTCTTCCGGCATTATATCAACATTAGCCTGGATGGAATAAAAGCTAAGGCCCTTCAGAATATTATGTATAGAAATGAATATAAATAGAGTGGAGGTATCTGCTATACGGCCCTCTTATGGGAATAAGCATTATGCTTGGATCCTTGTATGCATTTGGCATATCCGCCGCCCAGTATGCAGGCTCCGCTGCGGAGCGCGGATACATACTTACTGGCCAGGTATCCATCGCTGCCGGCATTGCGTTTCTGGTGTTCCTCCCGCTGTCGATAGTGTTGCTGACCCTGTCCCTGCTGACCAAGAATGACGAGCATGGAAGGGATAGAAAGAGAACATTAAGGAGGATAACCTTCGTGCTGCTCTCCCTTACGGTGCTCAGCTTCCTGATGGTCGTATTTGCATGAGTTGTTGCTTGCATCTCCATGCCGACTATAACTCCGAGCATCAGCAAGACGGGCTTAAGATTCATCAACGTCACCGCATACTTCCAGGCAGTCGTGGCCTAATCACGATGGCAAGGGGCCGCGTGCTATAGAGTATCTCAAAATAACAAAATACTGTAACTGATCTGCTCAAAAGGAAAATAGTTATATACGAGAAAATTCAAAACTGGTAGTGTGAAGAGATGGGCGTTGAATCCAATAGAATATCATCTGGTGTACCGCGTGTACCGTCATCTGGTGTGCCGCCGATTTGTAATCTATTACGAGGAACAGGCTCAGATCTTAGCCGTAGGGGTGTATGGCAACGACGACCCCTACAGAGTCCAGATCGGTTGGATTTGGAAAGAAGTCCCGAAGCATATATTGAACGCGAAATACCTGGAGAAGTGAGTCTGCCTAAGCCGATTAGCCTTATTCCAGGATACCCCCTTAAGGAGGTATTCTATCAAAGGGAACCGGTATCGATGTACAGGGATGTGTGGGAACCAGAGGGGAATTGCAGGAAGAGCCCGGTATGGGTATTCTTCGATAATATCCACGTTGCATCTATTACAACAGAGGGGGAATCGCGCATTGGGTTTACTTCAAAGACACAGGACACTTTCTTATCTAGATACTTCACTCCAAGAGAAATTCTTCTCCTTACGCTGGCAATGGCGCCGCAAATGCCGCTAAGAGATCGGATAGCAGAAGCTGCAGGCATATCGACAGATAGACTTGAAAATGCACAGCAGCTCGTAACAAGATATCAGGATTTGCGCGATAGGCTTGTCTTTAGACTCCAACCGGTAAGGACCATAGATTATCAATATGCTATAGATAACATATTCTATGAAAGTGGGGAAGTAAGCGTATCGAATTCCTCTAGCAAGGATAATCCAAATCCGTCTTATGTGCGGATCTGCTTTGGAAAAGAGGTCGTTGCCATAATAGATATAGACCCAGAAACAGGAAGAATTAGAGGTATGTCGGAGGGGAAGAGAAACCTTCTGATTATTGCCTTGGATACTGCAAAGGACATGCCTTTTAGGGATGACATTATAAAAGTACTGGACGTAACCGGAGATGAATTAGCAGGGGCAGGGGTGCTGCGTGAGAAGTATGAAGAGTACAAAAGCAGGCATAGTAGGGTTACACCAACGCGCGAGACGCTAGAATGGGGGAGCATGACCGATCCAAAAGAGCATAATCCAGACTATTTTGCTTATATAGTACATGGTTTGTCTGGTGATTCTAATCACAGTCAACAAAGGCTTGTTGATCTTTATGCGCTAAGGGATGGCGAAGAAATTGCCACAAGTTATGAAAATCCGCTGGCCAAGCCCGAACTTTTCGTTACTAGAAGCCACATCTCCTGCTCTCTTATAACTCAAGACTACCATAACTTATGGATGAATAAGGGTGGATTGATACTAAAAGTGCCGAGAGAGAACATAAGGAAGGCGGCACCGGAAGACTTAGGGACAGTTTCTGTTGGAGATGAGTATGATGCTTACCTGCCAGATCCGGCATGGGTACTTCATGGAGGGCTTAATGAGGTAAGTATAGCTGGTGTAAATAAGCAGGCCGGTACGCAGATAGAGATCGAAGGGGGTATAATCATTGTTGATCCGCTTACAGGTGCTCCTGTAGATAAGGAGCTAGCACGCAATGTGAGGCTCTTCTGCGAGAAGCTGGGCCTGCCTGTAATAGAACTGGGGGATAATATAGCGCTCTGAATCGGGGCTGGTGGCGGTGTAAAGTCCGGCAGAAGCCTGCTTACCTGTACGACGTCGATGGAGGCTCGCTCTTTGCCTGTTTCTGCTTTGGAGGGGCAGTTGGCCTCTGGCGCATTATGTATGCCCTCTGCATAAAGTCGAGATGCTGGCCGAACAGCATGATGCGTATTATTATGGCGGCGATGACCAGCCAGAACGACTCCCAAAAGGTTATCGTTATAGGCGTTCCGAGAAGCTTCCATGAGTAAAGGAGGTAGAAGACATAGTTGAGCGCAAACATGAGGAGGAAGGGTCCGAGGAACAGGAGCAGGAGTATGGCCATGACTATAACTCCGAGCATCAGCAAGACGGGCTTAAGATTCATCAACGTCACCGCATACTTCCAGGCAGTCGTGGCCTAATCACGATGGCAGCCGGCATGGACTTCCCCATGCCCGGGCCAGGATAATGAGGATGTGTTAGTAGAGCCTGTCCATCGACTCTATGGCCATGGCAGAACCAGTCTCACGCTCCCGCTTCACTCCGAACTTTGCCTTCACTCCGGTAATAACTGACATGACGCGTATCTGGTCGGCAAGCTCAGGCATCATCCTCGCCCCGAATATTACGTTTGCATCAGGCGCAAGCGATTCCGTCACTCCTTCACCTATCCTTGTGGCGTCGCTTATCGTGAGATTCGTGCCTCCTACGACATGTATCAGGCCGCCCTTTGCCCCTTCATAGTCTACATTGAGCAGCGGATGCATGCGCGTGGACCTTATTGCTTGCTCCACCCTGTCATGCCCGCTTCCCATTCCAAGGCTTATCACAGCCGTCCCTGTGTCCTTGACGACATTCCTGAGGTCGGCAAAGTCAAGATTGATCAGGCTTGGAAGCGTTATTGTATCAGATATGCCCTTTACCGCATTTCCAGTTATGTTGTCAACGAGCTCAAATGCGCGCTCTATCGGCAGATTTGGCACATAAGAGAGAAGCTGGTCATTCTCTATCACTATCGTGCAGTCAGCCTGCTTCTGCAGCTGCTCAAGGCCCCAGTCGGCCTTCTGCTTCCTGGATCTCTCGAGCGCGAATGGATATGTGACTGTTGCTATGACCGTTGCTCCAAGCTCCCTTGCGACGTTTGCGACCGTAGGCGCAGCTCCGGTGCCTGTTCCGCCTCCCATGCCTGCCGCAATAAAGACGAGATTGTAGTTGGCAAGCGCAGCTTCGAGCTCCTTCCTTGACATATCCGCGCATTTTGCAGCCACTTCGGGGAAGCCTCCTGCACCGAGCCCCTGTGTAATCTCCTTGCCTATGAGTATCTTCTTGTGGGCCTTTATCATGTTAAGATGCCCGACGTCCGTATTTACGGCTATAGTGTCCGCGCTCTTTATGTTGTGCGAATACAGTCTGTTCACCAAGTTGCTGCCCTGCCCGCCGACACCCACTACCGCTATCTTTGGCGAGAAGGCGTCATAATCAAACTGATTTTCTCCCATTTGGTCACCGATTAAGCATGAAGGCAGCAATAAAGAGAGCTGCCAAAGCAAAATCCTGCAATTAAACCAGTCATATGGCTTCGAGGCCGCCGTACGTCGTCTCCTTCTGCTCCTCGAATTTGCCTACTATGCTTGATCCCTTTACCCCGGTAACTATCGCGACGATCTCTATCTGGCCCTCATATCCAGGGATGATTCTTGCCCCCCACTTTATGTTGGCCTTTGGATCCATGCGCTCGGTTATTACCTCCCCTGCCTTAATCGCATCTCCAAGCGTAAGGTCAGACGCACCTGATATGTGTATGAGAGCGCCCCTTGCATTCTCAAAGTCCACATCAAGAAGCTTGTTCTTCAATACGGCCTCTGCCGCTGCAGTCACCTTGTCGTTGCCCTTTCCGGTGCCGACTGAGATGAAACCCACATCGCCGCTTCCCATTATGGAGCGCACGTCGGCAAAGTCTATGTTAATCAGGCTTGGTTGCGTAATCGTCCATACCAGGCCCCCTATGGCCTTTGCTAGTATGTCATCGGCAACGGCAAACGCCTCGTTCATCGGGAGGTTTGGCACAAGCTTTACCAGCCTGTTGTTGTCCAGTATGATCACGCTGTCAGAGTACTTCCTCAACTTCTGTATGCCCTCCTCGGCCTTTACCTTTCTTACTCTTTCGAGGTCGAACGGGTATGTTACCATGGACACCACGATTGCGCCCTGCTCCTTTGCTATCTGTGCGACTACAGGCATCGCCCCAGTTCCTGTTCCGCCTCCCATGCCTGCGCATAGAAAGACAAGCTGCGCCCCGTAGAGCACCTCCTCAAGCTGCTGCCTGTCCACCTCGGCTGCCTTCGCGCCTATGTCAGGAGCGCCTCCGGCTCCCAGGCCGCGGGTTATGCTCTTCCCTATGAGTATCTTTTTGATCCTGTCATCTATGATCTTGAAGTGAGTAACGTCTGTGTTCAAAGCCACAAGGTCAGTGCCCTTCACGCCCACCTTCAAAAGCCTATTTACGGTGTTGTTTCCCCCGCCCCCCACTCCGATAGTCACTATCTTTATCTGCGGCGACGCCGAAGCGTCATCGTTGCTCTTTGCTCCCCCTAACAATTCGTTTGTAAAGTCTACCATACAGATCGCCTGTGATTGAGATTACAATAGATAGGTTTAAATATCTTTTGTAAAATCCAGGGTAGTGGAATGTGTTTATCCCGATGGCATAAGTGATACTGCAGTACATGAATCTTACCTGATATGCAATAAAAGCTTGGCGGGGATATCCATTTATTGCGATAAAAAACAGGAAAGATGTGCATGCCCGGAATTGGAAAAGGCAGGATAATGGATAGACTGCGCAGGGAAGGGCTTACCCAATTCCAGCAGAATGTGCTCGTAAAGGTAATGGAGATTCCGAAGGGGGAGACAAGGAGCTACAAGCAGGTTGCAGTCATGGCAGGATACCCTAATGCGTACAGGGCCGTAGGCACTGCGATGAAGAAAAATCCGATGGCGCCAGTGATTCCGTGCCATAGGGTAATAAAGAGCAGTGGGGAGCCCGGGGAATACTCTGGAAGAGGGGGAAGAACCGAGAAAGTGCGCATGCTGAAGAAGGAGAGGGCCTTGTAATATCGCGTAGTGCCGCCCTGGATGTGCCTGCCTTATCCATCGTGACAGGCAATGCTTATGCACACAGGCGCCAATTGCATATCAAGAGCATGAGCTTATGGCAGCACTCTTATTTGTCCTCGACCCTTATCTTCCTCTGCTGCCCAAACATCTCGATTATCTCCTTTGTCGTGGTCGCATCCTCAGCACTCTTGTCCTTCCGCACCCCATCGCTTATTATCCTTGGGAATCTCAGCGCGTACCCTATGCCTGAGGAGTCCTTCCCGCATGCATGCATCGGCGACCTTGTTATCTCATCTGCCCTTACCTCGACTATATATGTTGGCTCGACCCAAAAATCCGGCACGACAACGGAGTCTACTCTTGCGGGCTTGTGCGATACCTTTATCTTGTCAAGCATCCTCTTGAAGCTCTTCATCTGCTCTTCCGAGAATCCTGTCCCAATCCTAGTTACCGATTCGAACACGTCCTTCTTCTCATCGTAGGCCGCAGCAAGGAGTCCGCCAAACTGAAACTCGGCCCTCTGCCCTCTTCCAAGATAGTAGCCTATTATAACCAGATCGACCGTGTCTGAGAGCTCCCCCTTGTAGCTCCTCTTGAGCTTTATCCAGCTGAACTTCCTTGCGCCTGCAACGTACGGCGAATCAAGACCCTTTGCCACGATGCCTTCAAGCCCGTTACCCACCTGCTCCTCGAAGTACTTCTCAAGCTCGCCTGGCTTCTCGGCCAGTATCCTGTCCGACGGAAGGATTATACCCCCTTTGCCTATTATCGACTCAAGGCCCGCCCTCCTCTCATGGTATGGCTTATTCAGATAGTCCTCGCCGTCCAGGTACATGAGGTCAAACGCGAAGAGATGAAGCGGGATCGAGAGGCTTTTCTCCTCTATCCCGTGCTTTCTCTTCCTTTGTATTGTCTCCTGGAAGGGCCTAAACTCCCCTGTAGCCTCGTCATACGCTATCGCCTCTCCCTCAATTATGACCTTGTCGGCATTTATCTCGGACAGCGCCGCCGCTGCTATGTCAGGGAGCATCGGCGTCAGCCTTTCGAGGTTCCTCGAGAATATCTCCACTTTCTTCTTGGCCCTGTCCATATGGACCTGCGCCCTGAGCCCGTCGTACTTAGACTCCACGGCGCACCTTCCGTGCATCTTCTCAAGGATTTCCTCGGCAGTTGGAAGCCTCTCCGCAAGGGCCGGCCTTATGGGATTGAAAAGCGAGACCTTGAGCTCCGCCGCTCCGCCAACCCCTGACTCCGCAAGGATCTCGCCCACCTTTCCGAGGTCGCCGCATATGTTGTATGCATTTTCAAGGGCCTGCTTTGCCTCTCTCCCTCCCGTCGCATTCTTTGATAGCGCCTCCAGTATCGTTGCATCTCCTACCCCTAATCTCAGCTTTCCGAGAGCAAACCTTATTATGTACCTGGACTCCAGGGGCGACGCCGCAGAGAGGAGCGAAACGAGGAGGTGTATCTTTGCCTCCTGGCTCCCCTGCCCTGATGTGCCTGCAATCTTCAGCATCGTCCCAAACACATCGCTTATGCCGTGCTTCTCCGACCTTATCCTCCTGAGCCTTGTTTTACCTGCAAGCTCCTCTGCCACACTTCCTATGTCCCCTGCCTTCCTTGAAAGTGCAACAACCTCTTCCTTGGAGAATCCGGTGGCAGCGGCGACTGCCTGCTGCGCAAACTTCTCGGCAATGCCGAGATCTAAGCTCTCAAAAGGCGGGCCGAGCAGCCCCTGCGTCATATATATCAGCGGACGCATCTCACCTCTCTTTGCCTTTCCAAACATCCCAGCAAGTATGTCTATCATCGTCAGGCGTGACGAAACGGCTTCAAGCTTCTGGTAATAAAACGCAACCTCCTCGAAGAGCATTATATCCCAGAAACCCTCTCAGGCAAGCAATAAATGTGTTGCTGTGCCTCTGCAAACTGAATACCGGAAGTAAAGGCACCATACGCCTTTTTATATGATAAAAAGAAAATACTATTTCGGTGTAGGAATGGCAGCATCGAATACGTTGGGGGTCGGGAAGCAGCAGTTCAGGAGCCTTAATGGAAGGCCGCAGGACGCAGAGCAGATAGCAGATCACTTGTGGGAGCACGTAAAGTATCCTGCAAGCAGGAGAAGTATAATAAGTGCCTGCGGCGGACTGGAATGCCTGAACAGCGAGGAAGACAGAAGGTGGTTGATGGAAAACCTCTACGACGGTACCTTTAGGAATGCAAGAGAGGTCGAAAAGTCCCTCAACATAGAGTGAAGCGGGGCGCATGGCGCCCCCTTCAGCTTACTGGCTTACTTTTTTATCCTTTGCCTGTGGAATGCTGTCGTGGTCGGATGATAGAGTACAGCGGGCTTGCGCTGGAGACGGCTATGGAGGTATATGAACCGTCCGACGATTCATTTCTAGCGGCTGACTTCGTTCAGGAGTACCTTGATCGGCTCGGCAAGGGAGGTATCAGAGCCATCGATATAGGAACAGGGACTGGAATCCTGGGGCTGGTTGCGGCGAGGAGCAAGAAAGTCAGGAGCATGGTGCTCTCCGATATAGACCCCAAGGCCGTGTCACTGGCATTATCGAACTATAGAAGAAACCGTGAGCACGTTGCTGCCGAGTGCTCCTTTGTCAAAAGCGATATGTTCTCTGAGATAAATGGATGTTTTGACATGATCATATTCAATGCGCCGTATTTGAGGCACGAAGAGAAGGCTGGCAGCGGGGGTGGCTGGTGGGACGGCGGCCCAAACGGGATAGAGGTCTCAAAGAGGTTTTTAGCCGAAGCAGTAGGGCATCTTAGCAGGGCTGGTGTTGTATTCCTGGTTTACAGTTCGCTGGGTGCTGTCGGGAATCTGAAGGCGGCAATAAACGATCTGGGCATGTGTGAGGTCAATTCCAGATCCCTGCACCTCTTCTTCGAGGACATTGTAGTGTCTATGCTTTCCTGCACACATTAGCCTGTTGTATTATCTCGGCTTTTGCAGCCTCAATACCTTCCTTACTTTGGCTATGGCGCCAACAGCCCTGTCCACATCCTCCATGTTATTATACAGATAGAAGCTCATCCTTGCCACTGAGGGCTCGTTCAGCACCTTATTCACCAATGGCATTGCACAGTGATGGCCTGCTCTTATTGCAACCCCTTCGCTGTCGAAGATGGTCGCGACATCATGCGGATGCGCGCCCTTTATATTGAACGATATTACGCCTCCGCGGTGTTCCGTGTCCTGCCCGTCTGGCCCATAGACAGTGACGCCGGCTTCAGAGGAAAGTCTCTCAAGCGCATACGCTGTAAGCGCAACCTCGTGCGCCCTTATCATTTTCATGCCCGCAGAGTTAAGGTACTCTATGGCCCTTCCCAGACCTATGCCTCCCTCTATGTTCGGGGTTCCGGCCTCAAATTTCCACGGAAGCTCGTTCCACGTAGACTCCTTGAAGTCCACGCTGCGTATCATGTCGCCTCCACCAAGGAACGGTGGCATCTCCTCAAGGAGTTCCTCGCGGCCGTATAGCACGCCTATCCCAGCTGGGGCAAGCATCTTATGCCCGGAAAAAGCATAGAAGTCTGGATTTATTTCGCCGATGTCCACTGCGAAGTGCGGCGCTGCCTGGGCGCCATCCACAAGCACGACTGCCCCGGCCTTGTGGCCCAGTTCAGTTATCTTCTTAGCATCGGTTATAGATCCAAGGACATTAGACGCATGCGTGAATGCAAGCATCTTAGGCCCTTCCGCAAGCTTTGCCTTAAGATCATCCATATCTATGCCGCCACTTCCCCGGCTAAGCCTTACAAAGTCGAGAATGGCACCGTTCCTCTGCGCAAGGAGCTGCCATGGGACTATGTTGCTGTGGTGCTCCATCTCGGTTATAAGAATACGGTCCCCCTTACCTATGTTCTTCTCACCCCATGAGCGCGCGACGAGGTTTATCGACTCTGTGGTATTCCTTGTGTAGATTATGTTCCTGTATGATGCAGCGTTGACAAACCTGGCGACGAGATCCTTTGAGCCTGTATAAGCCTCTGTGGCCCTTACCGAGATTTCATAGAGTCCGCGGTGTATGTTTGCATTATATCCTTTGTAGTACGCCGATATCGCCTCTATGACTTGTATTGGCTTCTGCGAAGTCGATGCGCTGTCAAGGTAAACTAGAGGCTTTCCATGGGACAGCGTTGACAGTATTGGAAAGTCCTTCCTTATCACTTTCGTATCAAGTCCCTGCTGCATGATGTCATCCTAGGCCGTATCCGGACCTCTCTATCTCATCTATAAGCTCCTTTCCGCCTTCCCTGACAATCCTGCCGTCTTGCATGATGTGTATGACCTTCGGCTGCATGTAATTTAATATCCTGCTGTAGTGGGTTATGATAAGAAGCCCGAGCTTCGTTTCCCTCTGAAGCTCGTTTACGTTCTCTGCAACAAGCTTTACCGCGTCGATATCCAGCCCTGAGTCTGGCTCATCGAGTATTGCGATCTTCGGCTTCAGCACCGCCATCTGGAGTATTTCCACTTTCTTCTTCTCGCCCCCTGAAAAGCCGTAGTTCAACGACCTCCCTATCAGATCCTCCTTCATTTTAAGCTTCTCTGACCTTTCCTTAACCTCGGCCATAAACTCCTTGAATGGCTTGGTGTTCCCTGCCGAGCCCCTTGCGGTGTTCAGAAAATTCATGAAGCCGAGGCCCTCTATCTCAGTGGGGCTCTGGAATTCCAGGAAGAGCCCGCACTTTGCACGCTCATTTGGCTTCATCCCTTTTATGCTCTCCCCGTCAACCAGTATGTCACCATGCGTCACTTTCAGCAGGGGATGACCCATTATCGCCTTTGCTAGGGTCGTCTTTCCGGAGCCGTTCGGCCCCATGAGGACGTGCTGCTCCCCGCCTTTTACTGTAAGGCTTAGTCCTTTCACTATCTCCTTTCCTTCGGCTTCCACATGCAGATCCTTTATTTCCAGTATCATCGCATCACTTCTTTCTTACTTCCCCGAGCCATATATTCTTTGGCGTTATGTCTGATATGACCCCGAATGCCTTGGTATCGAGCTTATCGAGCATTATCGACATCGCAATCTCCCTCATGTTCGGATCTTCCATTCTTGAGATGTATTTTGCCATGAATGCAGTAACGATTATCTTCTTTGCCTTCTCTTCATCGAGCCCCCTTGACGTAAGATAGAACAGGGACTCCAAGTCGATTGGTGAGGTAGAAGCGGAGTGAGTCGCCTTGACCTCATTGCTGTAATCTATGGCCATGTCGGGCAGCGCGTCTATATGGGCATCGGGGCTGAGCAGAATCCCCCTCTCCGCTATCTTTGAGTCTGCGCCTTTTGCGCCATGGCTTACCTTTGCATAGCCCTTTAGCATGCACCCTGATGAGTCGTCAAGGACAGCCCCAGACTCTATGTTTGCGCTGCTGTATGGGGCCGTATTTAATACGGCTGCATTGAGGTCGAAGACCTGGGCCTTTGCACCATATGCAAATTCAGTCACATCTATCCTGCTTGAATGGCCTCCTGAGTCCAAGATGCTTACGGCCTTTGTTGCATTTCCGCCGCAGTAAAAGTAGTTTGCATTTATCCTTGCACCTTCTGCCGCACTTGCCTTGCAGAGGCCCAATACCGACGTATGCTCATTCTCATTGTGCAGGGCATTCATCTCTATCTGCGAGTTCTTTGCTGCAGAGACCTCATGAAGGATTGAGACTGTCGAGCTGCTCTTTGAATTGGAGACATATAACTCTGAAAGCCTGAGCCTCGAATATTCGCCGAGGTTCACTATTACCTGTACTGAAAGGTTGCCTGCGTTTACGAAGAGGATATTCATTTTCTCTTCCGATCTTTCTGGAGAGTCTATGAGGATGAAGTACCGCGCATTTCCATTGACATATGCGGCAAGCTTGCTCTCGCTGCTGCGGAATAGCTTATTCTTCAGGAGAGAGTCGCTTGCGTCCTTTGCCTCTATTATCCTTATCTTACCGTTTATGGCTTTAGTAAACGAGTCGGAGATTATCGCATCGAACTTCATCCTCGTCTTGTTGCATATCGAACTTATGAGTGCATCGAGCCCGCTGATGCCCGTCTTTTGGAACGGCTCTTCGTCTCCGGGAAGCGGAATAGCCACATTATATCTCTTATACACCTCGTTACTCTCATACGGAAGCATTTGGTAATACTCCCTGGCCTCTTTGATAAATTCGGTATAAGACAAATTAGCACCAGCCGTTGACTTAGCCTATCCCATTGCTCGTATCCAGCTTTATTAGCCTCTTGAGTTCCAACGAATATTCAAGGGGTAGCACCTTCGTAAGGTCGTCTATAAATCCCAGGACTATCATAGCTATCGCATCATCCTCCTGGATTCCCCTTGACGTCAGGTAGAAGATGTCGTCATCGCTTATCTTCCCAACCCTCGCCTCGTGGCTTACCATCGCGTCGCTCCGGTTTATCTGGTTGTACGGAAAGGTATTTGTCTTTGCGTTCTCGTCGAGCAGGAGCGCATCGCATGAGACGTGGGCCTTTACGTTAGCAGCATTCTTCGCCACGTGCATAAGTCCCCGGAAGGTGGTTACTCCACTTCCCTTTGATATACTCTTCGAGACTATCTTTGAAGTGGTGTTAGAAGCGAGATGGTATATCTTGCCGCCAGAGTCCTGAACCTGTCCATCCCCCGCTATTGCTATCGAGAGAACCTCCCCGCGTGCGTGTTCTCCCATAAGGTATATCGAGGGATATTTCATGTTCACCTTGCTGCCTATATTCGCGTCGATCCATTCAACTCTTCCATTCTTCGCAACGTGGGCGCGCTGCGTGACAAGGTTGTAGATATTTTTTGACCAGTTCTGAACTGTTACGTATCTGATGTGGGCCCCTTCAAGCGCAACGAGCTCTACAACTGCAGCATGAAGTGAGTCTTTCTTGTAGACTGGCGCAGTGCAGTTGTGTACAAGTACCCCTCCGGCAACATAACTTTCGTCCTCCTCAACACTGAAGTTGTACACGTTTATCTTATCAACTTCTATAGATGATATGGAATTAACTGCTACGAGCGCATAGTCTTCCAGGGTCTCTGATCTCAACAGCTTTACATTCCCGGAAAGGATCTCTGTTAAGATGTCCAATTTGTGGTTGATTACGCTTGATATCGGCATGACTAGATAGTCTCCAATATGAACATTTGATACTTTCACCCACGTTGCAGTAAGGTTCTTGTTATTCGGTTTCTCTACCTCGCGCCTAACAACAAGCAATGGATGTTCTTCTGTAACATTCAAGTCTTGTTTGCAGTTAACATAACTGACCTGATACAATTTTCCGGCATACTGCCTTACCTGGGCACTGTAGACCCTCCTGTATACGCCATTATGGGTCAGGGTCCTGTCCCCTACTTTTATCTCTTCTATCGCTTTTACCCCATTATCTGTAACCACCCCTGTCCCTGCTATGAAACACCCCTCGATATAGGTAACATCAGCGCCCTCATCGGCGATTATGAGCGTCCTCTCGAACTGGCCGGCATTCATGGCGTTTATCCTGAAATATGCGTTGAGCGCCATCGGAACCTTGACTCCTTTTGGGACATAAATAAAACTTCCACCACTCCATGTTGCGGTGTTTAGCGCCGCGAACTTGTTGTCCGTGGCTGGTATCTCCGCCCCAAAGTACTTCTTCATGAGCTCCGGGTACTTCTTTACGGCACTGTCCGTATCCGTGAATATTATTCCGAGCCTGTCCAGCTCCTTGTTCACATGCGAGTACACGACCCCACTGTCGAACTGCGCCTCTGCGCCGGAGAAGAACTTCCTCTCTGCTTCAGGCACCCCCAGCTTGTCGAACGTGTCCTTGATCTCCGGAGGCACGTCCTCCCAGCTCTTTGACTCTCCCCCCTTGGGCTTCAGGTAATAGTAATATTCATTGAAATCGATTTTGCTGAGGTCTGCACCCCATGCCGGTACAGGCTTGTGCTGAAAGACCCTGAAACCTGTGAGCCTTTTCTCAAGCATCCACTCCGGCTCGCCCTTCAGCTTAGAGATTCTTCTGACAATCTCTTCGGACAACCCCCTTGGAAACACATCGTATTCGACATCCTTGCTGAATCCGTACTTCTTTATGTACTCCGACTTGTCAGCCATCTCCCCTATTCCTTCATTTGCCATCAATCAAACCTACCCTCTCGCTGCCTTTGAAAACCTGCATGCAAAGCCGTTTTCCATGCTGCATATAGTGCAGATTGCCATGCCCGCATACTCCTTCCTCCCAGCAGCTATCCGGCTTACATGGCCCGCTATGGCACTCCTGTCAATGCCAGCCTCTATTTTCATTATTTCATTGGAATATCTGCCTTTGAGATACTTTGAGACAGCCGCCTGCGCCACATCGAGGTAGTTTGCAATCTCCTGCTCGGTCATCTCATACTTTTCGTTCAGCTCCTTTGCTATGATCGATCGCGCTGCCGGTACGATTAACTTTGTTGCGCGCATGTATCCGTTGATCATCAAACCTCCGCCTACATTTATAACTGAGTTATATGGCACGCTCTGCTTTATATATCTTAGTGCTGGCACTGCGGCATTGGCGCAGGAAGGGAGCGCAGATGCATCATGGCAGGGCGGCCTATAGGCCTTCCTGCGGCTCCTTTGAGGCTATGCCGTTGGGCGTTATCTCAAACTGCACAGGAGTTTCCTTAAAATCAGTGTATCGCATCTTCACAATCGTAGCCCTGTGCTTCACCTTCCCATCCTCATTGCGCTTGCCGAGCTTTATTATTCCGTCGAACATCGCCTCGTCGTAGAGCCCCGCAACCCTCCCTCCCGACCTTGACGAGGTTTCACTTACTATTATGCTTGTAACGCCCTTTCCCCTCAGGTAATCGGTTATCAGGGCAAGCGCCTTTGTAAAGGCCCTGTCGTCGTTCAGGTTTGCGCGTATCATCCCGAGCGAATCTATGAACATCAGATTTGCACCCTTTGCCTTTATCGCGTTCTCGAGTATGACGAGGAACCTCTCTATCACATCGCTCGATTTTATGGCTATGATTATCTCCCGCTGCACTATGAAGAAGTTGCCTGACTCAACAAGCGCGTCGACGTCGCTGAACGCAGGGAATACTGTCTTCATATCCTTTATCAGAAACTCCTTTGACTCATCTATTGCAAGATAGACTATAGGGTTTCCAGACTTTGCGTTTGTGTATGCTGTGGTAAGCGCCAGCAGCGTCTTGCCAGTGCCGGTATCTCCTATTACAAGGACCTGGCTTCCCTGCGGTATGCCTCCCTTGAGCACATTGTCTATCCCTGCGACGCCAGTGCCGATTCTAGTTATCTTACCAGAAGCTTCCGACATATGCATCGCCTGATCTAACATAACCCCAACTTACTTAAAAAGGCTTTCGGACTGTATTACCGCGACTTGAATTCCGCCTGAACATGAATATGCGGGGATAACGGATAGGAACTATAATACCGGACTATAGGATGCTTTTCAGTGTTGAGTCTACAGGAGACGGAGAAATCCTGCCCATGGATCCGCATCCCCGCTTAATATGATGTCGAATCCCTTATAACCGGACAGACCTGGCTTTGGATTTATGCCGACCCTTAGGCTAGCCTTTTTGGCTATTGGCAGATCGTCTGTGCTATCGAAGAAGCAGGCAAACTTGCCTTCGGCATGCCGCTGCTCCACCAATCTTGATAGCATCCTCTCTTTCATTTGTTGCGGATCTTCTATCGGCATGTCGGTCTTACCAGAAAATCTTTCGCCAGATCCTGCGCTTTCCGACAGGTATCCAACTGAAAAGGCCTTGGCCAGACCAAGGTGCTCCTGCGCTATCTCGGCCACAAAGTCTGCCGTAAGCGAGATCAGATAAGCGCGAATGCCGTACTTTTCCTTCAGTTCCCGGATTACGGCGCCAGCTGATTTATAAGAATTTGATATCAGCTTTCTGGACATTGAGATAAATTCTCCTCTGTCCTCGTTCTTTAATAGGCTGACATATCCGGTGTACGCGCTCTTGAAGTCCCCTCCTTTATAAATCGTTGCGATATTTTTGAGCTTCTCTAATTTGTCTCTGTACGCGCTTTCGCCATTATGTTCCAGAAAGACTTTCCGTGTTAAGTCAAATATAAAGAGCCCTGGATATAGCGTTCCGTCAAAATCGAAGACGGCGTAATCCATTGTTGCAAGGGCTTCCAAGAAGCTGCCATAGTTACTTCCTTGCGTGAAGATAATTGAACCCCTTTCCGGTTCCTCTGCGCCCCTCATAGGAATTTCCTGCCAGGATACTCTTTTGCAGCAGCATACATGCCGTCTAGTTCTTTAAATCCGCCATCCTGCTCTAATCGGTTTCCTACGTGTATGGCATCGGCTCCGGCTGCAAATAATGCTTTGGCATTGGCTACCGTATTAATTCCGCTGGTGGGGATTACAAAGAGTTGCGTATGTTCCGCAAGCCTTTCTATATGCGATGTTGGAGGCGGACTGGCGCTGCCTGACCCGCCAGCCATGACATAGAATCTTATGCCCAGGAACTGGGCCGCTTTGGCTACGGCAAGACTGAGTTCTGGCTTGTCCTTTGGTATGGGATTGCTCCTAGTAATCCAATTCGCCGTGCCTACTGAGCCCCTATCGTCAAACACATATACAGTGGGGAGAGCCTCCAATTCATTCTTCTCCATCTGCATCGAATTTGAGATAAGACCGTCCCAGTTGTAAAGCGTATTGAGGGCGTTTGGCACCTGCATCCAGTACGCGGCTGTTCTTCCGGCCTTCCCTTTTATGGCATTTATATTTGCAGTCAGATACAGCAGGACCAGGAAATCGTAGTCATTTACCGCCATATCCAGCAATCTCTGTGTATTAACAGCGTCTATGGTGCTGCCGCCCACTGCAATTAGCTTTATTCCTATGTCTTTAACCTGCCTGAACCATTTGTTGCCTTGCTCTACCGTATTCTTATCGGGATCCAATTGCGGTATAACAAGAGGGTGCTCCTCCCTCAACTCGTATATCACCTTCTCTACTTTACCTATCTGGAGCATTATGCCATCATTCCTCGAAGATCAAAGCCAAATGATTATTATGCATGTCTGCCTGCGGCTTATTAAGTTTAACCTCACGCTTGTATATCTTGGAGAATATGCCGCCCAAGAGGCCCCTTATGATAAGGAAGTCGATGTCCTTGTACCATTTCGTCCAGGGGAAATGGTTTATAACAATCTGGATTTTATTCATTGGCGCAGGGATGAGTATAACCTCGCCCCACCCCAGCGCTGTCATTAGTTCTACTGTGGATTTCGCGTCGTTGCCTAGACCTTCGAACAGATTCTGGCCTATCGAATATGCGATGCTGAATATCTTTCCATCCATCCCATTTTCTTTTAGCCCAAGCTCCAGGAGATAGAGTCCGCTTGCCTCCATGAGGAAAAATCTTTCGTTGCCTGACCTGAGCTTGATTATGCCGCCTTCATAATTGAATATCTTTGCGTCTAGATAGCTGCTGAATGACTTGTCGTATCTTACCTTTACCTCCTGGTTGAACAGGTTATACTGCTTCACCTCCTGCTGCAGACCATCCAAGTTGGTTTCCCTGAATACCTTATCTTTAGACGACTTAAGATTATCGAACGTGGAGCAAGTAACATTGCAAATGTACTTATTGTCAACTACTTTGCTGTTTGAGTAATATCCTTCTATGGTCTTATCTTGCAATAGCCATGCAATAACACCTGCCGCGCCACCCGTAGCAAGGAAGAAGTCGTAGCCGAGCTTTCTGCATATGACGAAATTCTTTAGCGTGTAATTGACCGTCTTGCTGCTTAGGTCTATTTCCTGCCGTATCTCACTTGCATAAGTGCCTTCAACGAACTTGCTGGCTATTATGATCCAGTCTTTTATGCCATTACCTGGATGGTCCTTAATATTCTCAAATCTGCCAAGCTGGGAAAAGCTATATCCGAATTTCTTGCCTATGGAATAAATAGCACTTCTTCCTGCATCCCCGTACTCTTCGATTATGTCCTTCTCGAGCTGGATAAAGAATCCCTCAGGCACGAGCACCTGTCTGGCAAATACGTTTGTTTTACCTGAGATCTTAAAGTCCACAAACCCTGGCTTATCAAGGATCAGGGCCTTCGGGATAACAAACCGCCTTATATAAAGCCTGACAAGATTATCTTTAATGTCCATTCGACCGCCTATAGCAGGCTTATCCCATTTTGATCAATGTCATAAGACTTTGCTCCTCCATCGATTTTTGTACTTCTCATCTTCTTTATCTCAAGCGTCCTGCTTAGGGTGTCCCCGACAGTCATGGCCGTAAGATTCACCAAACCGTCACATACGTACTCGCTTACGCCATCTACCGTGGCTTGGCTGTTCTGGCCACCGCCGGATGCCTCATCCGTAATAATAATGTTAGTGGTGCCGAACTTTGAGAGATGGTTTATTGTCAGGTAGGTAATCCGCTGCTTTGAATCGCCTGTATAGAACAGGTTCTGGTCCACTATGTTCGACGAGCTCAGAACCCTGACGATATCCTCATCGTATACAAGGGGCACCTCAAACTGGTCTATGTTTATCGCAAACGCGGCGAGGCTGTCAAAGACCATGCGCTCGGCCTTGATCCTCTTGACTTCTTCCGATATGCTGTCGAAGAGCTTTACTTTCTTTCTGTCCAGGGGCACCTTTACTATTGCAAGCTTATCTTCTTTTTCAAGCTTCGCTATATCCCATCCGAACTGTCTTCCCTGTTCCCTGAAGATATCATCTGCCATGTCGAGCGAGACGTAGACTCCAGGATGTCCCTCGATGGCCCCTTTGTAAAGATACTCCATCCCGAAGATGGTTTTGCCCGTTCCTGGAAGGCCGGAAACCAGGATGTTAAAGCCTTTCGGGAATCCTCCCTCAATTAGCTTGTCAAAGCCCTTTATTCCTGTACTTACCCTCTCTATGCGAACACCCAGCTACTAATAAGAGGTGATGATTTAAATACATGACCTCAATATTCGTGCGGCGGGTTCTGGAGATGCAGCAATTAGATTGCCGGTGGGCGCTCCAATCGCTGACGCTGACTTCCGCCTGCACCGTAGCGCATGGATAGACAGACTAGGCTGCGGCCGTGCTGCCTGCCGCTCGTGGAAACGATGCCAGGCGCCCTGCAGGCATGGCACCTCACCCATCATGACCTGCACAGGGGCGATGCTGTCATCCACTTGCAGTTCGTCGCCACAGGCCCTAGGCATGCATTTCCGCCTGTATCAAGGTTGCCGCTGCTTACATTGACAGAGCCTCCGGAACACAGTATCCCTTCCTTTGAAAATCCTGAAAACCTGTTGTTTCCTATAATGGCCTGGTCTGCGCCTATCATGTACATCCCCACCGCCCCCCCGGTAGCGTTAGTCATGTTAACCGCCATGTTCGAACCGCCGATTATCGAAAGGCTGACATTCACATCTGCAAAGGTATTGTTTCTTATACTGCCAAACGTGGAACCTTGCGCATATACCCCATATGATGCGTTCTCCACCCTGTTGTTTGCCACGGTTGCATACTTGGCGTTGGAGAGCGTTATGGAGGCATTGGCGCTACCCACTGTGTTATTTATGATCTCTGTGTACGAGCCCCCAGATATTATGGGAGTCGTAAAGTTCTTTATGTAGCAGTTCTCGATCCTGACGTTGGAAGCGTTTATGTCCCTGACAAAGGTTCCGCCTTTGCTTGCAAAGATCGTATGTCCATTGCAGTTTATCACTGTGCCATTTGCCGAGCTCGTCGCAGTCACTGTTATGGTATTCGAGGTCCTGTTAAGAGTCCGGCCCTGGGTATTGTATACCGTGTAGCATGTCTGTCCGTAAGGATAGTATATATCGGAGGACATCGAGACAAGGGTGGTGCCGCTTATCGCCATGCACTGCGACTGCAACTGCACCGGCGGTATCTCGACGAGCCATCTGCAGTCGACCTTGCTGACTCCGTTGTTTACGCCGCCCTGCTGCGCATACAGGCCTGAGGAGTCGGCAGAGCAGTAATAATCTCCCTTTGCGTTGTCCGAAGCCGTGTTGTTCGAGATCCTGTTATTTATGGAATTGACAAACGAGAAGCCATGGCCTCCGCTTCCTATCGCATTGTTTGACAGTATGGCATCCCCGCTCGAATTGTTGAATGAATAGCCTACCTTCCCATCAACCGTGGCATTGACTGACGTTCCGGTTACCGTTGAGTTGTCGAGGCTGTTAAAAGCGAAGCCCGCGGCAACAGGATCAAGCACCCTTATTCCTGAGAATTTTGCGTAAATAGCGTTGTAGATAGACAGGCCTGTGGCCGACGCATTGACGTTTATACCGTTTATACTTAGATATGCCGTATTGGTAAAGTTCATGCCTAAGCCGAAATTCTGTATGTTGCATCCGCTGATAGTGTCGTTTGACACCCCGTCGCCCATGAATGCGCTTCCGCTTCCCGTATTTATAATCAGATAGTTGTTGCAGCTGAAGTCTACATTGTTAGCCGCTATCACAAAGCAGTTGCCTCCCTGCTTGTTCACGTTGCCGGTAAGCGAGTAGTTGCCAGGTTTCAAGATCGTTTCGCATGAGGTTACCGGAAGGACGCTGAGGGGCGGAGGGGCCCTGACGCTGCATGCGGCCCAGCCGCAATCGCTGACGCCGCAGGTGTTGCCCGAGAAGAGGTTTGACTGCGCTTTGTAGGTGCCCACATTGCAGTAAAGGTCCTGGTTTGCATTGTTTTCAAGCCGGTCCTGCCTGTAGATATTCGAACCGCCGCTTGACGAGTATATTCCATATGTATTATTGCTTACTGACAGGCTGCTGAACGTCATTCCAGTTGTCGCATTTATGTATATCCCGTATTTGCTTCCGGTCAGCACCGAATTGGATATCGCCCCTGTGGTCACATTGTTCAGCAGGATGCCCGTTACAGAACCAGAGAGCGTAATGCCTGTTACATTGAACTGGAAGACCCTTGCCGCGTTTATCCCTATCGTGTCATTCGAGAGGACGCAGTCAGACACGGTGATATTGTATAATCCAGAGGATTCCGGCGGGATGTTTATCCCGTATCCGGAATTACGTATCGAATTGCCATGGCAGTCCAGCTTCACGTCAGGAGCCGCAATGTTTATGCATGCTGCAGTTTTGGATGACGGAGCCGAGAGATTCAGGTAATCGCCAAGATTCAGGTTCTCCTGCACCGCATACGTTCCGGGGGAGGTTATAGAACCGCACTGGCTTACCTGCTTCGAGAGCGTCACGGTGCTTATGTTTGTCGGTATATTGACATTCGAGCATTGCGCAAAGTTGCAGAACCTGTTTATGCTGCACTTCGAACTGGTGAAGTTGTTTGACGAGCGGAAGCCGGCACTGCCTGAGCAGACAAGGTCCACTGGATTGCCAATGAAGCTGTCCCCGGAAAACCTGTTCCCGGTAGAATTGACCACTACGCCATAGAATGCGTTGCCCTGGATATTGTCCTTCAGGATCCTGTCAGAGCCCCCTCCCTGCAGCGAGATGCCGCCCAGATTGCTTGCAATCCCGGAGATGTTGTCTCCGGCGATTAAGTTGTTTGCCGATGAGCTCAGGTAAATGCCTGAGACCGTGCCGTTCATTGCGCTGCTGTTTGTCACAGAGGACTCGGTAGACCTGTTAAAGTAGATATCGAAAGAGAACTTTGAGACGTCAACTCCGGTCACGGTCACATTAGTGACCCCGTCAAGCCTTATCCCATAGGTATATGGGGGGGTAAGCACGTACGGACCGCTGCCATCGATCTTGTTGCCGTTCCCGACAAGCCTTACGTCGCTGCTCTTTATGTCTATGCAAGAGCCGTTGGAGATGCCGGTGTTTATGGTGCCTGTGATGAAGTATGTGCCGGGAGAGGTTATCACAGCACACGAGGATATCTTGAAGACCTGCGTGGCAGGCACTGTGGTGGTTGCCACAGGCCCCGGATGGCCCTTGTTCAAGAATGCAAGGTAATAAGCTGCGATGGCTATTGCTATGACTGCAACGGCAACCGCAATAAGCTTAACCTTCCTTCTCGACCTTATCTTGCTGTCTATATTTTCGATTATCTCTGGGTTGCCCGCGGATTCAGGCTGTGGGGCACTTATTATCCGAGGCGCCTGCTGCGGCTGGGCCGGGCTTGCAGGCGGCACCGGAGGCACCTCGACCGGCTGGGGGTTCCCTGGGGCTGCTGGGGTTCCTTCAGGCACCTGTGCCGATACCTTATAATTTTCGTACTTAGTCATTCAAGCAGCCGTTTATGCATTCGTCTGTCCCCAAAGCACCCTTCTCTCATCTCTGACCTGCTATTGAAATGGTGGGTTTGCATGTCGGATCATTCATCAAGAGTGCTAGTGTCCTATCTAGATTACACTGCACATTATTAAGCCTTTTTAAGGTTTGATATATTACCTGTGAATCCACAGAAAGCCCACCTCCTTCAGAGGTGGGATGAATGTGGTTAGTTAGACACACGATATTGGATATAGTATATAAATAAGATTTGATATATATAGACAATGGGATAAGGTATGATTCTAACCTTCAAGATCAAACATGACAGGGATTTCTCGTTAGAGTTGGGAAAAGCAAAAAAGATTGCAGAGTTCGTTCTGTCGCACAAGACTCGTTCCTCGAAAGATGTTAAACAATTTGGTTTGAAGTCTGCTATTGCAAATCAGATTCTTAGAAAGTATGGGAATTCGTGGGAGGATGTCAGTATTTATACATGCCTCTGTAGCTCAGTGGTAGAGCGACTGCTTCGTAAGCAGTAAGTCGAGGGTTCGATCCCCTTCAGAGGCTTTCTGTGGTGCATCTGCAAGTCGGGGCTCTCTGAGCCACTGCCTGAAGCAGAGTCTTGGACTTGCAGTCATCTGGACAGGCAGGCAGGACGCATTCTTACGCTATCAGGATGCATGCCAGGTCAGTTATGGAATATGCACGTAAAGGTCAGCCCTTTGCCTTTGCCTTGATATCCGACATCTCTTCCAGAAGGTCCTTCGACTCGCTGTCAAGCATGTCTGGGAACTTGTACCTCAATGCCCGCTCATTTTCATCGTTCATGAAGACGTACAGCGTCTCGTTCTCCTTGACCTGCCTGCCGAACGTGACATCTTCCATGGAGATGGCCACGCTCTCCCCGGCCTTTGACTCCTTAAGGCTGATGGCATTGTCCTGGATCTCCTTAACCCTGCCGACTATCTCGCCATGCTGATTCATCAGCTGCCATGATGGCTTAAGCCTTCCCTCCTCCACCCTAACACCGAAGACCGCGGGATGCGAGATCCTAAAGCAGCTGTTCGGCAGCACGGTAAGCTTGCCAGGGAAGACCAGGGCTCTCTCTATTGCCTCCCTGTCCGTCTTCCTTTCCGCATCAGCCCATTCCTTATAGTCACCGATTATCTTGTAGATTATATCGCTGCTTATTATCCTTATTCCTGTTGCCTCGCTCTCTGCCTTGGCCTCATCGTCTATGGGAACATTGAACGCAAGCACTATCCCGCCATAGGGATCGCTTGCCTTCATGGTATATGCATCGAGAACGTCCCTTTTTGTAACCCTGCCTATCTCCTTCTTGCTTATCGCTATCTTCTCAGCACCGAGGAGCCTCGAGAGCGCCTCTATGCTCCCCATAGTGTCCGCCTTGAGTATGACTCCGGTCTTTTCAACATTGAACACCTCGCTTATCTCCGACTTTATCTCCTGCTCATAGCCCGATATCTCCGTTGACAGGATCAGCGACCCGGGAAGCGCATTGTCAAGGTTTGACGCACTTATCTTTATCCCTGACGCGGCGCTGACGCTGTCTATGTAGTAGAATTTGCTGGAAGACTCTCGGAGCTCCTGCAGCTCCTTCGGTTTCAGCAGCGCCTTTATCCTTGCCGTACCTATGCCGATGGGGGTCGCAAACGCCACAGTGTCGTTCACCTTCAGGGTGCCGTTGTAAAGTATGACGTCTACCGTTGCCCCGAGGCCCCTGTCCTCCTTCTTCTCTATTATATTGCCCCTTCCGGGCCCCATAACCTCTATTTCCAGCCTTTGCTCCAGGAACCTCTGTGCAAGCCCTGTGGCATACATCAGGAGCTCCGCAAGCCCTTCCCCTGTCTTGGCGCTCTCAGGGACTATCACTATCTCCTTCTTGAAGTCCTTGACCCTGTCGAACCTCTCGCTGTTGAACCCGAGCTCGCTTAGCTTCCCGACGAGCCCGTATATCCTTGCATCGAGATCGTTCGCCACGCTGCCGCTCTGCTTTGATATCGATTCCGTGAAGGAGTTTGTCTGCTGCGCCCTCCACCCGGTTATCACATCGATCTTGTTGGCGGCGACTATGAACGGGGTCTTGTACTCCTTTAGTATCTCAAGGGCCTCGTATGTCTGCGGCTCGAAACTCTTGGTCACATCGACGACGAGTATGGCAAGGTCGGCCACTGATCCCCCTCTCTTCCTGAGGTTCGTGAAGGCCTCGTGGCCTGGCGTATCTATGAATAAAAGGCCAGGTATGGTTATCTTGACGCTGAACTTCTCGAGGAGCGGACCCACTATCTTTCTGATGACGCTGAAAGGTACCTCGCTCGCGCCAATGTGCTGCGTTATTCCTCCTGCCTCGCGGTTCGTGATGGTCGTGCTGCGTATGCGGTCCAGTAATGTTGTCTTCCCGTGGTCCACGTGTCCCATCACGCATATTATTGGCTGCCTGATCATGTGGATTACCCCATCTAAATAGTAGCAGATATAAATAGCAAGGATAGATATAAAGACTGATAATGCACATGGTGAGTTTATGAGCCGAGAACTAATATTCATGAAACCTGACGGGATAGCGCGCAAACTCGTGGGAAGGGTCATATCGCGGTTTGAGGATGCGGGATTCTCAATCGCAAGGATGCAGAAGGGCAGGATTTCAAGGCAGCTTTCGGAGCTGCTCTACCAGGACTCTGAGGCCCAGCTCACTGGAATGGGCAACAAGACCATAAAGGCGATGACTGACAAGGGAAACAGGGAAGGGATAATGAAGCTCTTCGAAACCGAGGCGCCTTTTGGCATAGGAAAGCGTCTAAACGAGTGGAACCGGATATATGCCACCTCATCTGACGTTATCGCCGTAATAATAGAGAAGGACGGCGATGCTGTAACTGAGGCAAGGGCGATAGTTGGAAAGACGGATCCGGAAATCTCGCCGAAGGGGACGATACGCGGCGACTTCGCCGCGGATTCAATCTACAAAGCAAACCTTGAGAAGAGGGCTTGCCAGAACATAGTCCATGCATCCGACGTCGATACTGCGGAAATGGACATAAAGAACTTCGAGAAGCATTTCTTCAGGTAGCATGCTGTGCAGACAGACATGCGTGCTTATCCCCATTGCAACGCATGCAGGCGGGAGGAAATACCCGGCTTCGTAAGGCTTGCAAGCTATGGCTCGACTTTCGGCATGTTGCCACTGGGAGTGAGCCGCAACTAAATGCTTAGTTGAGGAATAGGCGCTCTTCTCAGAGTGGCGTTACGCCTGCATGCTCATTCTCACTTCCTCAGTTATGCATTCAGGAGTCCATGCAGGCTCCCACACTAGGTCTATGTTAACCTGGCCCGCACCCTGAAGGTGCTCCAATCTGAGCTGAATGTCTGCAAGTATAACGCTTGTGACAGGGCACATTGGGCTCGTCATCGTAATCTTTAGGCTTATGTTGTTGCTTGCATCTATATTTATGCCATAGATGAGACCAAGATCGACTATGTTTATGCCTATCTCCGGATCAACACAGCCCTTCAAGGCTGTGATTATATCGTTTATCGTAAGTCTTTGCATGCCTTATAGTGGGCCATAACAATTATTTAAAGGCTTGCGAGCGGGAAATCACGCCCATTCATAATGAGGACAGGAGCAGACCGCAGCAAGGCGTATAAATGCGCTGCGATACGCACGCCAGTGAAGATCCGGACTATTTTTGCACCAGGAAATGGGTGCGAAAGCCGGGATCTGTGAAGCGGGAACATATCGTGGGATCCGTGAACTAGACCCCAAGGGAAGCCCCGGACTCTAGCCCGGGGATGCTGTCACCTTATTGTGGCCGGTCACGCGGTTCTTGCAAGCTGCATGCTATGCTATCCTGAAGAGATACGAAGAGGCATTGCCCACTACATGGATTAGTGGCTGGGGATACATGCCTATTGCTATTGTGATTACCAGGCATGTGACAACGACAAGAACTGTTCCCGTATTCATCCTCATGCGCGCTGAGCCTGCCTTTTGGGCGTATGCCGCCATTATCGGCCTTGCGTAGTAGTACACCGAGATTATGCTGTTCATCACGCCGAGCACTGCAAGCCACACCAGCCCCGAGTTCACGGCCCCTAGGAAGAGCAGGAACTTGCCCACGAAGCCGGTGGTGAACGGCAGCCCTACGAGAGAGAGCATGAAGATGGTCATGCAGAACGCCGCCACCCTGTTCTCACCGTTAAGGCCTATGATGTCATTTATCTCGGTGCGGTTCTTCGACTCCAGCCATGCGACTATTGCAAGGAGCCCTATGAATAGGAACATGTGCGCGAATATCTGGAAGAGGGCGGCGGAGATGCCTGCCGATGACGACGATGCGATCCCTATCAGGATATATCCGGCCTGTGAGATGGACGAATACGCGAGCATGCGCTTTATGTTCCTTTGCATTATGGCGGCTATGTTTCCGTAGAACATAGTTGCGACTGACAGTATTGCTATGATTAGGAATGCGGACCTGAATGCGATGAATACCATGATGAGAACCTGCATAAGCGCGATGAACCCGACTTTCTTGTTTATGCCGCCGAGCATTGCCGTAGCGTATGCAGGCGAGCCCTCGTACACGTCCGGCATAAGCACATTGAACGGGAATACCGATGCTTCTATCCCAAGCGATGCTATGAACAGCACCATGGCAAAGGCCAGTATGCCGGATTCCTGGTAAACTGGCTGCAGGCTGAGCGAATTGGTCCCCCCATAGAGGGCCACTATGGCGAACGAGAGGACACCGACCGAGATTGAGCCGATGATGAATAGCTTTGTCGCGGCCTCAAGGCTCTTTCTCGAGAGCAGCACTATGAATACGGTAGGTATCACCATAAGCTCAAGGCCCAGAAAGAGCGTTATGAGGGTAACTGAGAGCGACACGAGGTACATGCCCATGAGCGCAAACGACGCCATGAGCGCAAAGTCACCAAACCCTCCGGCGTATTCGTATGCGAGCACGCTTACCAGTAGCATCGAGAAGGTGAGTATCAGAATGAAGAAGGTCGAGAAGGGGTTTACTGAGAGCACGCCGAGCACAGTCTGCTGTGTGTTTGCGTATGCCATCGCTCCTGCCGTAATCGTAAGGAGGAGCAGAATGGCTGCGTTGCAGGCGAATTGCGCCCGCCTCCTGTTTGCAGCCCTTAGCACGAGGTTTACGAGGACAAGCGCACCTGCAAGCAGGAGGAAGAGGTGCACAGGCGTTGCAAAAGCTGCTATCTGCGATACATCTATCATTATATCACCAGGAGCGCATACGCAAGGAGGAGGATTGCACTCACCGCGAAGATGAATGCATATGGATTGATGGCTCCTACTGACATCCTCCTGAGCCGCGATGCGGAGAGTACGAGGAGATGGCCGAGATAATCGAACATGCCGTTAAGATAGCTCTCGAAAAGCGCGACTCCTTCCCCAAGGTCATAGAGAAAGCTCGCGGAGAGTATATACAGAAGCGCGAATGCGCCGCGGCGGTGTGCTGCCGCCAATGAAACAGACTTTCCCTGAGCCGGAGCCCTGCTTCTCCGCTTATATGCCAGATAGCTGGCTGCGGCGCCCACGAGCGCGAGAGCCATTACGATTATACCATCCTGCAAGCTTATTGATATCGGCATGCCTGACGCCAGGTAGGCCGACCAGCCGTACCCGCCTGCCAGGAAACTATTGAGAAAGACGACAAAGACTGACGCAAAAGCCGTAAGGCATGCAAGGATTACTATCGGGAAGAGCATGCTCCTTGGCTGGCCCAGGTACCTGAGCGCAGTGGCTTCGGCGCCTGCGGGCTTTGACACAAGGAGAAACCACCTGAAGATATAGAAGCTCGTTGCGAGCCCTATCAGCGAGATTATCACATAAATGACAAGATTCTGGGAGAACGCGCCGCCTGTCGACGCTGCTGCAAAGAAACCGGAAAGCGGAAAGAAGCCCGCGAGGGAGAGCACGCCGATGAGGGTGGAAACATAAAGTACCTTGTTTATACCCAGGCCGGAGGTCCTGTCGAGGCCCTCTTCGTCCGTGGCCTTCATTATCGAACCTGCGCTGAAGAAGAGCAGGGCCTTGTATAGGCTCTGGACAAGGAAGAAGTATATTGCGGCGAAGAGCGCGCCTCCGCTCACGGCAACCAGCATGAGCGAGAGCTCCTGGATGGTTGAGTATGCGATCACGCGCTTGACATGACGCGACCTCATTGCACTGACCGTCGAGATTGCCGCGGTCACCACTGCAAAGGCCATTATGACCGGGGTTACGCCAGCCCTGTATAGGAGGGGATAGAGGATTATCGCAAGGAACACGCCGGCCTTTACCATTGTCGTAGAGTGCAGGAATGCCGATACCGGGGTCGGACCCTCCATCGCGTCTGGCAGCCACTCCTGGAATGGAAACTGGGCTGACTTGGTCAGCACCGCGACTACCAGGAGCAGGGCGCCCAGATACAGCTGCGGCGACGCATGCGACGGTAGCGCTGCAAGTATGCCGGAAAAGCCAAGGGTCCCGAAGAGGTTCAGGAAGACCGCGATGGCCGCCAGGAGGGCTATGTCCCCCATTAGCACAATGGTTACCGCAAGGCGCGACGACCTGACCGCCCTCTCCCTGCCGTGCCAGAAACCTATCAGGAGATAGCTGGTGAGGCTCATGAACTCCCATGATATGAAGAGAAGGACGAAATTGCCACTCATGGCAAAGGCGCACATGGAGATCTCGAACGCAAGCATCTCTGCGTAGAACCTCCTCTGCTCGCTGAGCGTGGACATGAATCCTGATGAGTATACCATTACCAGCGAGCCGATGAACAGGACCGTACCGAGCAGGGCGAGGTTGAGCGGTGCTATGGTAGTGGTTATGTTAAATGCAAAGCTGCCTGCAGTAAACCACGGGATTGTTACCGTCCCATAAGAGACAAAATACAGGAGGGCAAAGCTTGCAATGCTGCCCCCTACTGCAACATACCTGAGCCCCATGCTGTTCCTCGAGAGGAGCACGGCTGCAAGGGAGAGCGCCATGGGGATTAGGAGCAGCAATGGAAACATGTCACCACTTCATCCTGGACAGCCTTGCAACGTCAAAGTCTATTCTCCTGGACTTCATGTATACATAGAAGGTTACCAGCGTGATTATCTCCGCCGCCGCCACCGCCCAGATGCTTATGAGCATTACTATTGCGCCCTGGTTCGGCACTGCGCCATAGGAAAAGAACGACACCAGCGCTATCGCGCTTGCCACAAACATGAGCTCTATTCCAAGCATTATCACGATGAAGTGCCTATCGGTGGCGAGCCCTGCGAATGCAATGCCGACAAGCACGACAGCGACGGCAAACAGATAGATCAGTTCCAGCATGTCAGACCACCAATTTTATGAACTTCCTGATGAATAGCACGCTTCCCACCGCAGCCGCAGATAGAAGCAGCACAACCGCGAACAGGACAGGGTAGTACTCCTGAAATGCCGACGGGAAGGTCTGGGCCATGCTGCTTCCGGCATCAGGCACAGCAGCAACAGCCCTTGAGGTAAAGAAAAGCAGGGCCAGGGACAGCCCGACGGCAACTGGTATGAAGCTCGCCATGCTTATGTACGCCGACTTCTCCTCTGCAGCTATTGCGACCATGAGGTACGTCGAGAGGCCCCCTACAAATATGAAGAGCTGGAGGAGCGCGACGATTGGCTGGCCCAGAAGGAGGATGATAAGCGCGCTTCCGAGGAATACCGAGGTAAGGGCAAGCACCGCATGCATCAGCCTCTTGAAGATGAAGATTGCAAGGGACGACGCTACCGTCACCGCGGCGAGCGATAAAAATGCAACTGTGTATATTCCGAACATGCAAAAACTACTCCAGCTCCTCGGGTCTTTTCAGGAGCTCCCGCTTGTCGCGCACCTCGAGGGAATAATCCTTTGAAAGCGTAAGGCACTTTGGAGGGCAGACTTCGGCGCACAGCGCACAGAAGAGGCACCTCTCCAGTCCTACCTGGGGCATTAGCTTCATGCCGCGGTCGGTGGGTGTGTTTACCATCGTTATGGTCTTGTTCGGGCAGATACGCTCGCATGCGGAGCAGCTTATGCACGTTGGCATATCGAGCCGGAGCTTTCCCCTGTAGCAGTCCGGAAGCGATTCCTTCTCTTCGGGGAATTCCAGCGTTGACCTCTTTTCCCCGAGCGCCTTTATCGACTGCATTATGGGTCTCAGCATCCGATCACGCCACGAATATCATATAAGCCAGTATAAGGTTTATTAATGAAAGGGGAAGAAGCCAGAGCCAGCCGAGGCGCAGCACCCTGTCTATCCTCATCCTTACCGTTGTTGCCCTTATCACGACAGTAAAGAGAGCTATTACGAATGCCTTAAGTATGAGCCAGGCGACTCCAGGCAGGAATGGCGGACCGAGCCATCCGCCGAAGAACAGGAGAGATATCAGGAGGCCCCACAGGAATATCCTGGTATAGTCGAGGAAGAGGGCCAGTGCATAGTAGGGCCCGCTGAAGTCAGTAAGCCATCCGGCTATGAGCTCTGAATCTGCTTCCCTCAGGTCGAATGGCGGCCTTTCCAGCTCAGCAAGCATGGCAATGAAGAAGACGACAAGGCCGATTGGCATTGCGATCGCAAAGTAGAAGAGCTTTGACTGTGCTGCCACTATGCCGCTTATATTGTAGCCGCCGGAGAGGAGCGCTGCTGCCGCGATGACCACGATGAGCGGCAGCTCGTAGCTCAGGAGCATGAGCACAGACCTCTGGGCGCTTATGTCGGCAAACTTGTTGGAGCTCGAGAAGCCGGCGATGAACACAAGCAGCGGGAAGAATGAGATTGCCGTGAACAGCACGAGCAGGCCAAGGCCGAGGTTGGTCGCCTGGAGCGTGGGGGAGAACGGGACAAGGAGGATAAGGAAGGTGGTCATCCCGAGGAGGAGCACCGGTCCTAGCTTCATGAGCAGCCTGTCAGCCCTGTCTGGCTCCACATACTCCTTTGCAAGGAGCTTTACCAGGTCGGCGAGATTCTGGAATATCCCATATTTGCCGACATACGTAGGCCCGTGCCTGTGCTGCATCCTTGCAATGAGCTTCCTTTCCACCCATCCGAAAATATAGGCAAACACAGACGTGATTATCAGTACTGCGACTGCGTATGCTATTATCGCCGCGGCGTACGGAAGGAGGCCGCCTGAGCTCAACCAACCCTGCCAGACCGAGATAAGCCTGCTTATGGCCGGTAATGCCGTCATGTTACTATCCTGCATCCCGCCAAGGCGGTAATCGCATCAATAAGTCTGCCGTATGGTCTTTGGGACCTGGAAGTGGAACCGTCTACGGCGGTCCGCCTCTCCTTGCCTGGATGTATCCTGAACCTGTAGGCGCGCGCTGTCCCCATGCTCCCTGTTTTGTTTTGCGTTTTTATATACCTTTCCCGCCCCGTGGGATTGGAGCCGTATGAAAATGAGTGTCGAAACAGGCCGCATGCGCCTGTAAGGTATTTATACCTTGAAAGCACAATGGCTCTATGTAGTGCATGGACAACAAGACCATGATCAAAGGAATCATCTTCGATTTCAATAGGACACTGTACGATCCCGACACAGGGCAACTTGTTGATGGCGCAACTACACTCCTTAAATCACTTCATGGAAAAGGCTATCTGCTCTGCCTGATAAGCAAGAAGTCCGTTGAGGGAAGGAAAGAGCAGATTACTTCGTTGGGCCTTGACAGATACTTCATAAAGATCCTAATAATAGAAGGAAATAAGCTGGAGGCGCACTTCATGGAGTGCCTAAAGGCCATGGCATTGTCCGCTGCAGAAGTGGCTGTTGTAGGGGATAGAATAAACGAGGAAATATTACTGGGCAATAAGATTGGAATGCGCACCATATGGTATAAGTCCGGTAAATTCGCGGCCGAGGCACCCAAGGAGGCGGTCCAAGAACCGGATTATACGATAACGGATCTGCAGAACGTTCCGACCTGTCTTGAAGAGAATGCAGGGTAAAAAGGCTTTCGTAATCTCAAACGCCTTATCTCAGTCCCCAGCTCTAAGTGCCCATACCCTTACTTCTGTCTTGCGGTCTTCAATGGCACCATCCCCTACCAGCTCTTCTACAACTACCGTACGTATATCCGAGGCGGCTATCTTCCCTATTGTCTTTTTCATTTCTAGTCTATGCCTCGGATTGTCTATTGAGTAGAAAAATGCAGTGGTTGCGCTCTTGCCTTTGGTTCCGGGCTTAAGAACTGCATCGCTCACGCCGTTTATGTGCATCCAGTCAAGCACGGTTGAGAACGCCATTTCTGTGCCATTGCCTATCTCAACCCGCAACATTTTGGGAACGCAGACCAGTCTCTCAAGGTCGGCTCTCAAGTCTATGTCGACTGTCTCTGTCACTGCTTGCTTCTGCATTAAAGGTATAAAACGCGGAGGGTCTATCATACGCAGGCCATCTACTTCTGCTTTGTTTAACCTTTCGACCTCTACTTGGCTAGCTGCTCTGAAGAATCTCAGCACAGGCGGGGCACTTGCATTATATGCACCGCTTTGCACCCTGTTCAGGAAATCGTCTTTTGTAAGCAATTCTGCATGAATTCCTGCGCCATTAAGCCTCTCTTTGATGCCTTCAAACTCGAAAGGCATCCCCTGCAGCATGCGATCGTCTTGATACACGATCATTACACTGTTCCGGCTATCCACAAACCCTTTAGCCATATTGGCATACATGCCTGCAAAGTCGAGGCCCGTCCCTGCCAAGCCATGCATCTGTGAACCAAGCACGAAGCCAAGATTGGACTCTCCAACATCAACCAGCCACCACTCATATAAACCATTTGACCTTTCTAGCACAAAGTCAGCTCTGATGCAGTACTTCGACCCGTCTGGATCCAAGTGCGTGGATATCAGTTCGGTGGCGGCTCTGAGCCTCTGGAAGGATACCTCATCTATCTTAAGCGAGTACGTTGCCGGGACAGAAAACAGCATTGGACCTTCTTCGAAAGTAATTGACCCTGACCGGTTCATGACGTTGGAAGATATGCAATCGCCGGAAGCGGACCATGGCGCCCACGATGTCTTTGCAGAGCCGCCAGCCCTGAGTATTGAGCTCTTGAGTATGCCATCGATGAACGTTACTTCACTGGCGGATTTTATGTCTCCCCTGTCCATAACCCGCAACGCGCTGCCACGTAACTGGACGCGCAGCGCAGATTCGAGATCCGAATGCTGCCTTGCGAATTCCAGCAGCTCCCCTCCCGTATTAAGGCGCTTGAGGTCTTTCCAATAAGAGAAGGGCACATTCTGCACCTTGGCAAGACCGCCGCGCTGGACCATTAGTCTCTCCGTTGTGCATTTATCTATCAACGCAGGCCATCACCAGATCCAGCGAACCCATTATCGAGAAGAGGTCCGCGAACCGCTGCTCCTTTGCCATGTGCTCCAGTGCGAAGAGATTTATGAAGCATGGGGAGCGCACCGAGAGCCTGTACGGCCGCTGCGGATCGGCGATCATGTACATCATGCCCTCGCCACGGGGCAGCTCCCTGCTCACTGAAGCTATGCGATTCTTTGCTGCAGGCCCTATGAGCCTCACCTGGGCCCCCAATGCGTCTCCCTCAGGCATCCTCTTCAGAGCCCCGCGTATGAGCCTTATGCTTTCCTTTATCTCAAGTATCCTGACCTTGTACCTGGCAAGGTTGTCTCCGCCGCCCAGGACCTGGGAGTTGAAGTTGAGTTCACGGTAGGCGTAATATGGCCTTGCCTTCCTCACGTCGTAGTCAACGTTCGATGCCCTCAGGACCGGACCGGTGACGCCAAGCCCCTTTGCTTCCTCTGCAGTGAGTATCCCCACGCCTTTCATCCGCTCCATAAACACAGGATTTGACTCTAGGTATTTACCATACACCTCAAGCCTCTTTTCAATGTGGCCTAGGAGCGACTGGCAGTCTTCATCGAAGCCCGGAGGGAGATCGCGGGCAACGCCACCCAGCCTCATGTTTACATAGAACATGCGCTGGCCTGTGGCCTGCTCGAGAAGCGCAAGGACCCTGTCCCTGTCCTCGAACACCCACATGAACATGGTGAACATCTGGCCCATGTCGTTGCAGAGCGCGCCGATGAAGAATAGATGACTTGCTATTCGCTGGAGCTCCAATTCGATGACTCTTATATACTGCGCCCTTTCCTTTACCTCTATGCCAAGCGCAGCCTCGACTGTTGCGACATATGCCTCGTCATATGCAAGCGGCGCGACATAGTCAAGCTTCTCCATGTAAGGCGGGCACTGCATGTACATGCGCGTCTCTACTAGCTTCTCCACCCCCCTGTGCAGGAACCCTACGTGCGCCTCGAGGTTCTTGATTGTATCACCGTCAAGGTCAACGACAAGCCTGAGCACGCCATGGGTGCTCGGATGCACGGGCCCTATGTTGATTTTTGTCGTCGTCTTTGTCACCCTTCGGCCTTGTACTCCGAGTTCCAGGCGAAGCTCTTCCTGAACGGCGGCTCCGTGCCGTCCCACTTCTCGAGCAGAAGCCTCCTGGCGGCCCTGCCCCTTATTTGTATCCCGAACATCTCTGAGAGCTCCCTTTCATACCAGTCCGCGCACGGAAAGATGTCTATTATGGTAGGCACCCATGCGTCCTTGCAGTCGAGGTCTGCTTCGATGATGTCGTCCCTGTTGCCGCCTATGTCCCTCAGAAAATAGATAACAGTAATGCTCTGCACATAGTCGATTGCGGTTATTTTCACCAGGTAATCGAAGCCGGATTTCCTCATTTCCTGCGCTTTCTGCGCTATGTCTTCCGCATTAACTTTCAATAGCTCCACCTATCTTCTCCTGCAGTTTGATCAGGGACGCGAACAGGCTCTCTGGTCTGGGAGGGCATCCTGCAACGTATACGTCCACTGGCAGCACCTGATCTATTCCCTTCACGATATTGTAGCTCTCCCACCATGGACCACCACATGTTGCGCACTCGCCGAATGCGATCACATGCCTCGGCTCGGCCATCTGCTCGTAGAGCCTTTTTATCTCAGGGACCATTGACTTTGTGACCCAGCCTGCGACAAGCATGACATCGCACTGCCGCGGCGTGGCCCTGAAGAGAAGATACCCCTTCCTCTCTGCGTCTATCCTTGCGGCGCCGAAGTCCATGAGCTCTATGGCACAGCAGGCGAGCCCGAACTGCAACGGCCATAGCGAGTTCTTCCTAGACCAGTTGACCGCACCCTTGGTCCCGGGAACCATCTTCAGGAGGTCCGATAGCCTTGCAAAAATCGCATTTGGCTTTATCTCCCTATAACTTATGGAGTCGGCAACCAGCTTGTCCATCTCCCGCTTTGCACTCAGGAACTCGCCGCTGCTTCTGTCTATCTGCTCTGTCATGGTCTTACACCTGCGCCTCCCTTGCAAATATGATTATGAACATCTCGAATATAAAACCTGACACAAAAAGGCCAAGGATATAATAATTTGCAACGACTGGCAGCGCCCTTGCGGACAGGATCCACATGAGCATTATCGCCGCTATAACCTCAAATGACAGGAACATCGGAAAGTAGTGCAGGTACTCGTTCATCACGCTGGTGCGCCCACCTGAACTGCTCTCCGCACTCTCATAGCTGTTGTCCTTTACGGAATTAGGCCTGCTGCCCCTTCGTATGAACTTTGAGGTAAGGAGCATAAGGAGCGGTTCCATGACGGCAAATGCAGCAAGTATTATTATTGCGACGTATACGGAAACCATGATTGAAGATGCCATGTGAAAGTTTATAATATGTTGTCGTTACATCTTACTACCGTCGGATTCATCGGGTCCGTAACTCAGTTTGGCTAGAGTGAGAGGCTTTTAACCTCCAAGTCGTGGGTTCAAATCCCACCGGGCCCGCCTATTCTTACCCTTCAGCGGGGCAGGGTTCAAATCCGAATTTCAAGCATGTGCAAGAAGCGCAGGAAGCGGCGCGGTCCGTGCGCGCCATGGCAAGTCATTCCTGTCCGTGCGCCTTGAGCGCGGCCCTGGCGATGTCCCTGACCCTCTTCCCTGCCCTCCTCTCCCTCACCCTCCTGAAGAAGTTCTGGTACGCCCTCTGCAGCCTTACGAATACGTTCTGGAGGGCCTGCGAGTATATCCTGTTGAGTTCCCCATTCTCACCCCTATCTCTTTCATGAACCTGTTGAATGTGGACTTTGTTATCTGCAGGTTCCTGCCCTTCAGGTACTCCTCCTTCGCCATCCCAAGGAGTTTGTTGTAGAGGAATCGCGCGAGTTCTATCTGTTCGTCTATCTCCCTCTGCCTCTTGGCGTCGGGATAGATCCTGAACCTGTACGCCCGCACAGATTCCATGACATTTATTATATTGTAAGTGTTTATACGCCTTCACTTCATCCCGCGATTGAAATCGTGGGTTTTCAGCTCAGATGAATCATTATAATAGCAGCAGAGGTGCTGACCGCTCTTGCGGCATACCTCTCACTGAGGGGCAGGGCTGGAGGGATTGGGGATCCACATGAACTGGATATATATACGTTATCCGGTCAAGACTCTCTGAACCAGACCAGCAAACTAGTGGCAGCATGACGGATGAGTTCAGACTTGAGAAGCTGAAGAAGCTGAGGGATCTCGGCATAAATCCTTACCCCTACTCTTACAGAGTCACCCACAAGGCGAGGGACGTGGTTTCCATGTTCGCGTCGCTTGAGGGCAAGGCCGTGAGCATAGCAGGCAGAATGGTGAAGAGGAGGGAGATGGGGAAGCTCTTCTTCATAGACCTGCTCGATGACAGCGGCAAGGTGCAGGTAATGGTGACAGAGGGCTCTGCCGGGAAGGGCTTGATGGATGTGGTGAGGCTCACCGATGTCGGGGACATAATAGGGGTGAGGGGCACGGTGACGAAGAGCATGAGAGGGGAGGTGACTGTGGATGCGAAAGAGGTGACGATACTCGCCAAGTCCCTCGCGACGCTCCCGGAGAAGTACCACGGGCTCACCGACATCGAGGCGAGATACAGGAAGAGGCATTTGGACCTGATCATGAATCCGAATGTGAGGAGTTTCTTCGTCACGCGCGCCGCAATACTCAAGTACCTCAGGGATGCGCTTGATTCCTTAGGGTATATCGAGTTTGAGACGCCGGTGCTCCAGCCTGCATACGGAGGAGCCAACGCAAAGCCTTTCCTTACCGAGTACAATGCGCTCGACGCTAAGGTCTTCCTCAGGATATCGGATGAGCTATACCTCAAGAGGCTGGTAATCGGAGGATTCGAGAAGGTCTACGAGGTCTCCAAGGACTTCAGGAACGAGGACATAGACTCTACGCACAACCCTGAGTTCACGCAGATAGAGTTCTATGAAGCTTACAGGGATTACGAGGACTTCATGAAGCTAACTGAGAAAATGATGTCTGGGCTCGTGAAGAAGCTCTTTGGCAGCCACAAGATAGGGTATCAGGGCAGGGAGCTCGATTTCACTCCGCCGTTTGCGAGGGTGCACTGGGTTGAGGAGCTAAAGAAGAGGGCCGGAATAGACATAACGGAGATGGGCGACGACGAGGCCGCCGAGATCGCAAGTAGGGAAAAGCTTGGGATAGGGATAAAGAACGCATATCACGTGGCTGACGGTCTGTTCGACAAGTACGTAAAGCCGGAGCTCTGGAACCCTGCCTTCGTAGTCGATTATCCATCGTACATGTGCCCGCTCACCAAGGATAAACGCGGAAACCCTAAGCTAAGCGAGAGGTTCGAGTTCTTCATAGCCGGTAGGGAGCTGGGTAATTGCTATTCAGAGCTCACCGACCCGGTCGAACAGAGGGAGAAGTTCGAGCGGCAGGATGCGGAGAGGGGAAAGGGCGATTACGAGGCGCCTCCGAGTGACGCTGATTTCCTTGAAGCGATGGAATACGGCATGCCGCCGACCGCCGGGATGGGCATTGCGATAGACAGGCTGGCGATGATACTCACAGACAACATATCCATCAAGGAAGTGATGCCGTTTCCTGCCGTCAGACCAGATAGGAAAGCTGAACGCGAGAAGGAGTAGCTGCACGGAATCCTGTCTGGCTCAATAGTCATGTATATGAAAAGGCTGCGCTTATGCTTGTAACCACGGAACTGGACCCTGAGAAGATTATAGGGCCTGAGCTCTTTGCTGATCCCGCATTTACCGCACCGTAAAAGATAGGGTAGACAGGATAGCTGTTTATGGTTATGTTGCGTACCGACACTGTCGCATTTCCAGCAACTATCTGAGCCTGGCCCGTTGCATTCAGGAGTGCTTTTTTGAGCGATTCTGATTTCAGGGCCGAGAGCTGAGATTCGGAGAACTGCGCGTTCACGTTTTCTATGTATACGCTGGATATATTCGAGAGCGCAGCAGCTGCGGCGCTTGCATTGCTGAATTCAGGTATTGTAACGGTAAGCGACTCCGCCGCTTCATACCCTGTCGCGTTGCATGTGCCATTGTATGGCCTGCTGGCGTATATGTAATTGCACGTATTCTTCCGCACCGAGTAGTATGTCGTAGATATCAGGCTCTGGTTCCCGTTTACGTAGTTGTAAAGCGTCTTGTTTACCAGGCTTATGGTTTCAGACAGGTTTGCAGCTGCAGCCTCTGCGTCGGCTCCGGTGCCGTTCGCGGACAGTGAGATGCGTGCCTCCGACGGAATTGCCGATGCGGAACCCGTAGCCGAGACAAAGATGGTATGCGCTCCTTGAACTGCCGACCTGCTGCCTAAAACAGGATAGAGCACCGGCACTGCAAGCAGCAGGACTGCGACAAGGGCTATTATCGCAACGATAAGATCCGCTTTCATACTCTGACATTGTGGTGCATATGTTTATAAGATATTGCTGGTTTCATGGGGTTTTAGTCCTGCCTGACCCATATCGCTTCCACTATGCCAAGGCATATATGCCGGCATCTTCTGGCCAGGAGCCTCGCTGGATAAGCGAGTTTACGGCAAGCTTTGCGGCATTTCCGTCAAACTGCAGATTTAGGCAATGTTTTTATAATGGGTAGGTTGCAATATATACGGGAGATCCAATGGAAGCATATTGTATGAAGTGCAAGCAGAAGAAGGAGATGAAGGACGCTAAGGAAGTTACCATGAAGAATGGGAGGAAGGCGAGTTCTGGAAGTTGTCCTGTCTGCGGAACGAAGATGTTCAAGATAGGCGGGAAGTAGCCTTTTCATCTATTCTAATGGCAGGCCGTCCCGAGTCGTAGTTAGATTTGGTAAAGCTGCCAAGGACAGGGAAAGGGAACTACAGCCGCTGCTTGGCGCGATGAAGGAACTCAAACCGAAAAGGAGCATACTTGCGACTTTCGAGCGTATTCTCAAGAAGAGGGTTGTAGAAGTCCTTTGCAAGAACGAGCCTCTCGTCTGTCTCCCTCCGCCTCTTGGCGTCGGGATAGACCCTGAACCCGTATGCCAGCACAGCTCCCATGGCGTATGTATCGCAGCGCATTTATACGCCTTGCTGCGGTCCGCTCTCATCCTCATTATGAATGGGCGTGATTTCCCGCTCGCAGGCCTTTAATCCACTCTTACCTTCCGGCTTCTCTCCTCGGACCGAGTATCTTGTCAAGCGTCTTCCTGTCAAGGATCTTCATCTCAAGGCATACCTCCTTTATTGTCTTGTTCTCTTTGAGTGCCCTCCGTGCAATCTTCGCCGCCTTTTCATAGCCTATGTACTGGTTCAGGGCTGTCGCAAGCGAGAGGTTCTCATCAAGGTGCTTTGATATGGAGGCCCTATCGGCCCTTATCCCGTTGATGCAGCTCTTCCTGAATACGCCAAGTGCATTGGCAAGTATGTCTATGGAAAAGATCGTGTTATACGATATCAGCGGCATGAAGACATTCAGTTCTAGCTGGCCGTTCTCCGCCGCTTCAGTTATGCCTGCGTTCAGCCCTATGACCTCAAAGCACACCATGGTGAGCATCTCCGGAACGCTTGGATTTACCTTGCCCGGCATTATCGACGAGCCTGGCATCGTCTCAGGCAGCAGTATCTCATGCATTCCAGCCCTGGGGCCTGATGCGAGCAGGCGCAGGTCGTTCGCTATCTTTATCAGCACAAGCGCCGTTTCCCTAAGCGAATCGTCCACGGCCATCACGTCTATCCTGCTTTCTGTCATCGCGAACTTGTTCCTGACAACCCTGAACTTCACCCCGGTTATCCTGTCAAGCTCCTTTATCACGTGGCTCTGGTATTCCCTGCCGGCATTTATTCCCGTCCCTACCGCGGTTCCCCCAAGAGAGAGTTCCAGCAGCTCCTTTGATGATGAGTCAAGCAGGTGCAGCGCCCTTTCCACCTCCCTTGCATAAGCCCCGAACTCCTCGCCTAGCGTTATGGGCACGGCATCCTGAAGATGCGTCCTGCCTATCTTTACCACATCAGCAAACTCCCTGCCCTTGGCGCTGAGCGACTTCCTGAGCGCCGCCAGCTGAGGTGCAAGCTTCCTTGTAACCGCAAGATATGCCGAAACATTGATAGCCGATGGATAAGTGTCGTTTGTTGACTGCGACATGTTTACGTGGTCGTTAGGGTGCACGATGTCATAGTCACCCTTCCTGCCCCCGAGGATTCCTATGGCGATGTTGGCTATTACCTCGTTCACGTTCATATTGGTGTTTGTCCCGGCCCCTGCCTGGAAGACGTCGAGTGGAAACTGATCCATGAACCTTCCTCTGAGGAGCATGTCGCATGCCTTTACTATCGCCCTGCTCCTCCTCGCATCGAGTTTGCCCGCCTTGAAGTTTGCCATTGCCGCAGAGCGCTTTATCATGACATACGACCTGATAAAATCGGCAGGCACCCTAATCCCCGAGATTCCGAACAGGTCCAGCGCCCTCTGCGTCTCAGCGCCGTGATAGCTTTCTGAGGGAATCCTGACCTTTCCCAGCGCGTCTTCTTCTATCCTGTATTTCATATTATCATCACTAACATTCAGCAACGGTGTTAAAAAGTTCTCCCTTAAGCAGTTGTATTGCAGCTGCAGGGTCAACGCCCTTCGGGCAGACTTTGGAGCACGCGCCTGCAAATTCGCAGCCCCACACGCCATTGGCTGTGTCGACGTCAAATATCCTCGCATCGCCCCTCTGGTCGCGGGAATCCGCATGGTATCTGTAAACCTGCGAGAGTGCCTGCGGGCCCAGGAAATCCGGATTGGCATTGGCCACGGGGCAGGCATCCTGGCAGAGCCCACACATGATGCAGTACGAATACGGGAGGAACCTGTCTGTCTGCTCCCTGCTTTGCCCAAACACCTTATCTGAGTTAAATTTGCCGCCCCCCTTTCTGTATATCCATGGATTTACTGAAATGTGCTTCTCGAAGAAGTCATCAAAGTCGGTGACGAGGCCCTTTAACAACGGGTGGCCGTACATCGGTTCGACTGCCACCTCGCCGCCAGTCATGCTGTCAAAGACATTCGTTTCGCATGCGAGGGACGGCTTGCCGTTTATCACCATCCCGCACGAGCCGCATATCCCCATCCTGCAGCTGTATCTCATGGACAGCGTGGGATCCTGCTTTTCCCTCAGCTCTACGAGAGCGCCGAGCACGGTAGTCAGCCTGTCAGCTTCGAGCATGTAAGAACGCCACGAGAGCGACCCCGACTCGGCGTCGAATCGCCTTATCCTGAAAGCGACGGTCCTGCTGCCTTCTGCTCCGTGCACGGCCGCGCGATTCATATGCTTCACTGGACGCTGTGCGTCAGGCACCACGGCAATCGATGCCGCGCTGCTCCCTTTATGCGCATAGACCTCGTCAAAACCGATAATTCCGAAGATCACGAGGCCTGCTCCTGCCGCTGCCAGCAGAACCGAACTCAGGAACGCAAGGCCGTATATGCTGCTCACGATTCTTATGTAGAGCAGGAGGGGCACCCCAAGCATCGCCGCATACAGGAAGATCATGTATCGCGAGTATCTCATGGGAACCACATCATGGCAGTGATGACGAAGCCGGCGGACCAGAACAGGAGCACGGCATACGGCAGCGCCCTGTAAAAGCGGTAGGCAGGCTTGTCTGTGCCTGAGGCATTTACAAATGATCTGTCAAGGTGTCGCGATGCGAGGCCGCGGCTTGCCATGATGGCAAAGGCCTCAGCACTCTTGTACAGCTGTGGTGCAATAAGGACCCATACAAGGAGAACCAGCGCCTTGACCAGGCTCGCGCTGAAAGCCGAGGGCGGGAAGATGAGGGACAGCAATATCGCAAGCCCGGCTATGATCGATACGAAGATCAGGAGCCTGTAGAAGACCATGTGCACAAGGGCCTCGAGGTCGAACCTGGCAAGCCTGAAGATGCTGCGCTGCCTTCCCCTCAGGTCGTAAGTCCTCTTCTCAAAGTCCATTCAGTATACCCTCTTCTCCGGCTTCCATTTCGAGACTCTTACCGGAATATAGCTTACTCTGTTGCCGCCGAGGCCTTTCATTATTACCGTATGCTCCAGCCACTTCCTGTCGTCCCTTTCTGGATGCTCCAGGACAAAGTGCGCTCCCCTGCTCTCCTTCCTCCTGACTGCCGATTCGGCGACGGCGCAGGCAAGATGCAGCAAGTTCCAGAGCTCAATGGCGTCCTTGAGGTTGCTGTTGTATATCCTGCCCCTGTCCTTTACGCGGATATTCCTGAGCCGCGACCTGAGCGCCCTCAGCTCCTTCACTGCCCTTGCCATTCCGGACCGCGTCCTGTAGACATACAGATATCGGTCCATCGTGAGCCTCATCGCGCCCATGATGGCGTATGGGTCCTCGTGCCCGTCGCCTTCAAGCATGCCGTTGATCCTCCCTTCCTCTGCCTCGGCCCGCTTTTTCAGCATCCTGACCTCTTCAACGGCGTGATGTCTTGCAGCATACCTTGCAATTCCCTCTCCGACGATCCTGCCCCAGACCGCACACTGGCTCAGGGAGTTGCTTCCAAGCCGGTTTGCGCCGTGGACACTCACGCACGCGCACTCGCCGGCTGCCCAAAGGCCGCTGGCGGCCCTGCCTGCCGGGCCCAGCATCACCCTCCCATCAATATCCGTATGTATGCCTCCCATTGTGAAGTGCGCCGCAGGCCTTACGGGAATGAGTTCCCTTCCTGGGTCGAGATGCAGCATCTTGTTTGTAATGTCCCTAATCATCGGCAGCCTCTCGTCTATAATCCTGGAATCGAGGTGCCTGAGGTCCAGGTTCACGTAATCGAGCCCTGACTCCCTGTGCTTCATGCCCCTTCCGGCCCCTATCTCGCTTATTATCGCCCTTGATATTATATCCCTCGGGGCGAGCTCCATCTTGCTCCTGGCATAATCTGCCATGAATCTTTTGCCTTCGGAGTTCACCAGATAGCCGCCCTCGCCCCTCGCCGCTTCGGTTATCAGTATTCCGCTCGGCACAAGCGCCGTCGGGTGGAACTGAACGAATTCCATGTCCTTTAGGGGAAGTCCGGCTTCGTAGGCAAGCGCTATGCCGTCCCCTGTACTGGAGTACGAGGTTGTAGTAAATCCATACACCCTTGCAAAGCCGCCTGTGGCAATGACGCATGCCCTGGCCCTGAGCAGCAGCGGCTTCCCTGTGGCCATGTCGATAGCATAGAGCCCCAGGAACCTTCCCCTATCCATTATCAAAGAAGTCACGAGATGCTCGTGTAGGACCTCAATCCCCTTATGCGCCGTAATCTCGTCGTACAGCGCCCGCATCATGAAGAAGCCTGTTTTGTCAGCAGCAAAAGCCGTCCTAGGCACGCTCATGCCCCCGAACGCCCTCTCGCTTATTCTGCCGTGCGCGTCCCTGTTCCACGGCACCCCGATATGCTCGAAGAACTTTATCTCCCTTGGCGCACTTCTTACAAGTCGCTCAACGGCGTCCTGGTCGGCGAGGTAGTCAGAGCCCTTCACCGTGTCATAGGCGTGCAGCTCCTCCGAGTCCGCGTTCTGCCCTGGATACAGGACTCCGGAGATTCCGCCCTCGGCCGCTACGGAGTGGCTCCTCATCGCATGCGTCTTCGAGACCAGGGCTATATGCAGCCTGCCTCCTGATTCCAGCTCTGCATGGAGTGCAGCGGTCATGCCCGCTATTCCGCTCCCGAGTATCAAGGCGTCGTACTCTATAATGTCCATCCCATCCTGATTACCTAAGCCAGGAAAGCTATAAAAGTGGAAGCAGGTCCTCCTTTTACGTCGCGACCTGCCGCGGCAGTCCGTATGCTAAATAATGACACCCTCACTGGCTAAAGTCGGGCATGCCTAATTCTTCCGCCTGGCGGTGCGCCGCAACAAATCAATTAGTTTGCGTCGCATATTACGCTAGAGGATCTTGCGGATATAGGAATAGGCCTGGGAAAGGGGATGAGTTACGTCGTTATGGAGGACGACGGCGCCGCTCTTGTGCGGATAGTCTATAGTTCGATAACGCCCTTGAGCAGCTCCTTTGCATTTTCATGTGTCAGCGGCTTAGACCCTTTCGCCTTTGCATATCTGCACTGGTATCTTATATACGTCTCATTGACCTTTGTGCTTGGCTCTATTTGCTTGCACCGCTCTATATAGTCTATTATCGTTTTTGCGGCCTCCTCCTCGCTCATGCCCTTCACATTTACGAGGTACGGGGCGAGTATCAGGTTTACTGTCCTGTGCCTCACGTCAGGTATGGGACTTCCCAGCAGCTTTGCGATCCATTCGTATCTGGACTGGTCGGCCTTCAGGCTTGCCTTCTGCATTGGAGCCCTTATTCCTCTGGCGTATGCCACCACCTCCCTTGGCAGATCCTTTGACGGTATTGGAAGGCCCTTTGACATCTCCCTTTCTATTGCAACTTTCATAATCCCTGCGACCCTGTAGCCATCCATGTATACAATTCCCTTCTCCAGCTCTTGCCGCACCAGGGCGAATGCCGGTGTCTTAGGGGAAAGCATCAGGAAGCTTGTCAGAGGCATATAGAAACCGTCGTCGTACTCAATCCCTGTTCTTAGCTCGGTTGCAATCCTTAGCACGTTCTGCTCCGTATCCTTTTTAAGAGCCTCGCCGCACCTCTCTGCCTCAGCCTTCACATACCTACCTATCGCCAGCCTGCTGGCCATCGCACTTACAAGCATGCGCGCATATAGGTAGCTGATGACCGAGACCTGCTTCACTGCCGCAATGCCCGTCTCGGAGTAGGGTATCCTTGACCTCTGGAGCGCGTCATCAAGCCTGCGCCTCCCGCTTTCAAGCATTGCAGGTTCAAAGGGCGCCTTTAGCACCGATATATACCTCTTCGCCTCATCGGAAAAGGGATACTTGTATGCCATGTCAAGGTCCGCGCCGCTTATTTCCTGCATGAATAAGAATTGCTATTAGGATTAATAAATGACGCTGAATTTCACGCCCGCATTGTTGAAGGTGCCTGCAGTACTGCCAATTGCGGCTGAGGGGTCAGGACAGACTGCAGCATACGAAGCTGCCACAGATCTTTAGTTCTCCTGTGTGCCTCCGGAACTTGGCTCTTTCAGTGGCTCTTTCAGTGGCTTCTTCAGCAGATCGCCAAGACCTATATACAGGAGTATGGCGCCGATAGGCGCAAACAGCAGGTAAAAGACCGCTCCTACCTGGATGACCGTGCTGTCGTTTGCCGAACCGAGCTTCAAGAAGGCAACAAGGAGAAGTATTGCCCCTACAAATGCTATGATACCGCCTATAATGAGGAATATGTAGACGTATATAACTTCTATAAGTGCATTAGTAAATCCGGCTCCGGCACCAACAGACCCGGTTGCACCAACAGACCCGGCTATGGAGCTCATCAGGGATAAAAAGATGGCAAGGAGTACCAGCACCGCTAACATAAGTATCACAACACCTGCCAGCTGCAATGTTGCACCCAAGATCCCGAGATCGAGCTCCTTGTTTGTTGAAGCGAGGATCTTGAATCCTGATCTTATAAGGAGCAGCGCGAGTACGCTTATTATAACACTTATAATCATGACTATGCCGCATATAATCATGATTGACCAGAACGAGGAATTAGGGAATGAGGAATTAGGGAACGTGGAATTAGGGAACGTGGAATTAGGGAACGAGGAATTAGGACTAGCTAAGAATAAATTAAGATTAACTGAGTTTAAGAATAGCACGCCTGCAATCGTGCCAATGAGAGTGAGCACGGCCCCTATCAGGTACACAAGCATTGCCTTTCGGAGCTTTTTTATTCCTTCGTTTTCCATTTCAAGGCCATTTTTTTATATTTTCTTGCCTCTTTTGCAGGACCAACATACTGTTAGCCTCTCATGCACCGCTTCTATTGCATAGCACTTTACCGTGCAGCATAATGCTTACATGCGCATATTGGCTTCACGGCACCATCTTGCCCACTATGACTGACCCCTTCTGCCTAACTTGCAGAAGGGGCAGCGCTCCATAGTGTCTGACTTATCTTACCCCTTGTATGTAAGCCCGAGTATGCTGCCTATGAGGCCGAGTATAAACCCTATGACAAAGCCTCCGAGCGTCGTCAGGCTTACCAGCGTGAAGACCAACGCCACTATCGACCACTTCTTTACCACAGCCACATTGGTCGAATTCAGCTTTATAGAGGATATTATCATTAGTACACCGGCAACCAGACTGGCCAGGGCAAGGCCGATGCCAAGGTAGAGGGCACCGTTCACAGCAGAATTGTTATAATAGCCACCATATGCACTTGCTATCGCATTGCTCGCATTCAGTGTGACGAGCAAGCCGCTAACTGCCAGCAAAGCCCCTATCAGGACAATTATGCCCCCTATTAATACCAGAACGAACGCCGCTGTTGGTTTTTCAGCCATCCAATCACGCTATCTCTATCAATACCAAGGTTTAAAAGCGTTTGCCTTATGCTGGCTTTGAGACGTAGATGCTGCCTACGCAGGAGAGGAATGCAATGATGGCCTCTTTGGCGTTCATGGCAGGCAAGGCGCAGGCTTAAAGCTTTTTCACTTGAGAGGTATTACAGGTAATATAATGGAGTGGTTTAAGGCGCTAAAGGATACAGACCCTGAAATCCTTGATTACATCAAAGCAGAGCTTGAGAGGCAGAGAACAGGGCTTGAGATGATCCCCTCGGAGAATTTTACAAGCCTGGCGGTAATGCAGGCGATGGGATCAGTGCTTACCAACAAATATTCTGAAGGCTACCCGGGAAAGAGATATTACGGGGGCAACCAGGTCATAGACCAGCTTGAGACTGCAGTTGCAGAACGCGCAAAGAGGCTTTTTGGAGTGCCTTATGCCAATGTGCAGCCATATTCGGGCTCGCCGGCAAACCTTGCGGTTTATTTTGCAACCTGCGAAGTGGGCGACGTCATAATGGGGCTCGCATTGACCGACGGCGGCCATCTTACGCACGGATCCAACGGAAGCGTTACAAGCCGCGCCTGGAAGAGCGTCCCGTATCATGTGGACAAGGATGGCAGGATAGACTTTGACGAACTGCGCCGCCTTGTGGATGAGAACAGGCCGAAGCTGATCTGGGTCGGCTTTACCGCATACCCCAGGGAGTTTCCATTTGAGGAATTTGGAAAGATAGCTGATGAGTCAGGTGCATACCTTGCTGCAGACATATCGCATATATCGGGGCTTGTTGTAGGGGGCGTGCACAAGAGCCCTGTCGATTTTGTCCACATAGTGACGACTACGACGCATAAGACACTTAGGGGGCCCAGGGGCGCGGTGATAATGGTCACCGCAAAGGGACTGCAGAAGGATCCGGACCTTGGCAGGAAGATAGACAAGACAATAATCCCTGGGATGCAGGGAGGCCCGCATAACCACACCACTGCAGGGATCGGGGTGGCGCTGCTTGAAGCCTCAAGACCGGAGTTTAAGGCATATGCGGCCCAGATCGTCAGGAATGCAAAGGCGCTTGGAGAGGCGCTCAAGAAGAACGGGATAAAACTAGTCACTGGCGGAACGGATACGCATCTGCTGCTCATGGATCTTACGCCGATCGGCGTGGGGCTTGGCGTATTCGCCTCCGAGGCGCTGGACGAGGCGGGGATTTCAGTCAACAAGAACACCATACCTGGTGATTTGTCACCCTTTTACCCCAGCGGCATAAGGCTCGGAACCCCTGCATTGACTACAAGGGGCATGAAGGAGGCGGAGATGGAAAAGATTGGAGAGTTCATTGCCGATGTGCTCAAGGAGATAAGGAATTGCGAGCTGCCAAAAGACAAGGAGGCAAGGCAGGCATACATAAAGCAGTTCAAGTCTGACATCAAGAATAACCGGAACCTTGCAAGGATTAGGGCGCAGGTTGCCGAGTTTTCGGGAAGGTTTCCGCTATATCCAGAGCTTGAACTTCCCTGACTAGCTTACTGAAGACAGGCTTTTGAACTTTGATTCCGGGAAGTCCAGTGTCGCAAAGTAATCCTTTACGGTCTCGGCCCTGCGTATCATGCCTATTGAACCGTCGGCCCTCTTGAGGAGCTCTGCGCTTCTCAGCTTGCCGTTGTAGTTGAAGCCCATTGCATGCCCGTGGGCGCCGGCATTGTGGATTGCTATGATGTCCCCTATCTTTATCTCCGGCAGAAGCCTGTCGATTGCAAACTTGTCGTTATTCTCGCACAGCGAACCTGTGATGTCGTACTTATGATCGTGCTTCGCGCCTTCCTTGCCGAGCACAGTAAGGTGGTGATATGCCCCGTAAATTCCCGGCCTCATGAGATCGGACATAGATGCGTCGACGCCTATATACTCCTTGTATATGTGCTTCTCGTGTATCGCCCTTGTTATAAGGTAGCCGTAAGGCCCGGTCATCAGCCTGCCGTTCTCCATGAAGATCTTCAGTGGCCCCAGGCCTGCCTTCTCTATCTTCTCCTCGTATATTAACTTTATCTCGCGGCCGAGCTCCTCTATGTCTACTGGCTTTTCATTGGGCCTGTACGGTATCCCAAGGCCACCTCCAAGGTTTACGAACTCGAATCTTATGCCCAACCTGCCTGAGATCTCGGCAACAAGATCGAAGAGCATCGCTGCCGTCTCGGTAAATGCGCTGATGCTGAGGTCGTTCGATGCGATCATCGTATGGAGCCCGAAGCGCTTTACGCCCTTCGACTTCATTATCCCGTACGCATCAAATAGCTGGCGCTTTGTTAGGCCGTACTTTGACTGGGAAGGGGTGCCTATTACATTGCCTTCCTTCGTCCTTCGCAGCTGCCCCGGATTGTACCTGAAGCATATGACATCAGGAATTCCGGCCTCTTTCTCCAGAAATGGTATGTGCGTTATGTCATCCAGATTGATTATCGCGCCAAGCTCGGCAGCCTTGGCGAACTCGCCGGCAGGCGTATCGTTTGACGTAAACATTATGTCATTGCCGCGAAGCCCCACTCTTTCTGATAACACAAGCTCCGGAAGGGAGCTGCAGTCAACGCCGCCGGACTCATCCCTCAAGATCTCTACGATATACGGATTTGGGCAGGCCTTCACCGCAAAGTAGTTCTTGAACCCCCTGGACCAGCTAAATGCCCTGTAGAGCCTCCTTGCATTCTCCCTTATTCCCTTTTCACTGTATATGTGGAACGGAGTCGGGTATTTCTTTATCGTCTCCTGTATCTCACTGAGGCCGAAGAAAAGGTCAGAATCGTCATTCATCGCATCTCACCCGAGCTTGGCACGCATCAGCTCAGCCGCCAGCCTTACCTCGTCAACATGGGGAACGAGAGCAAACCTGACATAGCCGTCGGCGTTTGGCGCGTCGCCGAGCGCAAGCATGCTGCCTGGAGTCACATTTATCCCGACCTTCTTTTCCCTGTCGAGCGTGAGCATGCGCTTTGAGAAGTCTATGGAACTTCCATGGATCTTCGCCCAGACATAGAAAGTTGAGTCGGCCCAGTATCTTATTCCGGCAGTGTCCAGCGCGGCTGTCAGCAGCTTCCTCTTCTCGTCATAAAGCGCCCTCATCTCCTGCACGTGACCTTCGTCTCCGAGCGCAGCTATGGCTGCTTCCTGCACCGCATTAGCGACTCCAGAATCGAGCTGTGTCCTTAGCTTCCTGTAATAGCTTATTAAGTCCTTGCCGCCGGCTGCAAAGCCGACTCTCAATCCTGTGGCGTTGCTCCTCTTCGACAATGACTGGAAGACGATGATGTTGCTCCAGTCATCTGAGAATTCAAGCACTGACCTTGGCTTCTTATCCACGTACATCTCTGTGTACGCCTCGTCTGAGGCGATGACAACCCCGTACTTCTGCGTAAGCTCGATGAGGCCCTTGTAGAACGCGTCGGTTGCCATGGCTGTTGTCGGGTTGTTCGGGTAGTTTATCCATATCATCCTTATGCCGCTGTTTGCGCTGATCTTCCTCTCTATCTCCGCAAGATCGGGAAGGAAGCCGTTCTCCTCCTTGAGCTGGTAGTACTCCGGAATTCCGCCTGCGAAGACCGTCCCGCCCCTGTATGGCGGATATCCTATGGAAGGCATCAGGACGGACTCGCCAGGATCCAGTATCGCAAACGGGAAGTGGAAGATCGCCTCTTTCGATCCTGCTGTGGACGTGATCTGGGTATCAGGATCTGCCTCAACGGAGAATCTTTTCTTAAGCCATCCTGCTGCAGCCTGCCTGAAGCGCGGCATTCCTATGTAGCTTGGGTATCCGGACCTGGAATGCTCCGAGGCGCCGCGCTGCAGTGCCCTTACTGCACCATCATAGAGCGGCTCTGTCGGATCCCCAACTCCGAAATCGATTATCCTGTATCCCTCCGCCTGCGCGCTGCTCTTTGCCTTATCTACTTCTGCAAATGCGTAGGTCATGAACTCCTTCATCCTCTTGCTTGGCCTTATCATTTCATCCAACCTCTCTTTGCCGCTTGCCGCGGCTCCTCTTTCTGCCCTGCGTAACGCAGCATGCTGCTGTTTCGGCGTACCTGCATCTGACCCGCTGCTGCCTCTATACTTATATGGCATAACAAGACCTGCTGCCTGGACTGAAAGATGAAGCCAACACCATTTATATCACTTTCCTATACTCTGCCCGTCAATATATCCCTGCTTTACTAGCATCTCTGCATTCAGTATTGCGGAGCCTGCCGCGCCTCTTACAAGGTTGTGGCCCAGCAGCACGAACTTATAGTCAAGGATGCTGCATTCCCTGAGCCTTCCTATAACCGTAGTCATGCCATTGCCTGCGGATGCATCCTTGCGCGGCTGCGGCCTGTCGCTTTCCCTGGTATATGTTATCGGACGCCGCGGCGAGCTCGGAAGGCCCAGCCCTGCCAGCGGATTGAAGTCTTCCCACGCTTCTATGACCTCGTCTGGATCCGCTTTCCTGGAGAGCTTCACGCTTACGGACTCTGTGTGCCCGTTCACGACGCCTACCCGTGTGCATGTGGCGCTGATTGCGAAGCCCGCGTTCCTTATCGCGCCTCCGGAAAGCCTTCCGAATATCTTAAGGGGTTCAGATTGCATCTTCTCCTCCTCTCCGTTTATGAATGGTATAACGTTGCCGACGATATCGAGCGATGGCACGCCGGGATAACCTGCCCCGCTGAGCGCCTGAAGCGTAGTCACCACTGCCTTTTCCACCCCGAATGCGTCGTATAGCGGCTTCAGGCCCATGCAGAAGCTTATCGTGGAGCAGTTGCCGTTTGTTATTATGAATCCCTTCGAACCCCTCCTCGTTCTCTGGCGTTCTATCAGCCCGAGGTGCTCTGGATTTATCTCGGGAATTGAGATCGGCACGTCTGCATCCATCCTGTGGTTCCTTGCATTTGTAGAGACAGCATACCCATGGTTTGCGAATTCCTCCTCTATTCCCCCGGCCACGTCGGAATCAAGTGCGGAGAAGACGATGCTGCAGTCCAACCCCGGATGGCACTCCTTTACCACCATGTCCCTTGCATACTCGGGTATCTCGGCCCCTGCGCTCCACCTTGAGCGCATAAGCTCGCCGTAGCTCTTTCCGGCGGACCTGTCAGAAGCGGCGAGCTCAGTCACCTCAAACCACGGATGCCCGTCGAGCATCTGCACGAACATCTGGCCCACTGTCCCGGTTGCCCCGAGTATCCCTATGCTGATCTTCCTCATGCTAACTACCAAAGAAGGCCTTGTGCAGGTGCCTTACTGCATCGTCGGCATCCCCATCCTTCACGACAAGACTCTGATTTATCTCGGAGGTGCTGGATGAGGTCATCTCCACTGCCACGCTGCTCAGCGTCGAGAAGATCCTGCTGAGCAGGTCGGTCCTGTATGCAAGGCCGTTGCCGACGACCGATACCATTGCCATGTTGCTCTTTATCTCCACCTCCGCAATCTTCTCCAGCTCTTTTACAAGCCCTCTTGTGTCGTGGCGCTGGTCCAGCGTAACCGAGACGTTGACTTCCGAGGTCGAGACCATGTCAACCGAGAGCCCGAACATGTCGAATGTCTCGAATACCCTCCTGAGGAACCCGTGCATGAGGAACATCTTCGGCGTGTGTATGTTTATCACGCTTATCCTCCTCTTGCATGCTATCGACGCTATCCGCTTCCTGTTTCCTATGCACCTGACAATCGTGGTGCCCCTGTGCGACGGATTGAATGTATTCAGTATCCTTACAGGTATGTTCTTGCTTATTGCGGGGAGTATCGTCTTTGGGTGAAGTACCTTTGCGCCGATGAATGCGAGCTCTGAGGCCTCGGCGTATGATACCAGCCTTACGTTCCTTGCACTCTTCACTATCCTGGGATCTGCCGTCATTATCCCGTCCACATCGGTCCATATCTCTATCCTCTCTGCACCTACCGCGGCGCCGATTATCGATGCTGTATAGTCGCTTCCCCCCCTCCCGAGGGTGGTTATCTCCCCGCGGCCGTTCTTCCCGATGAATCCGGTTACAACATGAAGGTCTGGGCCGTCCTTTCCGAGCGCAGCCCTTATCAAGCGGTATGCTCCAGGGAGTATGTCGGCATTTCCAAAGTCCGAGTTAGTCAACATGCCCGCATCATAGGCGTCGCATGCCGCTGCCGGAATGCCGCTCTCTGCCATATGCGCGGCTATTATCCTGCTCGACATGCGCTCCCCGAACGACATGATTGTATCAAGCACCTTTGGGGTAATGTCTCCAGGCCCATTTATCCTCGATGCCGACTTATCCAGCTGGCTTAGCTCCTTGTCTATAAGTCCCTTCTTGAGCCCGAGGTCGCTTATCACCTTGTAGTGCCTCTCGCGTATCCAGTCGAGCTTGCCTTCTGCATGCCTGCCGGCCTGGGGACCATTTGCCAGGGCGATGAGCGCATCGGTAACCCCGCTCAGCGCTGATACGACGACGATTGGATTGCCCTTGCCCATTCTAGACCTTACGATGGCAGTGGCCTTCCTGATCTGCTCTGCGCTTCCGATAGAAGTGCCGCCGAACTTCATTACTATCATTTCCCTTCGCCTCCCTGCATCATGTCACGCACCATGTCCTCCATCGAGAAGATTCCCTTCTTCCCTGCTATCCACTTCGCGGCGTATATCGCTCCGGATGCAAAGCCTGCCCTGCTTCTTGCGGTGTGCGTAAGCTCAATGGTATCTGATGCGCTGTCGAATCCTACTGTGTGTATGCCTGGTATCGATCCGGCCCTTAGGCTTGCCACATGCAGCTCATCAGGTTTGATCCTCCTGTCAAGCCTATCAAAGACTGCGCTCTTCTTTCTCTTAACATTCCTGATGACAGCATCAGCAAGCGCCCTTCCCGTACCTGAAGGCGAGTCCGCCTTCCCGCTGTGATGCGCCTCGTAGATGTAGGGATCGTATTCCGGTGCCTTGTCCATCAGCCTTGAGGCATACTCTACAATCTTCATGAAGAGGCTTGCGCCTATGGAAAAGTTTGGGCTGTATACAAGCCCGGTATTGCATCTCCTGACTATCTTTCCGGCCTCTTCCAGGCCATTGTACCATCCCGTAGTCCCGACTACCATGTCCTTTCCTGCGCCTGCAACCATCTCGATATTTGAGAGCTCTGTCTTCTGCGAGGAGAAATCTATCGCCACGTCAGCCTGCCTAAGCGAGCTCTCGCCAACTGACTTGTATTGGGCGGCAGAATCCTCTGGGTCGATGATTGCTGCTACCTCAATCCCGTTGGCCTTCGCCTGCCGCTCTACCTCCTTCCCCATATTGCCATATCCTATTATCGCTATCTTCATGCCGTCACCTGCCTCCCTTCCCCTTTCCAAGGCCCGTGAGCTCCTTGTATCTTGAAAGGGTCTCGCGAAGGATCTCCATGTTCTGCGGCGCGAGGCCGCAGAGTGGGAGCCTTACGCCACCGGACGGCAGGCCTGCCAATTCCATTGCAGCCTTTATAGGTACCGGATTTGTCTCCAGTTTTGCAGCCCTGAACAGGGGCATCAGCTTGTAGTGCAGAACTCTTGCGCGCTCCATGTCCCCGTCCAATGCCGCACCGACCATCTCTGACATCAGGCCTGGAAGAAGGTTGGATATCGTACATATTACCCCGTCGCCGCCCAGCGCGATGAGTGGAAGGGTCATCTCATCGTCCCCACTCATCATGGCAAAGCTGTCAGGCAGCGCATTCATCACGTCCATTGCCTGTGAGATGCTCCCCGAAGCCTCCTTTACTCCGGCTACGCCCTTGAGCCTGCTCAGCCGCAGGAGGGTCTGCGTCTCGATATTGATCCCTGTCCTTCCCTGGATATTGTAAATTATCATTGGAACCCTGACGGACGCTGCGACTGCACTGAAGTGCCTGTACAGCCCCTCCTGCGAAGGCCTGCTGTAGTACGGCGATACGACAAGCACGCCGTCTGCACCGCACGCCTCGGCCTCGCGCGTATACTCGATTGTCTTCTCAGTAGAGTTCGTCCCTGTGCCTACGATGACGGGAATCCTTCCCCCAGCTTCGTCAACCGCTTCGGTTACTATCCTCTTTCTCTCAGGCTCCCGAATTGTCGGTGACTCCCCGGTGGTGCCGAGCACCACCACTCCCGAGGCCTTATTCGATATCTGTAACCGTATAAGCTTGCGGAGGCCTTCGTAGTCCACCTCGAGCTTCCTGTCAAAAGGGGTTATCAGGGCGGTCATGCAGCCCTTAAAATTTATCATGCTATTACCTTAATGCAACGAGCGGTGCGCGCAGCGAATTATAGGAAGTTATGCGGCGCGAGTCTTTATGCCCTCTAAAACTTTATAACCTTCGCCTGTTTGATTGCGAGTGCGTCTTGTACTGCTTATATGTTGCTGCTGACTATTTAAATCTTCGTAATTATTTTACGATAATCGTATTCTATCCGCGGGCTTCCGAAGGCATAGCTGCATCCCGAAACATTTAAATCCCAGAAGCAGCTATGGTAATCAGGTAATAGAATGGCTGAAGACCAAGCTGCGCCGTGGGATGCTAATACTGATGGACTTATAACGAACCTGGATAAGCAGATAACAAAAGAGTACGGACTCAGCCTGCGCGAGCTCCTGCTGACCCCGGAGAAATTTGCCGGCCAGAAGGACGCGCTGCAGAATGCCGAAAAGATAAGGGATTACGTCAGCAAATACTTCAGCGGCGTAAAGGACGGGATGAAGGATGAGCAGGCGGAGTTCACGAAGGAGCTTGAAAACGCCGACGCGCAGAGCGCAAAGATCGAGGAGGTGATCTCGACTAAAGCGGCGCTTGCAAGGATCCCTTTCATCAAGCCGTACTATGTAGACTTTGATCCTGCAAGGAAGGAGGAAATAACAGTAGACAAGTACGATAACTCCGTCGATGCGCTGATTGCGAAGCTTGTGAACGTCTCAGATTATGTCAGCGATATGTCAGGCATTTACGGCAAGTACGTAATAGGCTCGTGGCTCTTCTCAGGCCGGAAGGCATATGTCATCTCGGTGTATCTTGAAGAGAGCATAATCTCTTCCATAGACAGGATGGAAGGGGACCTTGACAGCATGATAGAGACGGCGTACCAGAGCCTGAAGCTCGTCTCCAGAAAGCAATGATCCTGATGGATGCTGTGGTCATTACAGGCACTCCGGGAAGCGGGAAGAGCACCATTGCAGGGAAGGTGGCTTCCAGGCTCCGCGGATCCGGCCTCATACACATAAACGAGCTCGTACGGTCCAGGCACCTCTTCTCCTCACGCGCGAAGGACGGAACCATGATAGTAAGGATGAAGGCGCTTGAGGCAGAGATAGGCAGGATCCTAAAAGGAGGCAGGGGCAGGACCATGATCCTTGACGGGCACCTGCTATGCGACATGCAGATCAGGAAGGCCACTGCCATCGTTATAAGGGAACACCTGCCTGTATTGAGGAGGAGGCTTGAGAAAAGGGGGTATGCGGAGCGGAAGGTGATGGACAACCTGGTTTCCGAAGCCCTTGACTACTGCGGCGAACATGCTTCCTTAAATTACGGCAGGGTGTTTGAGCTCTTTAATACAAGAGAGGCCCCTGGGGAGATAATAAGAATCATAAGGTCCGGCCGGGGCAGGCAGGCGCGCCCTGACCTCCTTCCGGAGCTTGAGGCGTTGCTTAAGCAGCGCGGGCTTGGAGGCATCTGACGCGGGTGTGCAGAAAGGCGCCCGGGGATCCCGAGGGGCAGCACGATGCCATCAAGGAGCTATGCAGACTGAAAAAGCCAGCCACCATTCATCGATGGAGGAATACCGTTGGCATGCGGGCCCTGGATGCCGCGCTATCTGAACTTTGAATGCGTACGGACTCCTCTAGACCTATCGCCCCTGAACCTGGAGTCTGCCGGCTGGCTGTGGCCGTATCTGCCGCCGCCCCTCGTATCGCCCTGGCGGCCGTGCCCCCAGTGGCCGCGGCCCTGATCCTGGCCTCCGCGCCTGAAGTCAGGCCCCCTTCCACTTCTCCTGAATATCTGTATATTGCTATACGGGGCCGTGTTGAGCGATATCCTTTCAAGGTGAATTTTCGCCATGTACTCGATATCCTTTACGATCTCCCGCTCCTGCGGCACGGTTATTGAAAATGCCCTGCCATCCGCATCCATTCTCGCCGACCTGCCGACCCTGTGCACGTATATGTGCGGGTCTTCCGGAAGGTCGAAGTTTATGACGTCTGACACCCCGAGGATGTCTATGCCCCTTGCTGCGACATTTGTGGCTATCATGAATCTTGCGCCTCCCTTGAACTGCCTCAGTGAGTGCTCTCTCCGCGCCTGTGTAAGCCCGCCGTGCAGCAATATGGCTTCGTAGCCCTGCTGCTGCAGCGCGTCGTGAATCGCGCTTGCTGCATACTGGGTCTGCGCAAAGATTATCGCCTTCTTCGGATTGTACTGTTTTATGTATGCAAGGAGGGCGCCGAACTTCTGCCTGCCTTCCGAGACCACATAGAGGTGCTTTATCTTCGTGACCACGAGTTCGTCACCTGTGCCTACCTTTATCACCTGCATGTCGTGCATGTACCGCCTTGCCACCTGTATGATCTTGTCAGGCATCGTCGCCGAGAACAGAAGCGTCTGCTTGCTGCCTGGCGTCTTTGATAGTATGAATTCGATGTCGTCGATGAAGCCGATGTCGAGCATCGTGTCCGCCTCGTCGAGTACAAGGAACCTTATGCTTTCTATCCTCAGTTCCCCCCTTTCCATCAGGTCTATAATCCTTCCCGGGGTCCCTATCACAATGCTCGGATTTCTTTTTAGCGATTGTATCTGCATGTTGATTGAGGCTCCGCCGTATACCACTGCGACGTTCCTGTTGCCGTATCCGAGCCTGTTTGTCATCTCCAGTATTTGGAGGGCAAGCTCCCTTGTCGGCACTATAATCAGCGCCTCTGGCTCCCTGCTTGGCCTCGACATCTGCTTTATCGGCACCAGGAAGGCGCATGTCTTTCCAGTTCCCGTCTTCGCCCTGACAACAATGTCCTTGCCCTGCATGGCCACTGGTATGACCTGCTCCTGCACATCTGTTGCGTTTATAAAGTTTATTCTCTTTAAGGCCTCAACCAGCTGCGGATTGAGCCCCATTTCAGAAAATGGTTTCAAATTTAACACCTTGCTCAAAAGCAAAAAGAGTAATTAAGCGAATGGCTATCTGTTAAAAGTAGCCATTGGTACTGTACTACCGTATCTGCTCCTATTTTCTTTATGTCGGACAGGTATTTAAACCTTAACTACGCCGGGATCCTGATGCGCGGTTTTGTAGCAGAGGCTGGCACCGGCGTTTTTGAGGCAGGATACTTGCCCTGATGGCGCGGCGGCAAGGCGCCAAGCCGCCTGACGGCATTCGACCCGTGGAGCGCCTTCAGCTCCGCGAGAATCGCCTTCCCGAGTATGCAATTATCGCAGCGGCGAGTATCGCCACCATGCCTGCATAGAGATATGAGTAGGCAGGGCTGAGGGCATAAAGCAATCCCATTATCACATTTGCAGAGAAGATGCCTATGCTTCTGGAGCCCGTGAGCGCGCCCATTCCGCTTCCGATGCTGCCGGCCTTCTTTATCAGCGAGACGATAGTGGGCTCGATGGTTTCCACGACACCCATGGAGAAGCCGATGACGGCGACAGCGGCATATAGGGCCATGGCGCCCTGGCCGGAGAGGTATGCCAGCGCAAGGAAGAGCGTTCCCAAGCCGGAGAGCAGGTAGCCGTAGAGGCCCAGCGTTCTTACGTAGTTCCACCTCCTGGAGCCAATGTAATATCCTGCGACAGCCGACACTCCGAGATATATCCCGTATGACCCTATTCCGAGGAGGCTGCTCGACGACTGCTGTGCTATCGTCAATATCGGGAAGCCGAGGCTGTAGCTGCTGAAGCCGTACAGGGAGGTTGAGAGGATTATGCCCCTGTACGCGGCCCTGCCCGCGGACGGAAGGGCAACGTTGGCGTTGCGGGACGCCTTCCGCCTTGCCATCCTGCTGTCGCTGATCATGACCAGCAGGATTGTTGATATCACCAGCGGTATTGCGGTAAGGAGGAGTATCTGCGTGTAGCCGAGGCCTGCGAGGAGAAGGAGCAGGAGGATGAGTATCGAGACCATGCCTCCGCCTATGTCCAGTGCGTGAAGGAAGCCGAAGGCCTTTCCTCTGTCATCTGTGCTGGACGATCTGGCAAGCATGGCTCTCCTTGCCGGAGACCTGAAGTTCCTGGCCCACCATCCGCCGGAGAAGAGCGCTATCGCCGCAACAGGGCTCACTGCAAGGCCCATGAGCGAGATGAGCGGTATAAGCGCATTTCCCAGTATCGCTATGCGTTTGCTGCTGAACCTGTCACTGAGCCTGCCGCCCACGTATCCGAATGCCGAGCCGCCGCCGAATGCTATCGCATTTACCAGCCCGAACTCGTACGCGGGGGCCTTGAGGGTTATAATTAGGAATATGGGCAGGATTGCAAGCGCAGCCTGGTACCCCAGATCAGCAAAGAACGCCGACAGTGATATCAGCATCACGTTCCTGTTAAGCCACCTTGCCATGCCACCAACGCCTTTATTATGGAGTAGATGCTTTATATCCGCGCATGGAGTGCTGCAGGCGCAGCCTATTGGCCGAGGCCGAGGCGCGTGAATGCCGCAACCTTTACTGCATCATTTACGAACATGAAGGCGATAGAGAGCGCGAAGACCGATAGTATCGGAACGAGCCCTATGCGCGGTATGAGGATTCCGAAATATGAGAGCACGACGCCTGCGAGGATCCCGATTGCGGATGAGAAGACAAGAGCTGCGCTGGGCCTCGACTTCCAGAAGGCGCGGCGCTCCCTCAGATTGAATACCGTCAGCTTGTCAGTGACGTCGAACATGAGGAAGATAAGCGTCTGGAATTGCAGTACGGTCATGTTGAATAGCCCGAAGCCAAGTGGCACAAGTACAAGCGACTCCGCGATCAGCATGACCCCGAAGATCCCTGACGAGTACATGATCGACCGTATATTCCACCTGTCTGGGCTCCTCGAATAACCAGTATTGTCGGTGGCGATTGAGATGTTTGCTATGTCATTTGTGAATATCAGCAGGATAAGGAGGAAGGTGGTTATGGGTATGAACTTAAACGCGATGAATGCGATCGCTACAAAGCCGACTATCTGGAAGACCTTGGCGACCTTTGCCATCGTGTAGACTAGCATGCGCTCGAATATTCTCCTGCTCTCCTTTACCGCGTCGACTATAACGCCTATGCCGTTCTTTGTAAGCACCAGGGCGGCGGAGCTCTTCGCAACGTCGGTAGCCGTGGCGACTGCGATTCCGACCTCGGCCTCCCTGAGCGCCGGGGCGTCGTTTACCCCGTCTCCGGTCATCCCCGTGACGAAGCCCATGCCCTGAAGGGCCTTGACTATCGTAAACTTGTCCTCAGGATACACCGCGGCGAAGCCGTCGGCCTTTATCGCAGCGCTGCCAAGCGATCCGCGCCGCCTGTCCATCAGGATTATGTTCTTGCCGATCCCCACCTCTCCCGCAATCTCGTCTGCAACAGGCAGGCTGTCCCCTGTTATCATCTTCACGGATATTCCAAGGCTTATAAGTTCGCCGACAAGCCGCTTCGCCTCGGGCCTCGGGGCGTCGTAGAGCGCTATCAGGCCGGAGAGCTTCCATCCCGACCTTCCCGACTTTACAGCAACGGCGATGGCCCGCAGGCCGTTCCCCGCGAGCCTGGAGGCCTCGGCGTCGACCTGTTTCCTCTCCCGGCCGGAAAGGCTGACCAGCTTCATCACCGAGAGAACCGAACCCTTCGTAACCTCGTATGCCCTGCCTGAGCTGCCTCCGGAGATCTTTGCCTCAGTTCTCTTCGTGGACGGATTGAACGGGCTGAATGAGATCTGGTTGCCGGCCTTTATGCCCATCCCTGACGAGTAATCGAGCACCGCGTTGTCTATGGGATCGTTGTCCTCGAGCCTGGAGGCCTCGGCGGCGTACCTTACAACCGTCTCGTCGCTCTGGCCGTATGGCACCACTTTCTTCACAGTTATGGCATTTTTGGTCAGGGTGCCGGTCTTGTCGATGCAGAGCACCTTCATGGTCGCAGTGTCCTCTATCGCCTCAAGCTTTGTCACGAGCACTGACTTCTTCGACAGTTTTGCAGTTCCCAGCGCCATCGCTACGGTAAATGCAGCAGACAAGGCCACTGGTATCGAGGCGATGAATACGACAAGCAGGAAAGGCAGCAGTATGGCGGTGCTGAACTTAAGCACGAAGACACCGTAGACGAACATCACCGAGACTATGGCGGCATCGCTTATGACAAGATACTTGACGAGCCTGAGTATCATGCCCTCAAGGTGCGACTTTGGATTTGCAACCTGCACGAGCTTCTCGACCATGCCGTACCGTGTATGGTAACCGGTTCCAGTCACGAAGCACGTGGCCTCGCCGCGCTTGACCGTAGACCCTTGGTATACGCTGCCCTTTGGCCTTTTCTCCACGAGAAATGACTCGCCGCTTATCACCGACTCATCAATGGCAAGGGACTCGGACTCGATTATCTCCGCATCCGCAGGAACTATGTCCCCGAGCCTTATGCGTATCATATCCCCGGGCACCAGGAGCCTTGCAGGGATTGTGGACCATGAGCCATCCCTTAATGCCCTTGCATTTGAGGCAAGCATGCTCTTCAGGGCCATTATCGACTTGTCGGCCCTGTACTCTTCAAAGAAGCCGACGACCGCGTTGAGGACAAGAAGGGCTATGATTATGTAAAGGTCCTGAATGTGGCCGAGATAGAATGAAAGGAGGGCCACTGCCCAGAGCAGCAGCTGCACAGGCCCGTAGAACTTCCTCAGGAAGAGCAGGTAGTAATTCTTCCTCTTTTCGTTTACCTCGTTGTAGCCGTATCTGGCGAGCAGGCCCTGCGCCTCGGAAGAGGAGAGACCGTTCTTCCTGGCTGGTATTTTATCCATGTTCAGACCTTTTTGCAGCTTCTTTGGATGGGCACCTCGTGAAATCGCGCTTTCCATGCTCCCGGTCCGATCTCCTGCTGCCTCTTGAGGCAGCTATAGGATAATGCGGATATGCAATATATATTCAATATGTTAGTATCTTGTATCTTTATAGTATTTGTAGTGCCGCTGCTGCTTTAGTTGCGCTCCGACTTACGCATGGCTGCAAACCAGCGGCTAAGCAAAGCCTTCCCGCCCACAAGCTTTTAATACATACACTGCAAGTGATAAACGGGATGCCAATGAACAAGATATCGATGCTGCTCTCAGTTGTCGCGGTAGTGGTTGTAGTGGTAGCTGCTGTGCTTCTGCTGTTTGCTCCGGGGCGCACTGCCCCATACACAGGTGCAGGCGGGAACTTCACTAGTGGTGCAGGGCAGTCGTATGCGCTAGCCTTCAGCCTTACTGACCCTCCGCAGGTGCCTCCCGGAACCAACGCGCTGGTAATTTCATACTCATCTGTGCAGGCGCATGAAGCCGGCTCAGGAGGCGGTGCGTGGATAAACGGCACGGGCAACGGGACGCTGAACCTGATGGCGCTTGTAAACAGCAGCCAGGTGATAGCAGGGGCGAACGTGCCCGCAAACGCATCAATAAATCTCGTGAGATTTTACATCAGCTCCGCCTATATAACGATAAACGGCATATCGTACAATGTCACGGTGCCGAGCGGCGAGATAACCGCATCGCTTACCGGGAGCGCGAGGATAAACGGCAGCTCCTCGGCACTTATAGACCTCTCGCCCACTGTAGCGGCCATATATACGCAGAATTCCACCGTCTTTGTGCTGGTGCCTTCGGTAAAGGCCGTGATAGTCCCTGGGGAGGGCTCCGGAAGCGCCATTGGCTCTAAGGCCGGGCTTACATCCAGGGATAAGGCGGAGCTTGAAGCGGCAAGCCCTAACATTACAGTATCTGCATCGTCATTGTCGGCTTCAGGCAACGCCACCAGCTTCTCGGTGACGGTAAAGAACAATGCGAACTCGAACGTGATTATCCGGCATGTCACGCTCTTAGGCAATATCTCAGTATACGTGATCCCGGAGCTTGGAGTGAACGGGAATGCAGGCGCGAATGCGTCAGCAGCATCGCACGGCTCTGCTGGTGCATCCGGAGTGGATGTGGCCGCAGGGTCAGATGGCCATGATAATCATACTGGAATTGGAGGCACCGCCAGTGGCCTTGGAGTAAACGCCACGGCAGGGGTGCAGTCACATGGCGGCTCCTCTGGACCCGGCGTGGAGCAGAATGCCTCTGCAAACGCCAATGGCTCTGCGGAGAATGCAGGAAACGGGCAGGCAAGAAGGGAAACCGAGCGCGGAATCGGCGTGGTGCTCCCTGTAAGTGCGAACCTCACCGCGAACGCCACCCTTGAAGCTGATGTACACGGACTTGTTGATACCGGACTGAATATCGAGTCGATAAGGGCCATAACGTTTGCTGTGTCTGCCAATGGCACGCTTACGGTGCCTTCTTCAGAGCACGATCTTGAAGGAGGAGGCTATGCCCTTGGCGCCGGGAGTTCGGTAACCTTCAGCTTCAGCGGCAGCATCGGCTTCGGCAACGGGCACATCAAGGCCAACGTGGTGCCTGGAGACGCATACGCCATATCGGTAAGGGGAGAGGAGGGCGCAAAGGCCTCTGCCAACGTGACTGCGCTTTCCGGATAACCTGCTCCAGTGCGCCTAGGGTTGGCATGCGCACTGAATGTATGTCCAGGGCAGGTCTGCAGTACTTGAGCTCAGATGGCACGGCTGGAATTGATTTTACCTTCTTGACGTTAGGCGGCGCAACGCCTTTATAATAATACCCTGCCAAAGCGGTATATATGGGAACAAAGAAACTGATCAGCGTCCCTGTCGCGACCGCCGTAGGCCTGGGGGCCATAATCGGCGCGGGAATATTCGTGCTTAGCGGGAGCGCCATAGCCCTGGCAGGGGCCGACGCAATCATAGCATTCCTGATAGTAGGATCGATTGCGGTGCTAGTGGCGCTTCAGATGGGGGAGCTCGGCTCGATCATGCCTGACACGCAGGGAGCGTCATATTCTTACGTGTACAATGCGTTCGGAAGCGAGCTTGGCTTCATAACCGGCATAATATTCTATTTTAGCTCGGCCGTCGCAATATCGGCCATCTCCCTGGGCTTCGGATCTTACCTTGCAGGCCTTCTAGGCATGCAGTCGGTATACGCTGTTTATCTGGCAATACCGCTGATTCTCGTGCTTGCCGCGCTGAATCTCCTTGGGATAAAGAAGGCGGCGAACGCAGACTTCGTGCTCGTCCTAATAAAGATGGCGGTGCTTGCACTATTCATAGCCTTTGCGCTTAACTTTGCCTTCGGGCTCGGCCACTTCAATCTCTCCAACTTCGGCGTATCGGCTTCGCAGGCTGGCCTGGCGCCGCTCGCAGCGGCGAGCATAGCGATATTCTTTGCATATTCCGGATTCCAGACCATAAGCACCTTTACCTCGGAGGTGCGCGGAGGGGCGCGTTCCGCAGCGAAGTCGATAATGCTTGCCGTGATCCTGAGTCTCGTCGTATACACAGCTGTCGTCATCTCTATGCTCCTGCTTGCCCCCTCGTCGGCATACAAGGTATCGACTGCAGACCCCATCTCCCTTGCACTTAACGCCGTGTCGGCGCCATACGGCCTTGAGCTCCTTGTCGGCATAGGCGCACTGATAGCGACGGCTTCGGCAAGCCTTGCGATGCTCATGCGGTCCTCAAGGATAGTGTACCAGCTCGGGAAGGACGGGCTGCTTCCGCGGTTCCTGCGCAGGTACAACGCAAAAAAGGACGTCTCGCCGAACGGTGTTCTGGTCACGGTTGCCATATCTGTGGCGGCGCTCTTTGCTGGAAACGTTTACATAATAGCCGCGATCTCCGCTTTCGGCGTTCTGTTCACATACCTCATGTCGAGCTTCGCCTTGGTGCACTTCCGCAGGATCGGGAAGCACGGCGGCTTTAAGGCGCCCCTCTATCCGTATATATCGGCAATCTCGATAATCTTCCTCCTGGGATTCATGTACGGCATGCCTAGGGAAGCGCTGATTATAGGAATCGTGCTCATACTGGCGCTCATAATCACATACTACTTCCTGAGGGAGTATGACGAGAAGAAAATCGTGAAGACAAGGCTCTTCAGGTAAGGGACGCGTGTCCATGGGGAACGGCGCACCGGGCACTTGCCCTTTGCTCTTGGCCATGATTCCATTCCAGCTGCAGGATTATTCGGCCTTATGCCTTGCCTTTTTAGCGCTATCCTGGTCTCTGTCAAGCACCGACGTCAGCGACACAGCCGCTATTGTCGCGGGATTTATCACGCTGCCGACGCCGAGGTCTGCAAGGTGCGCTTCCAGCTCCTTGTTGTGCACCACGACCGATATCTTGACCTCTTTTGCCAGCTTCCTTACGACGAGGACCACGTATACCGTCTTTGAGTCGTCCCTCAGGTCTATTACCACGTCGGTGGCCTTGGCAAGAAGGAACTTCTCCATGTCCTGCTTTGAGGTATAGTCAGCAAGATACGCCGCATATCCCTTCTCCCTGAGCTCGTCGGCAAGGACCTTGTCTCCGGTTATTATTATGAATCTCCTCTTCTGCTCCGCGAGCCTCTGGGCTATGATGGCGTTTGTCGCATCGTATCCTATAAGCACTATGTGCCTGTTCATGCGCTTCCTGTCCACCCTTGACGCCCCGTGATACAGTTTCTCCACTCGCTCACTCAGAAAATCGCTCGAGAGCACCGTAACGGCGCTCAGGAATATACTTAAACCGGAGATTATTAAAATGATTACAAAGATCCTTCCGGCCTCTGTAACAGGCACTATGTCGCCATATCCCACCGTTGATATCGTCACTATTGTAAAATAGAGTGCCTCTATTGGCGAGCTTATGGCGACGTTGAAATTGCCAGACTGGCCTAGTATGTACGTGCCTAAGACCCCGTATACCAGGACACCGGCTATGGCGGAGAGGTATATTGCTATCCTGCTTTTTATTTGCATTTGTTTACCACCTTGCTCCTCTGCCAGGGCATGCTATGCGGCTCCTGAAGATTGTGTAATGCACGACTGAATTGGCGTGCAAATATATTTAAGGGCTGGCTGACCATCCTTCCTGCTGATTGCTTGAAGCTTAGTTCCGGCTGGTTCAAATTCCTGCTTGCCTCAAGGGCGATTAGGAGCATTGCGCTGATATACATGACACTTGCCGCTCCGCTGTACCTGAACCTGATAGGCATAAGCGTGCCCGGGATAGGAATAATCTATGTGGCCGTTATGCTGCTTTCCGCCGCGCTGAACCTTTTCCTAGGAATGTTAGGGGACAGGAAGGGCTACAAGAAGGCGCTCATTCTGGCAGAGGTCCTCCCTATGCTCTCAGCCTTCACGCTGTGGTTTACCGGAAACGCCCCTGCAGTAGTGCTTGCGGTCATCTTCGGTGGCGTTGGAGGGGTTGCCGGGGGCATAAGAGGGGTATACTCTCCAGGAAGCACGGCCCTGGTGGCGTCAAGTTATCCGCAGGACGACGAACGGGTAAGAAAACTGGGAGCCTTGATAAAGATAGGCGCGGCCTTCAGCATCCTCGGGGCTATTATGCTCATTGCCCAGTCATACCTGTTTGCAATTGTTGGAGCGGCGTATGCCTACAGGCTGCTCTTCCTTGCTGCGGCGGCAATGATGGCGCTGTCCCTGATAAGCTTGATGTTCATAAAGGAGGCCAAAAGACCTAAAAAGACAACTAGGATGATGAAAAGAGCCAGCTTGGCATATACGCTAAAGGTGATCGCCTCTAACATGGCAAATGGGGCAGGGATGGGTCTTTCGCTGCCTCTCCTGCCCCTTATAATCGGGCTGGCGTTCCATGTGCCTGTCCAGTCACTCGGGCTCACTGTCGGCCTGGTTTACATACCGTCATATGCAGGGGTTGCGCTTGGATCGTATCTTTCCGGAAGGCATTCCATGAGGAACAATATCGTCAGGACGGCAAGTTATACCAGGATGGCAAGCGGCAGTCTTATGATGGCCATGGGAGCAGTGATAGCCGCAGGATACTTTGACTTCTGGATACCGGTTTACCTGCTTGCCATAGTAACCCTGCTGTACCTGCTCAGGTCCGTAATTGCGGGCTTTGGCAGTCCTTCCGTCAATGCCGTAAACATAAAAGGGATAGACGCCGAGGACTATGGCACTGCATCAAGCATACAAGGAGTGGCAGTTGGGGCCTCGATGTCCAGCAGCGGAGCAAGCGGCTTCCTCATGGATGCCTTTCTCCCACTACCCCTCTTCCTCGGCGGGGCCCTGCAGGCGGTAAGCGGGGTCTTGTATGGGAGATTCTTCACTGACAGGAAATAACTGTTTAGTATTTTGAAGTTACTATTGGCAATTTATTACAGTATAAGAGGCCATTGGCCTTTATGGCTCCTCGCACTGGCGATGCCAGAGCAAGAGGAGCGGCAGCCCTAGCCACCGTGAGGGCTTTTACCTGAGTACCTGCATCATCGAGTAGATATAATATTTATTGTCCTCCAATGCATGCATGCGTGATATGATGGAGAAGGTAGTGTTTGAATTTACACAGAATGGCCCGGTCCTGGTCAAAAAAGACGGAAAGGTGGAATTTGCCTTGTGCAGATGCGGCCATTCGACTAAAAAGCCGTTCTGTAGTGGAGCACATGTGGATGCAGGATTCAAAGCCGACCGCAGTATGCTGGAGCTGAAATAGCGGGACCTCGTGATAAGGCCAGTGAGGCGCCGTAAAAAGCGTTTCGCTTTCGCCCCACACTATTGTACTACGCCAGACAACACAGAATATAGCTACTGATAAACCAGAAGCGGTATCTTCATCTCCAGTTCAGACATGCCAGAATGGAAACCTCTATTATCGAACTTTCTTGGCTTTTCCAGGGGGTATTGGTATTTTATAATTCCATTATCCTTCATAAGTATCATATGCGTTCCAAATCTGTGCCTTAACCTATCGCTTACTGCCCGTTTTCCAAATATGCCAGAGTGAATAAGCGAATCGCTCTCTACGAGAAGTGCGTCGTTTCCGTATTTGCGCTCAAAGAATCCGGTTAGACTGTCCTCTTTGCCAGGCAAGGCACTTAAGCACATGACTCGTGAATCGCCCCATGGTGGCATTGAGATGTATCTCATGATCTCGTCACCGCTTTTTATTATAATCTTCTTCTTTGCCTCAATTTGACCATGATCCGAGGTTATTACTAAATTGTAGCCGCTCTTTTTCAAATGAGAGGCAAGTATCTGGTTCAGATCTCTGAAGAGTGAGAGCACGCCCTGCTTTACTGACTCCGAGCTATAGCCATTTTTGTGTTCTAAGTGGTCTATTGAAGGATAGTAAGCGTATACAAACCACTCATCCCCTTTCTCAACTATCTTCTTGAGTTTGACCATCAAGTCTGCAGAAGTATGATAACTGACATTTCTGCTGTTTTCAATGGTTCTGATGTTCTTTATGTCATCCGGATAGACTATGCTTATACTGCCTTTATGTGCAGCTTTCTCAAGAATTGTCGGTTTGGCAAGCACACTGGCCATCCCTTCCTGGCTAAGGCTCGCCCTTCTCGAAAAAGCGATGGAATCTCTGTATGGCGTGATAACCACCCCGAACTCCTTATAATATACATCCCACCCTATCAAGCCGTGCTCTGCCGGCGTGAGGCCAGATTCCAACGAATTCAGGATGGGAACGGTCGTGGAGGGGAACAATGTGCTTATCTTCTCCATATGCGCTTGATTTACAAGCGAGGCATTTGGCCCGTTTAGCATATCCTCTACCAGATTGTAGCCGAGTCCATCAACAACAAGGAATATCGTTTTCTCTCCAGCTCCAACGATGCCCTTTCTTCCCGACGCTATTCCCTTTATTACTGACAGGTTGCTGTTCCCATATTCAGGAAGCACAAAACCATTATCCATAAGTTCGGATGTCAATTCCATAATATCAATTTTGCATTACTATTCTATAAAACTTGCCTACTACGCTTCCAACTACGTCTGACCGATATGTGGTACTGTCATCTAGCTACTTATGAAACCGCTATTGAATGTGGATGGACTCTGCGATAGTCAGTCATTGAGTATGATGTACAAACACTATCACCTGATGATGTTTAACATCAAACACAGTTATTCGCAGTCGCTTACTATTTCAGATATCTTCGATACTCTTTTATATATCTTCTAAAGAACCACGCCACAAATATAGAATCAATTTTTTTGACCTGTGCCCTTTCCAAGGCATTATAATATCCTATCCTATTTTTGTAGGATATATTGAGCATCGGATAACCAAGTCTGTTTAGAATAAAGTTCATAATGAGCCTTGATAATCTTCCATTTCCGTCTATAAACGGGTGTACTGTAACAAATTTTAAGTGTGCTAGTGCAGCCAACTCAACAGGATGCATTTTCATTCTGTTTTTATTGTACCAACTAAAGAAATCCTCAAGTAACGGCATGACTTCTACAGGACTTGGAGGTATAAATTTGCTGCCATGTATCCAAACCTGCCTCGTTCGTATTTTTCCAGCTATATCCTTCTTTGTATTTTCAAAAAGAGTATGGTGCCATTCCAAGATGAGTTGCAGAGTCAGACCTTTTTTATATCTCAGCATATTATAAAAGATATTCGAATGCGCCTCGGCTTCTTTAGCATCTCTCGAAGGTTTATTTGAAGGTGTCACTCCATGCTGTAATAAATTAGCGGTTTCTTTTAGGGTTAGTGTTGAACCTTCTATTTTTTGAGTATCATAAGTAAACTTAATCATAAATCCTTCAATTTCTTTGTCTTTTTCAGAGGGAGTTGCAGAACCGATGTCTTTTTTATAGGACGCCTTTATCTTATCCAATGATAAATACCACTTCTGAGTGTAAACCTGTGTGAGAAAATCGCTCTTTATTTTATCTAAATTCTTAGGTATACTACTCCCCAGATATTTCTCCTTCTTAATGACAGTTCCATTAAGCCTGAAAGAGTGTTCGATATAGTAGTACTTTTTATTACCGTATTTCCGTTCCCTTATATTTACCATAGTAATACTTGCCCCTACACATTTATAAATATTTGGTTTTTGATTGAAATGTAGGGGTAGATAGCTACTACTATGGGATTTGTATCCTGCCTCCTCGTAAACGTTAAATGGACTCAGCGTGGCTTCCAACAAAGTTGTAAGTTCCTCGTATATAGCTATATAACGCTATACGAGTATGGCTAAGATAATAGCAGGTACGATGACAAACCAGGCAAGTAAATACATCAGATTAAGCGGAAAGCTGCGTATATCTATCTTCTCTCCTAAGACGGTTATAAGCAAGTCCAAAATTATCGTAAATAGGAGAGAGGTGATACCAACTGGGAGAAGTTGGATAGCCGACAGGGACAAGTGCAATTCCGCTAGCACAACCTTGGTCGTTATGAAAAACGACACGAAGCTGCAAATCGGCACAGTAGCGATTGCAAGGGCTGAAGGAAGCCTCTTAACAATGGCAAGTGGGTGTTTATAGTCCATGCTGATTCTGAATAACTTGAAGTATATAAGGAAAAAGACAATGCCCAACAGCCATAGTCCGATATATCCTATTAATGGGATAAGGATAACGATCAGCTCGTTAGCCATGAACTTCGCCTACTTATTGTGACCTTGAGCAGTTATTATAATTATGCCTGGGGTGATATGCACATGCCCACGAGGGACAAGTGGAATGGACTCTGCGGGATTTGAACCCGCAACCTCCTGCATGCCATGCAGGCGCGCTACCATTGCGCTAAGAGCCCAGAATCTGCAGTTAGAGTTGTCTGATTTGACATGTGACATCCTCCCCGGGCTTTAGCCCGGGGCTTCCCATCGGACCAAGACTTCCCGATCCGAAGGTATGTTCTCGCTTCGACGGTCCCGCTTTCGCATCCGTTTCCGGGTGCAAAGAGGCAGGATCTCCACGAGCTTCAATTCCCGCATGCCCTGCGGTACTCTTGTGCAGTATATTCCTCGCAGCATTTATATCCCTGTCGATCCGGAGGCCGCACACCATGCAGGAGTACGTCCTCTCGCCGAGAGAGATGTCCCTGATTGCACTGCACGCGCTGCACCTTCTTGTCGTATCCTTCGGTTCCACTGGGTCTATCCTTATCCCGACCTCCTCCCTGGCCTCTCTTACCGCAGCCGCGCTGATAGCCTCGCCTTTCTCTAAGTGGCCGGATGGCATAGAGTACCATCCATCCCTGTAACCGGTGCCTTTGCGCCTTATGAGAAGTATCTTCCCCTCCTTTCTGAGTAGGATGAATACGCCAATCCTGTGGCCGCTCCGTATCTCATGTCCAGGCATCCGATCACGCCGGCGAGACGAATAGGATGTTTCCGCCCCTCAGAAGCACCGTGCCTATCTTTGCCTTCAGGTTTCCGCTCTCCAGCTCCTCAGCGCCGTCGAGCACGATATTCATGTGGGCATCGAACGAGACTACCTTTCCCCTGATGTCCAGGCCGTTCTTCAGCCTTATCATCACCTGCTTGCCTACCGCCTTGTTCAGAAGGTCAAAGGGCCGTTCCTGTATTGCCATTCATACACCAGAAATCAGATATACATTAGAGCATTGGCGCATAGATATTTAGGGCTTTACCTTTGACATATCTTCCTTCTTTATCGCAAGCCTGACAGATCCGGTGCCTATCGGTATCTGCTTCCCCACAAGTATGTTCTCCGTGACTCCGCGCATCTGGTCCGTTTCTCCGAAGGCCGCGGCATTGATCAGGTGCTTGACCGTCTCCTCATATGCAGCCCTGGCGAATACCGACTTCTTCTCGCCGCTGAGCCCATGCCTTCCTACCCCCTTTACAGATCCGCTTGCAGTCATCGCGTCAGCTATGAGGAGCAGGTGCCGCAGGTCGACAGAGATCTTCTGCTCGTCAAGCGTGAGCTGCAGCTCCCTCGCAATTGCATTCCTTGCGGCTTCGATTCCGAAGAGCCTGTAGATGGCAAAGACGTCGTTTGTATATATCCTTGATTTGTCTATGCCCTCTATGCCCATCATGCCCTCTATGTTGCTCCCTGCCGAGATTATGTAAAATTCACCGGTCTTGAGGTTCTTTTGCACTATCGCCTTTCCCGCCCCTTCGATCCCGCTTATCACAGACCTCATGATCTTTACCCTCACAGCCCTGACCTCCTTGAGGTTCTTCGTATGGGTCTTTACAGTGAGCACCAGACCCTCAACGGCCACTTCGAGGCTGAGCAGCTTTCCCAGCCTGTCCGCAACCTGCCTGGGTGTCATGTCCTCTGACTCTAGCTCCTGCCTGCTTAAAGCGATCTTTATTGTCCCTTTTGCAAAGTTCTCAATAATCCTCCTGACAAGCGTGCCCATACGCACCTCGTTTATCTTCGCAGCGACCTTTTCCGCATCGTCGATGTTTCTGGAGGCCTTGGCATCGAGGTATATTGTCGAAAGCGGCGTTGTAGGCCTCTTCTTTGCATCCACGAGCTCTACTATTCTCGGAAGCCCTGATGTAGCTATGGCAGACTCAATGCCTGCGAAGTGAAACGACCTGAGGATCATCTGCGTTCCAGGCTCCCCGACAGACTGCGCCGCAATCATTCCTACCGGCTCGCCGAACTCCACCTTGAAATCGCTGCTCTTCTCTTTTGCCATGGCATCACTTCTTGTCCTTTTCCGCCATCTTGGCGAACTGTGTTGCTACTGGTTCCATCCCGTCCCCGCCATATGAGGTCTGCACCACGTTGTTCGCCGTGTCCCTTACACTAAAGTCCTTTTCTATGTATAGGTCCTGGAGCGCGTTCGACAGCCTCCTGTAAAGGTATCCAGACCTTGCGGTCAGGAGAGCCTTGTAGACTTCAGATCCCCTGGATCCGACGGCATGCATGAACAGGTCTATGGGCGACAGCCCTGATTCATAGTTGGTCTGCACGAATCCGCGTGCCGAAGGCCTCACGTCGCCTTCGTATATGTGTGGAAGCACCCTCCTTGTATAGTATCCGCGTTTTATCCTGCCTCCGCTAAGCGTTGCCTGCTGCCCGAGAAACATGCTCATTTGCTCATATTGGAAGATGCTGCCTCTGGAGCCTGCCCTTGCCATCTGCATTGCGCTGTTCTGCGGGTCGATGTGCCTTATCAGCACGTCCCCTGCCTTCTCCCTGGCAAGGTTCAGGTCGACTATGATCCTCCTCTCGAGCGACTCCCTTCTAGTGTACCCTATCAAAGGCTCGAGTTTCCCGTTCTTGTACTGGCTTATCTTCTCGTCGATCAGCCTGAACGTGTTCTGCAGAAGCTCCTCCCTGGCCTTCTCTATCTCATTGTTGGTTGTATATTCCTTTACCCCCACAGTTACGCCGGCAAAGGTCACATATGCGTCCGCCAGCTTTGAAGAGAGGAAGAGGAACTGCTTGAGCACCTCGTCGCCGTACTCCATTCCTATCTTAATGAGCAGCTTGTTGTTGCCCTTGCCATAGGTCTCCTTGGTAATCACCCCTTCGACGAGCTTGCCGTTGACTATCCTTACCATGCCCCCCGCGGTCTTGGTCTCGAAGTTCAGCTTTGGGGGGAGAAGCAGCGAGAAGATGTCCTTGCCCCTGTACATGCCGTCCTTGTCCGGTTCGGGCAGCTCGTATATGCCCCCGATCCCGAGTATGTACGACGCCTCGTCCTTGTTGAGCCTTGTCTCGTCTTTTGTGAGGAAGTACATTCCAGTGATCCCGTCCTCGTTATTCGTTATTACGGCCTCGCCGTCCCTTGGGGAGAAGACCTGATGCTGTACCGCAAGCAGGTACTTTGCTTCTACCTGCGCCTCAAGCGTCTGCGGAACATGCAAATTCATCTCGTCTCCGTCGAAGTCCGCGTTGTAGGGCGATGTCACGCAGAAGTTTATCCTGAATGTCTTGCCTGGCAGGACCCTCACCCTGTGTGCCATTATCGACATCCTGTGCAGGGACGGCTGCCTGTTGAACAAGACGATGTCGCCGTCGACGAGCTGCCTTTCGAGAATGTCCCCGGGCTTTACCGCGGCAAGAAGCTCGTCGTGGTTTATGTCGATGACACGCTTCCTCTTCCCATCCCCGCTTATCAGGTTAAGTATCATGGGATATTCGGTCCTTGCAAGAAGCTCCTTTGCCTTGTCAAGGTTCCAGGCAGTCACATAGAACGGCACCGTGAGCCTTGAGGCTATGTCATACGGTACACCCACCTCGTCGAGGTTTATGTATGGATCCACGCTTATTACGGTCCTTGCAGAGTAGTTTACGCGCTTTCCGCTCAGGTTATACCTAAAACGGCCCTCCTTGCCCTTGAGCCGCTGCGCAAGGGTCTTCAGCGCCCTTCCGCTTCTGTGCCTTGCCGGCGGTATTCCTGATGTCTCGTTGTTGAAGTATGCGGTAACGTGATACTGGAGAAGCTCCCACAGGTCGTCTATGATTATCTGCGGCGCCCCGGCGTTTATGTTCTGGGCGAGCCTCTGGTTGATGCGCATGATGTCAACGAGCTTGTGCGTAAGGTCATCCTCGCTTCTCTCCCCGCTCTCCAGCGTGATGGACGGCCTTACATTTACAGGAGGAACGAGAAGGTACGTGAGTATGAGCCATTCCGGCCTGCTCGAATCCGGGTCGATCCCGAGAATCCTCAAGTCCTCGTTGTTTATGCCCGTGAGCATGTCCCTGATCTCGTCCGGCTTGAGCTTCTTGTCCCCCATGTAGAAGTAAGTAGGCGAGGAGAACTTGATCTTAGTCTGCGGTGCACCGCAGTGCGGGCATTTCTTAGCGCTCCTAATCTTCTTAAGCACGCTCTTTCCGCCCTTCTTCTCGTCCACCTCGGCCGCATTGTCGGCTATTTCGGCATCTGTGAGGTCTTCCACCTCCAGCGCGATGATCTTCTTTGACTTGTCCTGGAGCCCGTGTATCTCATCGTCGGTGAGAAGGACCCTGTGGCACTCTCCGCATGTGGACTGCAGAAGCATGTATAGTATCTTTGAGAACTCCGAGTGTATTACCGGCCTGACAAGCTCTATGTGCCCAAAATGCCCCGGACAGGACTTTGCACGTGCTCCGCACGTCTTGCACACAAGGCCTGGGTCTATTACCCCGAGCCTCTGGTCCAGCAGACCACCGTCTATAGGATAACCATCCTCGTTGTACGTGTCGGGGATGCTAAGCTTGACGACACTGAGCCTCTTGGCCTTCTCCGGCGATATTATGCCAAATTTCACATTTTTAATTATCTCGGCCTGCATATCAATCACCTATACGTTGAGTCTTACCTCAGGCATTATGTGCAGCGACTTTATCTCATCGAGCAGTATCTTGAAGGCATAGCTTATCTCGACCTCTGCAAAAGAATTTGAGCCGCACAGCGGGCATATCGTAACCCTCTTTATCCTATCGTAGTAGCCGATGTCCCCGCACTCCTTGCATATGAGAACTTCCGCCTTGTCAGACTGGTCAAGGAGCCTCTCCTTCAGGAGCAGGCTTGCGCCGTAGCCTATAAGCGCATCGCGCTCCATCTCCCCGAACCTAAGTGCGCCCTGCCTGGCCTTGCCTTCCGTAGGCTGGTGGGTGAGTATCTGGACCTTGCCCCTGCTCCTCACCTGTATCTTGTTGCTTACCATGTGGTAAAGCCTGTTGTAGTATACCACGCCGGTAAATATCCCTGCCTTGAACGGCTTGCCCGTCATTCCATCATACAGTGTCTCCTCGCCGTTCTTGTCGAAACCGTATTTCTCAAGTATCTTACCATACCCTTCTATCCTTGCCGAGCCCTTTTCCGTGAAAGCCGTACCGTCGACAATGTGGCCGCCTACCGCTCCGGCCTTTCCAGCAAGCTCCTCGAGCAGATGGCCGAAGGTGAGCCTTGTCGGGATGGAGTGCGGATTGAGGAGCAGGTCAGGCACAATGCCTTCTGCCGTGAATGGCATGTCCTCTTGCGGCACTACCATCGCAATGACTCCCTTCTGCCCGTGTCTGCTTGCAAACTTATCCCCCTTCTCCGGGATTCTCAGGCTCCTTACCCTTACCTTTACTATCTTTGTGGCTCCCGTAGACTCCGTGAAGATCACGCTGTCAACGCTGCCTGTCTCTCCGGTCTTCAGCACCGATGAGTCGTCACGCATCTTCTCCTCAAGGCCTCCAGCGCCTATGCTCTCCTCAAGGAATCTCGGCGGAGCGACCTTTCCGATAAGCGCATCGCCCTCTACAACCTTCATCTCAGGCTCTATTATCCCATCGTCTCCGAGCTTCGAATATGCATGCTCGCCCATGTATCCTTCGGCCGTAGGCTGCGGAATCTTGAACTTGTCCTTCTGCCCTCCCGGATACCTCCTCTCCTCATCCACATACGTCTTGTAGAATATGCTTCTTCCTAGGCCCCTGTCAACCGCCGACTTGTTGACCACTATGGCGTCTGCCATGTTGTATCCGTAGTAAGTGGACAAAGCCACCACGAAATTCTGGCCGCTCGGATGGTGCTTTATGTTTGCCCCGTCATATGCTACCGTAGTCACTATTGGCGCCTGCGGATAGAAGAGCAGGTAACCTCTCGAGTCGAATCTCAGATTGAAGTTTGACGCATAAAGCCCCTCGGCCTGCTTGGTGAAGTTTGCAAGCATGGCGTGCCTGGCTATGTTATTGTGCTCCGGGAACGGCGAGGTATTGACGGTAAAGCCGAAGATCGATGCAACGTCTATCTCCATGTGCGTTGTCTTGTCTGTGATGTCCTCTTCGTTGAAGGCGACGAGCGCGTTCTCCTCCTCTTCAGCGTCAAGATATTCTAGTATCCCATTTCTAAGCAGCGAATTGAAGTCGAGCTCGCGTTTCTTTACCTTCTCCACGATCTCCGGCGTCATCTTCGGCTTCATATGCTCCACGATGATGTACGGCTTCCTTATCCTGCCCCTGTCCGTGTTTATGTTTATCACGTTCAGGCTCTTTATGAACGCTATATTTGTCTCTCCCGAGATGAGCCCCTTCCTCCGCGCGGCCCTTATCTCGCTTACATACGCGTCAGGATCCGCAATGTGGCCTATGACCCTGCCGTTAAGGTACAGATAGCATCTCGATTCATCTTCCTTAGCCAACATACCACCTTCAGACCTGCTCGGCCTTGTGCAATTCATTGAGCTTCTGCTCGACCTGCGCCTCGTCGGCCCCCACCGTGACCTTTGACATGATTGCAAGATACTTCGTAAGCCCCACTTCCTGGCCCTCAGGGGTCTCGGACGGGCAGATCTTGCCCCACTGGGTCCCATGCACGTCCCTTGCGCGGAAGTGCGGATGTTTCTTCGCAAGCGGGGACTTTACCCTCCTGAGGTGCGTGTACGAGCTTATGAGATTCGTGCGATCAAGGACCTGCGATACCCCTGTCTGGCCTGCTACCCACGTCCCGGTCCCCATCGCATATGCAATTTTCTCGGTAAGCGTATCAGGGTTTATTATCGACTGTATGGAGAGCTTCCTGCCCCTCGCGCTCGTCCTCTCTATCTGATATTTGACCTCTTTTACGAAGAACCTGAAGGCATATGCAAAGAGCTCCTCCATCAGGTCCCCGGCAAACTTTACCCTCTTGTTGGCGTAATGATCCTTGTCGTCCTGCCTTGCGAGCTTGTTCCCTATAATTGTAGCCTTGCGCGCCATCTGTATCAGGTACTTGCCCTTTTCAATCCTGTCCTCGCTTCCGCTGCCTATATGCGGCAGGAGATAGTTGTCGAGCTGCATCTCGGCGCGCTTCTCCTGGTACTTGCTTGCCTGCCCTGGCGCAGCCATCTTTCCAAGCTCCAGGAGCGCATCCTTTGGGGTAATATCCTTCGTATCGCTTATCTCGATGTTGAGGAGCATGTCATTCTTGAAAGGATGAAGGTCCTGGGCATAGGCGAGTATCTCGCCCATCTGCATGCCAAGCGCCCTGAGCAGCATTATCAGGTCGAGGCTCTTGCCTGTAGTAGGGAAGTCAACGCTGAATATGCCATTCTGGTTTCTTGAGACGACACATCGCGCCCTGAAGCCAGGGGTGGTGGAGAAGACACGGCTCTTTACCTCCTTTCCGTCAGACTCCCTGGTGGTAATTATCCTGTTCGGGGCGACATCCTCGAGCCCTATGAGCACGCGCTCCACCCCCTTGAGTATGAAGTAGCCTCCCGGATCGTCGGGATCCTCGCCGCTCTCAAGAAGCTGGCTTCTTGCCATGGTCCTTGTGTTGCAGAGATTGCTCTTTATCATAATGGGCATCTCACCGACAAATACCTCCCCGTATGCCGCAGTCTTCTCAATGCCCCTTATAATCGGGACCACTTCTATGAAGATCGGCGTGGCATAGGTGAGGTTTCTCAGCCGCGCCTCGTTTGGCAGTATGCCCCTCCTCGATCCGTCAGACTCGATGATGGAGACCCTGTCAAGCCTTATGTTCCCGAGTTTCAGCGCAAATCCCTCCACGCTCGGCTCGATGAGGTTCTGCCTGCTTACCACCTTCTGTATGCTGCTGTCAAGGAAGCGGTTAAAACTCTCAGTCTGGTGCTGCACAAGGGATACCGAATTAAGGTAGGATTCCAATAGACCATATTGTCGCATGCTATCACCAGCATAGAGAGCTTAACCCTCTATGACTACTCTATAATACGTGTAAGAGTGCCCGTTGTCCGACCTGTGTATCTTGATAACATGGCCGGGTTTCGCGCCGAGTTTCTTGCATTGCGGATCGCTCTCAAGAATCTTCGGAAGATTATCTATTGTTATATGGCTCCCGTCGAGAAGCGTGTTGACCTCCTTAAGTTTAAGGATCTCGTGATCCGGAACAATCTCGTGGTCGCTTCTATATGCCAAGAATCCACCTAAAACAAGAACTAACAGTGGCGCGCATTGCAGTAGGTATTTATATCAGAAGATTTATAACCCTGCGCCTACGTTCCACCACGTCCACTACATCCCTTACAGAGAGGCTTTGTAGGAAAAATCTGATTAAGGGGTATATTGCCGCCACAATGCCTCGGTTCCTCAGTGCCAATAAGGCTACAAGAGAACCAATAAAATTGCAGAAATTGGAGTGAACTACAATGCCCTTGCACCCCAAACTGTTTTATATTCGCTCGGGCCATAACTACTTAAGTGACCTTATGCCCGAGAGCTTCAATGTAACGGCTTACGATGTAAACGGCGAGGTAGATTATAGCAAGCTGATCGAGCGCTTCGGCATAAAACCAATAGACAAAGTTATGGAGGAAAGGATAAAGAAGGATGCAGGCGACCTTCACTATTTAATAAGGAGGGGCATCTTCTTTGCGCACAGAGACCTTCCATGGCTGCTGGGCGAGTATGAGAAAGGGAACAAGTTCTACGTATACACTGGCATAGCGCCATCAGGGGGCATGACCATAGCGCATCTGCTTCCCTTCATCATGGCGCAATGGCTCCAGAAGAGATTCGATGTCGAGGTTCTTATACAAATTCCCGACGAGGAAAAGTTCCTTGCAAAGAAGGACCCCAACCTCACGCTGGAGAAGATCCATGAGCTTGCGTATGCAGATGCGCTCAACATAATGGCGCTGGGTTTTGACCAGAAAAAGACCAGGATCTTCTTCGATACCGATTATGCGAGCAGGACGTACAAACAAGCCGTAAGGGTGTCGAAATATATAACGTATTCTATAGTAAAGGATGCGTTTGGCTTCTCCAACGAGACTAACATAGGCATGCTGTTCTACACAAGCATGCAGGCTGTTCCGGCATTCATCAAGTCTGTCGAGGCCGGAAAGAACGTGCCATGCCTCATACCCCTTGGCGTAGACCAGGACGTGCACTTCAGGGTTGCAAGAAACGCGATTGAGAAGCTGGGATACTACAAACCCGCTATAATGCACAACAAGTTCGTACCAGGGCTCAAGGGCGGTGCAAAGATGTCCTCAAGTGATCCTGGCAACTCCATATACCTAGACGACAGCGAAGATGAGGTAAATAAGAAGGTCAACAGGGCGATTACAGGACAGCAGGCCACTGCAGAGCTTCAGAAAAAGCTTGGCGGGGACCCTGAGAAATGCTCCGTATGCCAGTACTACAGGTTCCTGTTCGAGCCTGACGACGCAAAACTTGAGGATATTTTCAATGCGGAGAGGAAGGGCACTCTTCTTGCAGGCGAACACAAGGCCGACCTTGCAAGGAGGATAAACAAATTCCTTGCGGACCACAGAAAGAGGAAGGAAGCGCTCAGGGACAAGCTTGGCAGTTTCATATTACAGGCATAAGTTCTTCTATACCGGGCTGTCAGAATATCTCTCCAACAACTGCAGTGACACCCCCTTTCAGGCTGTACGACTCAACGTTATGCCTGTCCTTCAGCAGCTTGGCCACTGCACGGGAGGTGTTGCCGTGGTAGCATACGAAGATGCAGTCGCTGAATTCAAGGGCCCTGAATCTGTCAGCGCCGAATATCTCCTGCGGCTCGGCCTTCTCGGCGATGCCAGCGTCGAGCTCCAGAAGCCGCGCAATGTAATCGGCAGGCTCTTTTCCTAGCCAGACAAACTTACGGCCCGATTCGAGCAGCTCCACAGCCTCCTGAAAGTCTATCTCCCTTATTCCGTTCTTTTCTTCCACGATGTTCAATAGGCACGTTTCATATAAAAGCATTGCCGTCTGGTCGGCGGCCATGGATATGCCTCAAAATCCGCACAAGCGCCCTGGCAGGCAGATACGCCGTAAGCCCTGATGCGGTTTCCGCCTTGCGGCTGGCATGCATTCTGGGTTACAAATATAAGCATGCATTTCCAAGACTGATGTGGCAGGGCTTTATGGAATACGTCCTCAGGTGCACGGGCTGCAGTTTAACGGCAAGGGACTACGCCTCGTTCAGGTGCAAGAGGTGCGGTTCGGTTCTTGAGGTAAGCTATGATTACTCTACCCTTGTGCTGCCTGCCGGCTTTAGAGGAGAAAGGATAGGGAGCAGGAAATATCTGCCGTTTCTGCCTGTTCGCTCGCTTTCTGCGAGCCTCGGAGAGGGCGGAACCGCGCTGGCGTGCAAACGCATCCCGAAGTACAAAGGAGTCAATCTGTTCTTTAAGACCGAGACCGAGAATCCTACGCGCTCATTCAAGGACAGGGGATCTGCAGTGGAGATCACAAGGGCGCTGGAGCTCGGGTTCGACAGGATCATATGCGCATCCACCGGAAATATGGGCATGTCGCTTGCACATTACGCCAAGCACGCCGGTATAAGGGCGACTGTCTTCATAAACAGAAGCGGCAATCCAGAGAAGATAAGGAGAATCCGCGGTTTTGGCGCAGAGATCAAGGCGGTAAAAGGGGACTTTAACGAGTCGCTCAGGGAGGCTGAGGCATACGCATCGTCATCAAGCGCGTTCCTCTGCGGAGATTACCATTACCGGAAGGAGGGGCAGAAGACCGTTGCGTATGAAATTGCAGAGCAGCTGCGCTACGAAGTGCCTGACTTTATCTTCCTCCCGGTGGGAAACGCAACCCTGCTGTCAGCGTTGTACAAAGGGCTTAAGGAATACATGATGCTCTCGCTTATAGACAGGCTCCCAAGGATCGTTGCAGTCCAGTCATCGGGATGCGACCCGCTGGTAAAGGCATACAACAGGAAGGAGAAGATAGGTTACGTAAAGCCCTCGACGGTGGCAGACGCGATCGCAGTGGGATACCCCACTTTCGGAACAGAGGGGATAACCGCGCTGAGTGAGACAAAGGGATACGCGGTGAGAGTCCCCGACGAGGGCATCATTAAGTCGATGAGGCATCTGGAATCGCTTGGCATATACACTGAGGCAGGTGGTGCCGCGGCATTCGCAGGATTCAGGAACATGTATGAGGGCAGCAAGCGGGTCTTTAATGGGAAGACCGTCGTAGTCTTAGTCACGGGAAACAACGAGAGGTAGTGCCATGGTCCTCCTTTCGTCAACAAAGAGGATGGACCTGCATCCGCTCGAGCTGGTAATAAAAAGATGCCCGGTCTGCTTAAGGGACACAGAGCAGGACTCCTTTTACGTATCAAACCCTGACTTCGGCGTTGAGGCAATGACGCCTACAACGCCGCAGTTCAAGGTGGTCGTGGTGCCGAAGGAGGACCATAAGATGAATTGGTACATAGTTGCGAGGTGTAGGTCTTGCGGTTACCTTTACAAAGTCACCGGGATCCCGCAGTACAAGATAAAGCTGCTAAAGCCTTCGGAGGCAGCAGATGCCAAGATAGCGATCTTCTGCTGTGATATCTGCTACAACGAGGAGTACAGATACGAAACTGCTGAGATATTCATCAACCTAAGTGATGGAAAGAGCGTCTACCTGTGCAATCCCCATGCGGCTGAAGTGGAGGGAAGGAAGGAGAAGAATGGGTCGTACTCGGAACTGGTAAACAGGTTCAATGTCTGGAAGGCCAATGGTGCGATGCCGAGGGCCGTGCAGCTTAAGGATGGAGAGGTAGTGGTGCTGAAGGGCGATAGAGGATACATGGAGCAGATACTCAGGGAGCTCTCTGGGGCGCAGTGGATGGAACTCGGAGATCTTATGAGAGGGATAGTGCGGCATGGCATTGCACATAGGACGCCGAAGCTCATAGAATCTCAGGTAGAAGGACTGAAGGGCCTCTTGCTCGTTGGAGAGGCAAGAAGCGGACGGATAATAAAAAGGAGAAGGCTCTTCCTCACCGGGAAGGGGAAGAAGGTTGCAGGTATGCTCTGACCCTGGCCCCTTACCTTTCCCCGTCGCCGTAAATGTATCTTGGACCCCTCATCATCGATGCTATCGCGGCGATAAACGCGAGCACTGCGGCTATAATTAGAACCTCCTGCATTCCAGAGATGAATGGCACTTCAAGCGCTGTGGGGAAAAAGACCGTTCCGGTGAGAAAGTCTCTGACCGATGGCTGGAGGGAGCCGAGCACGCTCTTCGGAACAAGTGCTGCTACAGGGTTGTACCCAAAGAAGGATGCGAAGATAGCCGCAGTGGGTGGCAATGAGGCGACCTGCTGCGCCACAGAGGCAGAGATGCTCTGGGCCACTAATGTCTTGTAGAGCGTGGGCCCGATGCTGCCTGCCGGCTTTGTATGTGAGGAAGCTGTATAAGCCCAGCGCCATAACCAGGCAGTAGGCAATCCGATAGACTAAATCGCGTTTCGCAGTTCCCGCGAGATCCTGGCTTCGTCAATGCTGATCTTCTTCATCGTGCTGTCCTCTACAGCCGAGATGCCCTTTTCAATGTCCCCGTATGCCTGTACAAGAAGGGCCAGCTCTGCCGCATTATCCCCAAGCCTGACCCCGAAGCTTCCGTTTCCTCCGCGTTTCACCAGTGCCTTGTTTAAGCGTTCCAGTCTTCTTAGCCTCCTTCCGTAATCCGTTATCCTGCCGAAAGTCAGTCCTGATGCCTTTGAAAACCTCCCTCTCCAGTCAAGCACCTCGTCTATCGCAGTGCGTATCTCGTCCCTCTCCAGCGGCACAGCGACGCGCTTCCTGAACTCGGCAAAGTCCCTTTCCCTGAATTCCATGTACTTCCTGAGAAGCGACTCCGACATCTCCCTTGTGGCTTCCGCGCCAATCTTACTGCTGCCCCTGGAATAAGCGGCATCATACTCCTGCTTGAGTGAACTGTCCTTGAGCGTTGAGTAAGCCTCGTTTATCATCTCCGATATCTCCTTGGCCCCCTTCTCCCTGCTTACGTCAGGATGGTACCTTTTCATCATTTCCAGGTAAGCTGCGCGTATGGTCTTCCTATCGTTTGTATAAGGTATCCCGAGAACTTCATAATAGCTCCTCGAAGCCGTATTCTTCAGGTCTATCTTGAACCTCTTCGCCTCAGCCCTGAATTTTGCATCCAGTTCCGAGCTCTCCTCAAGAAGCCTCTTTATCTTGGCGTCAAGGCGCGCCCCGCCAATCTCCCTGAGCCTCGCCGCCACTGTATCAAAGACGCCCAAAGACCTCTACCTCCTTATCTCCTTCCGAAAACATCTCGTCCCTTACCTTCCTGCCCCTGGAACCAGTGACTTCAAGCACCAGGACCCCTGTATTTACTGTCCTTAACTTAAACTGCTCCTCCAGGGGGGTATTAAAGTAGAGCGAAGCGAGCGCCTTCACCACTCCGCCATGCGTGACGAGCAGGACGGTTTTGCCCTTATACTCCCTGCATATCCTTCCTGCAAACCTGCCCGCCCTGTCGCTCATCTCGGCCAGGCTCTCCCCCTTTCCAGGCTTGAAGTCCAGTAGAGGAACCCCGCTAGCCCGTATTATCCCCGCGAAGCGCTCATGGCTCATCCCCTCGAACTCCCCGGCGTTCCTCTCCCTCAGCTCCTTTACGTAATAAACAGGCACTTTATGGAATCGCGCTATCTCCCTGGCTGTATCCGCCGCGCGCCTAAGGTCGCTTGAGAATATTATGTCTATTTCTTCGCGGCTCAGCTTTAGCGCCACCTTCTTCGCCTGTCTTCTCCCAATCTTGTTCAGCCTTACGTCAGACCCCTGCACCACGCCCCTTACGTTATGGTTGGTCTGACCGTGCCTGACGATTATCAGCCTCATGCACGCATCTCGTTCCGGGTCTAAATTTGCAGTTTCTTCATCAGTTCCGAATAGGCAGCCCCGGCATACTCCTTCGGAATAGAATTTACGAATAGCATCGCCTTTCCAAGGCGTATATCCTTGCGCGCCTTCCTTCCCTTCCTTATCATATCCCTGAAAGCCTCCTCCGCGCTTCCGTATCTGTTTTTCTCCAGGGCGTATAGCTCGGTGCCTTTTATCAGCGCCCCGATCGCCCTGCTGTGCCCTTTAATGAAATTGCCAGCAGCCTGGCGCATAAAGACGCTAGGGCCCTTGAGCAGCCGCGTCTCTATCCTGGTGCCAGGAAGCGCGAAGAGGAGAAATCCGTAATGCCCCGAGATCCACTGTGCTGAGAGGAAAACGCCATAGCCATGCCTAGAGAGCGTATCCGCCATTATTCCAGAAGTCTTCCTCAGCTGCGGCCAGACGACATCCTCGCTCTTGTCCGGAACCCTTAACTTTACCATATAAAGCGAGAGGCCCGAATCCTTGGTGAACTTTCTCAATAGCACCCCGGCTGCAGGAGAGGGAAATCCCTTTCCGAAGAACAGCTCTGCGCTCGGGTTATCAACGAATCTCCTTGCGACCATCACAAACCGGCTGAGAGACTCTGGAGAGACTCCTGCGCCGACATTCCTATTGCTGTCGACGGGATCTATGACTATAAACTTAGAATTGAATCTCTTTACAAGCTGCTGGTCACCCTGCCTGCCTCTTGTCTTGGGGTCAAGTATTACAGGCAGCTCAAACGTCGCCGCACTTTCCAGGAGCTTGATGAGGGATCCAAACTGGAGTATCAGGAGTTCGCATAGATACCCGGGAAATCCGCCAACCCTTACCTCTGCACCATAGATGTTATGCGCCTTCAGCAGATACTTCAGGAGCCTCGTCTCGTCCCTCTGCCTCTCGGTCATGTTGGAATTTATGAAATCAGTATGCAGAGGGGTCCTGTCTACCGTCGTGCCCATTTCCTCAATGTTGTCTATCTTAAGTGCGGGGACAAGATCTATCCTGACTCCAAGCCCTTCAAGGTAAACGCGTATGTATGGGTGCTCCGCATATTTTATCTCGAACCTGTCGCGTTTTCCGCTTGCAAGCTTCTTCCCGTAGGCTAAGCCCTTCCTGACAAGCTCCTCCTTCCCGGTTTTCTTATGGAAGAGCATAAAGATGTCGATGTCCGCATCCCCCTTCAGGTTAGTCCCCCTGGCCACGGAACCAACGACCCTCAGTTCAACCCCCTTCTCGACAATTCCTGCCAGCCTCGATGTCACCGTATTTATATTGGCTATAGTGGCATTGGTTTCGGCCTGGCTGGGCTTTATGTCGGCAAGCACCCTGTGGAAGATCATTTCTGCCTTCCCTGCCTTTCGTGCTTCCATATGTGCTTCTTACACTGGAAAGCTTAAAACCTTTGCGAGGTAATCCACTTCCATGTAACGGGCTCGTAGCGCAGCAGTAGCGCGCATCGTTCGCAAGAAGCCTCTAAAAAAGGCTTCATCGAAAGACGATGAGGTCGCGGGTGCGATTCCCGCCGAGTCCACATTTTTACTGCGGTATTTGTTCTCTAGTAATGAACAATAGTGTTCATTGGTAATGAAAACATTTAAATATCTTAGCCTCTAAATGAAATCATGATACTGAAGGAAACACTTAGGCAGATAGTCAAAGCTCAGAGGAAAGACTTAGAATCGTTCAGCTACGGAGTAGAAAGGGAAGAATTAGGTGAGATAAAACTCAATATGCATTACGCATTGATACTATCAGGTATAAGACGATGTGGTAAGAGTACTCTACTTCACCAATTGCTTAAAAAACTTCCAAATTTCTATTATCTAAACTTTGAGGACACACGGCTAGACAGCTTTCAAGTTGAGGATTTCGAAAAGTTAGATGAAATCTTCAAGGAAGATTACAGTGAATCCGAATACTATCTTTTCGATGAAATACAGAATATTGATAAATGGGAGCTTTTTGTAAGATCCAGACTTGACAAACAGAAGAAATTTATTATTACAGGCTCTAACGCTTCGCTTTTAAGTAAGGAGCTTGGTACTAGACTCACAGGCAGGCACATCAACATGGAACTGTTTCCATTCTCCTTTATGGAGTCGCTTTCTATGACTAAGGTAAAGGCAAGCGCAACTTCATTCTCAGAATACTTAAGAAGTGGAGGGTTTCCAGAATATCTGAGATATAAAAAACAAGAAATACTGCGCGAGTTATTAACAGACATAATACAAAGGGATATTGTAGTAAGGCACAAATTGCGCGATTCTAAAACAGTGAAGACACTTGCGTTATATCTGCTTAGTAACACGGGCAACGAGTTTTCGTATAATAACCTTAAGAAGATGTTCAATCTGGGGTCAGTGAATACCGTAATAGCATTTGTTTCTTATTTTGAGGACAGCTACCTTCTATTTACTGTGCCAAAGTTTGATTACTCGCTTAAGAAACAGATAGTTAATGCAAAAAAAATATATTCTATAGATAATGGTCTTTCGACCTCAAATTCGGCTTCGTTCTCTTCAGATTTAGGAAGAATGTTAGAGAATTCTGTATTCTTGCATCTTCGTAGGAGATATAAAGAAATATTCTACTTCAAAGGAAAAAGAGAATGCGATTTCTTAGTAAAGGAGCAAAACAAGATAAAAATGGCAATACAGGTCTCGTATGAGCTAAACGAAGGAAATAAACAGAGAGAATTTGACGGACTTCTTGAAGCTATAAAAGAGTTTGATTTGGTAGAAGGATTAATACTTACATTTGACCAAGAAGACAAATTTGAGATTGAGGGAAAACACATAATAGCAAAACCGGTTTGGAAATGGATGCTAGAAAGCAATTTGTAATGTATGAAAGTGAAAAAGGAGGAACGAGATTAAAATTGTTTTATCTATGAGTCTGTGTTCAAAAGAAATATCTCCAATTTGGATTTTACCTAGTACACAAACCTTTTTGGAAAGGTTAATCGAAAACACTGGGTGCGAATACAGCCAGATTTGCACCGTGTCTGTTTATATTTCTAAATGCGGTATAATCTGTGTGCGAAGACACAGATGTTCGCATTTCTGAAAATAAAATCTACGGTGGCTATATGGAAACGAAAGCTAGACGAAAAAGCTACGACCCGCGTCCGCTTTGCAAGCGGAAGGTCGCTGGTGCGATCCACGCGGAGTCGATTCAAGCTACCTGTCCGGCTTCGTAGTGCCTGCGCCGTGAAGCTGTTGTACTCTGTCATCCTTCCCTCTTGCCAGCGATACTATCCCTGCAGCGACAAGTATGACTATCATTGCAACGAACGAGAACCGCATGCCCGTGATGAATGCGCTGGCAGTTGCCCCTGTCAGCTTTGCAGAGGTGCCTACGAAGATCTCAAACGCCTGCGCGCGCGGTATCGATGCAGCTGCTACCACGAAAACGACTATGAAGCTGCCCATCATGCCTATGGTAGAGAACATCCTGGACAATCCGGAAGCTATGCCGAACCTGCTCTGCTCTGCGTGCGCCATGATGGAGCTACTGTTTGCTGGCCAGAACATCGCGCCCCCTATACCTGTAATCAGCGACCCTAGTATTACAAGGTAGACCGAGGAGTATGGATTCAGGAACATGTACACTATTATCCCAAGTATCTGGAGGGCTATGCCCAAGGTCGCCACAATCCTCGCGCCGTGCTTGTCCGAGATCCTGCCCATGTAAGGCGACAGCAGGCCGCTTACAACGTAGCCTGGCACAAGCAGGAGGGAAGCGAAGAGGGGTGTAAAGCCGAGGACCCCCTGAAGATACAGTATAAGCATGAAGACGACTCCCAGGAAGCCCAGGCCCTGAAGCATAGCAGCGAAAACTGAGTTCTTGAACACCCTGTTCGCGAACATGTCGAACGGTATCGTTGGGCTCTCAGATCTCCTCTCTATGAAGTAGAACGCTGCCAGGAGCAATACGCCTATGACCACCATAACCGTGTTGAGTGCACCTGTGCCGGTTGAGGCATATCCTATGCCGCCGTACAGCAGCAGGGACAGGGCAACTGCCAACGTCACCATGCCCCCTATGTCCAGCTTGGCTGCGAACGTCTGCTTGTCGGATATGTACTTGACGCCCAATACCAATGCCACTATGCCTATTGGCACGTTTATGAAGAATATGTACTGCCAGCCTATGAAGGTTGTTATTATGCCGCCAAGTAGTATGCCTAGGAGCGCCCCTATATTGTATGCCATGGCGGTGAAGCCGAAAGCCCTTCCGATTCTGTGCCTTCCGAAGGTATCAGCTATTATTGCGCCGCTGGTTGCTGCGATCATCGCCCCTCCGAGCCCCTGCACTGCCCTAAATACGATAAGGAGAACGTCAGTAGGGGCTATGCCGCAAAGGAAAGAGGAAGCGGTAAACACGGCAAGCCCGGCTATGAAGATTTTGGCCCTGCCATATATGTCGCCCACCTTACCGAACTGTGTTGTGGCTACTGCACTGATGAGCATGTATATCAATATGACCCATATTATGGTAGTCAAGTTAGAATGAAGCGACGACACTATTGCAGGGAATGCCAACAGCACTATTGTTGAGTCTATGGCTGCCATCAGCACTGCTACGAGTATCACACCCAGTATTATGTCCTCGTGTACGTGTTTTGCAGCCAACATAGGAATCAGCGTATGATAACGGCATATCCACTGCCAATTACATACATGTAGCTGTTTTAACGGTCGAAGCTTAATAACCTTTATCAGTTACTTACGGAATACGCGTAACAATATTCCACTATAAAAGATAAATTTACTTGCTTATAATGGCCCAATAAGGACGGCGTAAGCTTAAGGAAAGATTTCACTCCTTTTTCTTCATTGGTTATATGTTTGGGGCCAGCTATGTGACATCCTCCGATGACTAAAGGTCGTTGGCTTCCCCTGCATTTGCAGGGTATGTTCTCAATTCCTCAAGCGGCTTTTCGATTCCTGTTGAATCGCAGAGGCTACTAATATGGGCTGGTGAGCTTGCCGGCGTCTGCAGATTCTTTGTGCCGCTTTATGAAATTCAGGACGACTGTAGCAGTATGCTTGTCGTATCTCTCAAGGTATTTGTGGATCTTTTTTCTGCTTATCTTCTTTAGTAGCTCGCTGTAATCTTGAATCGGCAATTTCACCCTATAGTAGAACAGGTCTATAAGCGTCTTTTCTGGTTCAGATACAGGCACCTCCAGTGTCCCGTATTTGACTATGCCAAATCCGAAGAAATACTTTGCTGGCATGTGGTGGACGAAGACCGTTTCCTTTATATCGCCAAATATGTGTATCGAAGAGGCGCGGACCTTCCTGATGGTAATGATATCAGGCCTAGAGTTCTGTGTCCAAAGCTCCCTTATAGTTAGCGCGGACAGCAATCCATAGTAGAATGGACTGTATGCAAAGCCTGCCACCATGCTATCTTTTTTGAATGCATAGGCCCCTTTTCTAACCGTATACAGCTTTCCGCTGCTCTTCATATACGCGATGATCCTTGTAAGGTTTGCCGTTTTCAGCTTTTTGTTTTTGAAGTATAGCTTAAGGTCCCTGCGCGTGAACACAGGGTAGTCTGAAAAATGATTAATTATGTCCTTTACTATTGTCACTCAACCACTTCTTTATCGTGTTCACCATCAGGTCGAATGTCGGCGGCAGGCCTGCGATTATCAGATGCCCTAAGCTGCCCATATTCGGCGGCGGATTTCCGTCTATTTTTCCAATTAATGCCTTTAGCCGTTTGACTGACGTTGCATCAACCCTGTTGATCAGGGAAATCAGATAGTAAATATCATACAGATCCTGCACTTCAGTCTGCTTGAATCTCTCCACACTATTCAATTTATCTTCATAGGCGGCCATCTTTTCATTGAGCAGTTCCAATGGACTTAGAGATAGGACAACGATTTTGCTGCCGTCAATTTTCATGTAATCGAATTCGGTGCCCTTTTTGTATTTGAAGTTGATGTCGATTTTCATCTTTGTGTTGGATTCTACCAAAAAGTGCATCGTGTCTGTTGCCTTTTCATATCCCTTTTCTTTCATCAGAAATCCTGAATCTTTCAAGAAATCTGAGAGCTCCTTGTAGTGCCGCATCTTTTCTTCGTTTGTCTTAGCATCGAGATAGAAGTCTATGTCTCTAGAGAACCTGTTTCCCCCATGGCATCTCCATATCGAAGTGCCGCCGTGAAACACCAGGCCGTTGTATCTGCTATACAGGAGTTCTACTAGAACGTCCTCCAGTTTTGCTTTCTCCATCTGCGCCTGATCTCTTATATCCATAGAACCATAACTACATTTTATTACAATTTTATGTAATAATATGCACTTATATATTTAAATACCTTGCTGTTGAAGGCAGTGTGGCGGTAGTGCTCATCGTTCGCAAGAAGCCTCTAAAAAAGGCTTCATCGAAAGAGGATGAGTTCGCGGGTTCGAATCCCGCGGAGTCTACTTACTCTGATTAGGTCGTTTGGATATTATATAGTATAGTAACAAAGATTTAAATAACATTATATAGTATACTATATCATGGATAAAGAAACGCTCAGGCTCGTAATAGTTGACCAGAGAAAGAGCCTCGAGGAAAAGCTTAGAGACAAAAACATAATCGTTCGGGATGCAAGTAAGTCGATAGTGCTGAAAGCCCCGACCGCCTTCATAGTCCTCGGGGTCAGGCGCTCTGGCAAGTCTACGCTTTCGGAGCAGTTGTTTATTGATGACAAATTTGGTTATATAAATTTTGATGACGAGAGGCTCCTAGGCGCAACTAGAGATGACCTTAATATCATACTTCAGATATTCTATGAGTTGTACGGATCCGATCTTGGCAATATAATACTCGATGAGATACAATTAGTACCTGGTTGGGAACCGTTTGTGAGCAGGCTTAGGGATACAAAGAAGGTCATAGTCACTGGGTCTAGCTCTAAACTGCTTAGTGGCGAGCTTTCGACCAGGCTGACAGGCAGGCACATCGACCTCCTGTTGTTTCCGTTCAGCTTTAATGAGTTTCTTACGTATAAACACTGGAACATACCTAAGGCTTTCTCTACTACCGATAGGGCAGAGGTTGTAAGATTACTCGATGAGTATATAAGCTCTGGGGGATTCCCGGAGCAGTTTACCTTGGGCAGGCAGATAATCAGGAACATTTACAATGATATAATAACAAAAGACATCGTAATAAGGCATAAGATAAAGTACATAGACGACTTAAGGCAGGCAGCGCGGTTTTTGGTATCAAACAGCTCAAAAGAATTTACATACTCTTCTCTTAAAGGTGTGACTGGGGCCAAGAGCATTATAACCCTATCGAATTGGGTGAGGTACCTTGAAGAGGCATATCTTATCTTCAAAATAGAGCGGTTTTCATATAAACTGAAGCAAACAATCCTCGCGCCTAAAAAGATATACTGCGTCGATGTTGGTATAATAAACGGGATAAGCCCGGAGCCGACGGGCAACAAAGGCAGATTGATGGAGAATACTGTTGCAATGGAACTGATAAAGGGCAGCAAAAATGTCGGATTTGAGGTATTTTACTGGAAGGACCATCAAGGGAGGGAGGTAGATTTTATTATTAAGGACGACAGAAAGGTCGCTAAGCTAATCCAGGCTACTTATGCAACAAGCCGTGAAGCAATTGAAGATAGGGAAATAAAGTCGCTAGTAATAGCTTCTAACGAACTGAGATGCAATAATCTCTTCATAGTCACGTGGGATTATGAGGGCAGTATCGTGATAGAAGGAAAGAAAATAGCACTTGTTCCATTATGGAAGTGGCTGCTGAATAAAGAATTATGACAATGCTTTACGAAAAGCTTTACCAAAGAGTCTGGGTGCGTAACCTTTTTGAAAAGGTTGAACCAGAACACTGGGTGCAGTTTTGTCGTTATTTGCACCGTGTCTCTTTATATTTCTGAAATGCCATAGTCTGTGTGCGGATACACAGATGCGCGCATTTTGAAATATGATCTACTGTGGCTTGAATGGCTAGAAGAAATGACGGTAAAAGCTTAGAGCGCGTCGTTCGCAACGATGAGATTGCGAGTTCAAATCCTGCCGAGTCCATTTTATGTTTACGAGTGAAGCAGGTGCGATGGACTTGTCTTTAGTCTTTGGTAGAAATAGATGTTCTATATTCTAGAATATCCAGAAGATTTATATATGTATATCATCACATATATCACTAGTGATATAATGAGAAACGTAGAAAACGTAGAGAAAGAAGACTGTGGATGCAGCTGCAGATGCGGAGGTGGAAGCAGAGGAATGCGCAGGCATATGGGCTTCGGTGATATGGACTTGACAAATGACGAAACAGCTGAACGTCTGAGATACTACAAAGATGACCTCACGGAAGAAATAAAGCTCATAGATAAACGGATAGCGGATCTCAAGGCAGAAGCCACAAGGAAAGGCAGCAAATAGTGCAGGCTATGCCTATAAATTCAGGGTACTGCAACTGCGGTCCGTTTAGGGTGAGCGTGATCCCCCACGGGCTTCTCAAGCCGTATATTCTCAGGCTGATATCAGAGAGGCCTATGTACGGCTTTGAGATAATGGAGCAAATATTCGAGAAGACAGGCGGCATGTGGCGGCCCGGTCCTGCAGCCACGTATACTACGCTTGAGTGGTTGGAGCGGAATGGATATATAAAATCGCTGAATGCAGTGCAGAGGTCCGAAAAGCAGAGGAAACAGTATAAGATAACTGAAAAAGGCCTCACTGCGCTCACAGACTATGCCGAAACGTCAAAAATGATAGCGAACCGCATGAAAAGGTTCGGATTGCTGTATGGTGGCCTTTAATGATCGTTATCCCAATTACTACAAAATATATACTGATGATAGTATAACGGCAGTCAGATTTGCTGTAGCAGTTTAAAGTCAAAATCTCTTACTTCATCTACCCCGCGTACTACTGACGGTTGATGTTCTTTATAGTCAACTGCCAATAATTCATCCAGCATTTTACTGCCTAAAAGACCAAATTTTACCTGGGGATACGCGTATAACAAATTCCTGCCTTCCACGTAATCGACAATATACTAATGCTTATCTTACAGAACAGCACAAAAGGTGCAGAGGAGCAGAGTAATGATCAGCCGTCTTTCATTTACGTACAGTATACTAAACGTAAAGCATATAAACATGTATAACATACTATACAGATATGGCTAGCGTTGATGACTTTAAGTATGTGCTTACCCTCTGGAAAGAGATGGAGCTACCAGAAGTCATAGACAGGAAGATTACTTTAGATTTAGATGCAGACAAAATAATAGTCATTGCTGGTGTAAGACGCTCTGGTAAAACGAGTTTAATGTTTCAGCACATTAAAGAGCTAATGAGAAGAAAGGTGGGAAAGGACAATATTATTTATGTTAATTTTGAGAATGAGCGCCTAATAGCTACTAAAGCAACAGACATGGATAATCTCATGGTTGCGCATTCGCAAATATTCACTCCTGTAGAAGGAATTGTGTATTTGTTCTTGGATGAGATCCAGAACGTAGAGAACTGGGATAAATGGATAAGGAAGATATATGACACCAAGAAGTATAGAATTATAATAACCGGATCGTCATCGCAATTACTTAGCAGCGAGATAGCTACGGCGCTTGCAGGCAGGAACCTTTCTTATACTGTTTATCCATTCTCTTTTAGCGAGATACTGAAATCGAAGGGTATAACCACCGAAATTAGTAGCATAAAATTTTCTTCAAAGAAAGGCATTGTACTGAAAGCGCTAGATGAATTTCTCGAATATGGCTCTTTTCCAGAGGTCATACTTTCAAATGATGCTACAAGAAAAATGGATCTTTTATCAGCGTACTTTGATGCAATATTCTTTAGGGACATAATAAAGCGATATAACCTGAGGGAAATGGGTGCATTAAACATTTTCCTTAAGATACTTGCTAGTAACTATTCGACTTATTTCAGCTCAACAAAAGCCCAGAATTATTTCAATAGTATGGATTTTAAGATTAGCAGGGTTACAATTCTTAACTTTTTAGAATACTCTAAATCTGTATTCTTTGCTGAAACCTTGGAGCAATACTTAAAAAGTCCAAGAAAGCGATTTGCTAGACAGATAAAGAGTTATATTGTTGACATTGGGCTATCAAGATTGTTTACAGAGATAGATAAAGGTAGGGCACTTGAAAATGCGGTGTTTATTGAGCTGCTTAGAAGGAGAAAGGCACCAGATAATATCTATTATCTGAAATTGAAATCAGGAAAGGAGATTGACTTTATTATAGGTTGGAAACCTACTAAACTAATACAGGTATGCTATAAATTTTCTAGCAACGATGTAAAAAAAAGAGAAACTCTGGCACTAGTTGAAGCTGCAAAAACACTTAGACTTAAAGAAGGGACCATAATTACTTATGATTATAGCGGCAGTGAGGTTATAAATGGAATAAAGATATTACACACACCCTTCTGGGAATGGGCCCTTACGTAGTAACGAGCAACTTACAAGACCTTTTTACGAAAAGCTTTACCAAAGAGTATGGGTGCGTAACCTTTTTGAAAAGGTTGAACCAGAACACTGGGTGCAGTTTTGTCGTTATTTGCACCGTGTCTGTTTATATTTCTAAATGCGGTATAATCCGTGTGCGAATCGGATGTTCGCATCCATCCAATGGCTGAAGTGCGTGGACTCTCTGCTATTCATTTTGTAAGACTGTAGGCGCGTGTTACCTTGATATTACGAGCCCGAAATGCCAATGCCCGGGCTTGAATCTCTTCTTGATACTGAATCCAGGGAACCATGCAAGATACTCCTCCTCGGACATCCGCAGGTTATCTGGCGGGCCTGAATGCTGCTTGTCGCGCATGCCGGCACCTTTTCTCCAGTCAACGATTATTATACGCCCTCCAGGTTTAAGTATCCTTATTACTTCTCCAGCAGCAGCGCCCTTCCTGTCCATATCGTGGAATGAATTCGCCATGAAAACTGCGTCTGCAGATGAGTCGGGCAGGGAGATCCTTGAAGCATCCTCCTTCAGGAACCTTACATTTTCTCCATGGACCGTCTTGCGCGCCGCAGATATCATGGCCTTGCTGCTGTCTATGCAGTAGAGCCTTGATGCGAATGGTTTCAGCTTTTTGGCATAGAACCCAGGGCCACAGCCTATATCCGCTATAACCTGCTTCTCAGGCCCGAAGATGTCCTTGAGGAAGGCTGTATTCTCGAACTTTTCTCTGCCATTAAGCAGGCGCTGTGCTGCGGATTTGTCCCATGAGTGGTGATGCGCTTCCATTATTACACGTTTACTGGGAGACTGCCGAACAAACGATCTCCCATAGGGAGTCTGGCTTGCTATGCGCCTGCCGGATGCACATTTGCCTGTATTCTCCACGCCAGACCTCTGTTGTCAGTTATATAGAATGGCCGAGAAGCCTTAAATATCTTTAAATTAGACTGTTCTATCGGGTTCTTGGCCCAGTAGTAGAACGATTCCATTCGCAACGGGGAGGCCGCTGGCATGATTCCAGCAGAGTCGGTTTTATCTTATTCAGTACAAACGTGGCGGTTGCATGAAGAAGAAATTTAAGCTGGGCTTATTCATCGGCAGGTTCCAGCCCTTCCACAAAGGCCACATGTATGCGCTGGAGTTCTCCGCAGCAATGTGCAAGGAGCTGGTCATAGGGATTGGAAGCGCAGGGGAGTCTGGTACTGGAAGGAACCCCCTTTCGTCAAAGGCCCGCATAAGGATCATCAGGGCTGCGCTGGATGGGGCATCCCTCGATACAAGGTGCATACGCTTCATTGAGATACCAGACTTCAAGGATGATGAGAAGTGGTTCCGGTACATAACCAGGAAGGAACCAGGCATAGAGGCCGTCTTCTCGCATCACTGGCTGGTGAAGAGGATATTTAGGGAGCATGGGCTTGCTGTAATAATGCCCCCATGGCACAAGAGGAGCTCGCTTGTGGCAACCAAAATCAGGAGGATGATAAAGGAGAAGAGGAATTGGAGGGGCAGGGTTCCTGCCGGCGCGATAAAGGAGATATCTTTATATGAGAAAATTATTAGAGGCGCATAGACCCCGCTGCTGCTTTTTAGCCATGCAGAAGGCATAGGCTGGCTGTGCACCAGGGCTTTTATCTGATGCCGGAAAATGGCGAATGCCTTAACAACATGCGAGTGGAAGAATGCGCCATTTATGGGCGGATGGGAGCAGACCGCATCGCACAGGAAGTATAATGCAGATAAATATATATAAGAGATGAGCAAAAAGGTATGCAATGGAACTGATAAGTGCCCACAAATTCAGAATTTGTCCGGAGCGCGGCGCCTTCATGCGGGAAGAAGTCACTAAATGCAGAGCCACACTTTCAGATAGCCATTGAAGCTGAGATAATGGGAAGGGTACTAATCGTAGGCGCAGGAGGAGTCGGGAGGGTGGTAGCCCACAAGTGCGCGCAGATTCCTGAAGTCTTTGCTGAGATTATGTTAGCCAGCCGCAACGTCTCAAAGTGCGAAGAAATAAAGAGGGAGATTAAGGCAAAGACTGGGCGGGAGATAAAGGTTGCTGAAGTGGACGCCGATGCTGTTCCAGAGCTTGTTGCATTGATAAAGAAGTTTAATCCGGAACTCGTCGTCAATGTTGCCCTTCCTTATCAGGATCTCAAGATAATGGATGCGTGCCTTGAAGCCGGTGTAAATTACCTTGATACTGCAAACTACGAATCACCAGATGTTGCGCATTTTGAGTACAGCCAGCAATGGGCTTACCGGGATAAATTCAGACGGAATGGACTTATGGCAGTCCTTGGGTGCGGATTTGATCCAGGAGTCTCAAATCTCTTCTGCTCGTACGCCCTAAAACACCTCTTTGACGAGATAAATTATGTCGATATTCTTGATTGCAATGCAGGAAGCCATGGGTATCCGTTTGCAACCAATTTCAATCCTGAGATAAACATTCGCGAGGTGACGCAGGCAGTAAGGTATTGGGTGGACGGGAAGGTGATAGAAACCCCTCCCATTCTTGATCCAAAGAGCATTCATTTCAGCTTTGACTATCCTGTTGTAGGGCCCATGGAGAGCTATCTCCTCTACCACGAGGAACTTGAGTCGCTTGCCGCGAACATAAAGGGCCTGAAGAGAATAAGGTTCTGGATGACCTTCTCTGAAAGTTACCTGACGCACCTCAGGGTCCTCCGGAATATCGGAATGACAAGAATTGACGGAGTCGATTATGAGGGCAAGAAGGTTGTTCCGCTCAAGTTTCTCAAGTTGTTGCTTCCTGATCCGGCCACGCTTGGGACAAATTATACCGGAAAGACGGTCATTGGGGATATAATAACAGGATTAAAGGACGGAAAGAGGAAGTCTGTTTACATTTACAACATATGCGACCATGCAGAGTCGTTCAGGGAGGTCGGAGCGCAGGCAGTCTCATATACTACAGGGGTGCCTGCAATGATCGGGGCCATGATGATGCTTAAGGGCATTTGGAAGGACGCAGGGGTATTCAACATAGAGCAGCTTGACCCTGATGCATTTATGGAGGCGCTGAACAGGTACGGGCTTCCGTGGCAGCAGGTTGAGTTCACGGGGAAACTGCCTGATTAGGTGCGCGTTCATGGAAGGCCAATCTTATGAAGCTGCCATTAAAGACTTCCCGGATAAGATGACCAGCAGCGTAGAAACCCCCTGTTTTATCGTAAGCGAGGGAGCCCTGAGGAGAAACCTTGAGATTCTTGCCTCCGTAAAGAGACGCACTGGGGCGAAGGTCCTCCTTGCGCTGAAGGCATTTGCAATGTTCAGCACATTTCCCCTTATTAGGAAATATCTTGATGGCGTATGCGCAAGCGGGCCTATTGAGGCACAGCTCGGCTTCGAGGAGTTCGGAAAGGAGGTGCATACGTTTGCCCCCGCATATTCTGAAGCGGACATGAAGAGGGTGATAAGATACTCGGACACCATAATCTTCAACTCCATTGCCCAGTGGAAGAGGCACCGCGGGGCGATAGAGAGGAGCGGGAAGAGGATTGAGGTAGGGCTGCGCATCAATCCAGGATACTCCGAGGTGGAAAACAGGCTGTATAATCCCTCAGCTCCGGGATCGCGGCTCGGCATGGCGGCTTCGGATCTTGATGGTGATGACCTTGACGGCATCGACGGACTTCACTTCCATTCACTATGCGAGCAGAACTCCGATGTGCTCGTGCGTGTACTGAGGTCTTTCGAAAAGCGCTGCGGGAAATACATACCGCGCATGAAATGGATCAATTTCGGCGGTGGGCACCACATAACAAGGAAGGGCTACGACACTGGACTGCTCGTCAGGACGGTAAACGACTTCAGGAGGAGGTACGGGGTGCAGGTGAACATAGAACCGGGGGAGGCTGTGGTCCTGAATGCAGGGGTATTGGTAGCCACTGTACTTGACATCGTCCACAACAGAGTCGACACGGCAATCCTTGATACGTCTGCTGAGGCACACATGCCTGATGTCCTTGCAGGCCCTTATCGCCCGGAGGTTATAGGGGCAGGAAGGCCTGGCATGCGGAAACACACTTACAGGCTTGGGGGCCTTACGTGTCTTGCCGGCGATGTTATTGGGGATTACTCATTTTCAAAGCCGCTCAAAACCGGGGATCGCATAGTATTTCTTGACATGGCACATTATTCGATGGTCAAGACAACCACCTTTAACGGAATACGGCATCCGTCGCTTGCACTATACAATCCAGGCACGGGGAAGGTCAGGGTGGTAAAGAAATTTGGGTATGATGCGTATAAGGAGAGGCTTTCCTGAGCCACAGCTTACTTGATGAACGATGCTGAGAAGGCCATGGCGTTTGCCCTTGCAATGTCGCTTTCTGTGAGCAATCTGCCCTTCAGCAGCAGGTCAATCTCATTCCTTAGGTTTGTCGTCAGCATCTCAGGCCCGTCGGTATTTATGGTATATTTTATCTTGTGGGAGTTCAGCGAGCTAAACACCTGCCTCATGTGTGCCATGTCCCTTATCACGCCGGTATGCATGTTTGATGACGGGCATACTTCAAGGACTGTGCCTGCATCAGCCAGGAGATCCATTGTCCCCTCGCTTTCCGTTGCACGCACACCGTGACCTATCCTCTGCGGCTCAAGATACTCGAGAACCTCCCTTACTGATTCGTGGTTGTTGTCCTCCCCGGCGTGCACCGTCAGGCCGAGACCCGCTTTTCCGGCCTTCTTGTAGATATCGCCATAATCCGAGTATCTGAAGTCTCTGCTTGCTGGGCCGGCTATGTCAACGCCCACCACCCCCCTGTCCTGATACTTTATTGCCTTCTCGACTATTATCTCGTTGAGCCTGCGTTCGAAGGCCCTGTCAAGGCACACTATTATCCCGGCCTTTACAGGATACTCCATTGACGCCCTGTCCAGTCCCCTTATCGCAGCCATCATTATCTGGTCAAGGTCCTGCTCCCCTCCCCTGTTTCTCTTCATCGGATTGAACCTTATCTCAAGCAGGGTTATGTTGTTCTTCCTGTACGCTCCGGCTATGGTCTGATATACAGCCCTCTCCACCGCCGTGGGGCTTGACTGTATAAGGTCCGTCCAGTTGAAGAGCTTCAGGTAGTCATCAAGCGACTTGACCGACTTCCGGCTTACCGTAATCATGTCCACGAAGCTCCAGTAGTCCTTCGTAGGCAGCCTTATGCCCTGCAAATGCGCAATCTCCCACATGACGGCAGGATCGACGGAACCGCCAAGATGCACATGGAGCTCGGCAAGCTTATTCTCCATGATGCTATTTGCCGTTGCGGTTTATAAGATTTCCTGTTTATTGCCATTTTCAGGGGCCGTGGCACCGGTGAATGAGTACCATTGTAACGAAAAGTACTGACGGAACTGACACTTTTCAGTATATTTATATATGATGGACGGCGCAATTCCTGTGTGGAAACATGGCAGGCAGAGAAAGCGATAATGGAAGCGGGGGCAGGATAAGAACGCGCACAGGCATTATTACCGGTCGTGTTACTAACCGGATGGACTTGGCGCCTCTTGCAAGGGACGCAAGGGACAGAATAGGCTATAGGATAATGGATATGATGGACGCTATAAAGGACAGGGCGGGAGCCGCAAGAGATGGCGTAAAGCGAGACATACATGAGCTTATCATTGACGACTTGGCATCTGATATGTTGGATGCGTATAGAAAAATTAGCCCGGAAGAGATGCGGAAGGACGTTAGACGAAGCAGGCTGCATAGAACTGGCGCGTTTGCCTTGACGCTTCCGTTATCCGTAGCAGGATATCTTGTTGATTTCCATGCGAGACAGCCTCCTAGCCCTGCTGTATGGGATATGGTGAACATTGGGTGGCTGATTGCAGTAGCCACGGTGGCCGGAACATGGGTGAATGTGAAGGCAAGGGAACTGGCTAGCATTATGGTAAAGAAGGAGCGGAGAATGGCGGCGGTGGCGGAGGAGGAAGAGATAGGGAAGGTAATACATGTTGACTTCTCCGGCAATGGCAGTGGAAGCGGGCCTGCAAGCTAGGCAACGCGCTGCCGGGCCCGGCAAGCACTGATAGGTTTAAAAAGGTGCCATGAATAACAGTAGTGTCATTATATGCTCTTCATGCTCGGCATTATCCTAGACGTGGTTGCGGTAATTGCAGTCCTTGTGGTGCTCATTCTCATAGGCACGTTCGTAAGCATCTATAACGTGCTCGTCACGCTGAGCAACAACGTGAAGAAGGCATGGGCTGACATCGATGTGCTCCTTGAGAAGAGGCATGACATGCTGGGAAAGCTGATGGACACGGTGAGCGGATATGCAAAGTACGAGAGGAGCGTGCTTACGCAGGTCACCAAGGCCAGGACGGCATGGATGGGCGCGCAGAAAGGCACCGTCCAGAACAAGATCGACGCATCGAACCAGATATCAACCGCGCTCAAGTCAATATTCGCCGTCGCGGAGAACTACCCGGATCTCAAGGCCGACAACAACTTCATGCAGCTGCAGCAAGCCATTACGGAGATTGAGAGCCAGATAGCCGACAGGAGGGAATTCTACAATGATGCAGTGAACTTATTCAACATAAGGATACAGCAGATACCGTATACCTTCTTTGCAGGCATGCTCCATTATGCACCGCAGCCGCTCTTCCAGGTGCCTGAAGAGGAGAAGCAGGATGTCAAGATCCGATTTGACACGGGTTCCTAGACGGCTCGCCATACTGGAAGGCTGAGCCCGCTGATATGCGGCTGGGCAGGCGCATACCTAACCATTTCGGGGATTGCGGGAGCCGTGCCGTGCAAGCGGTCCCCTTCTCCTTTTGCCCTTCCTGCTCAGGTAGTATGCTGCAATCATTAGCAGGATTATTGCAACTGCAATAACAGCGATTACCGTGCTGGTTGCGGCCGGCGGCTTTGCCTGCGCAGGCGGCGCGGCCGCCTGGGAGGTCGTCTGTGCCGTAGAGACTGGCACCGTAGTGGTTTTCGGCGGCAGGGCCTGGAAGACGCCTATTATAGGGTCGCCTGGCGCAAGGCTGAAGGAGACTGTGCACGCTGACGCATTGGCAGTGGAAGTTATCGCAGCCCACGCACCGTTGAGCAGCTTGTATACGCTTATAGTTGGAGAGGGTGCACTGCACGGATAGTGAACCGTGATGTTGAGCGATGCGGAAGGCGAAGACACGTTGACTCCGAATGAGAGCAGCTTCTTGTATCCCGTCAGGTTGGGTGTCGATGCCGTGTCGTTCGCAAGCGACACATTTGAAGTGAAAGGGACGTTTGACGCAGTATAGACAAGTATGAGCGCATTCCCGTTCTCGAAGTTGATGTCGAGCGGGCTGTTGCTGGATATGTAAGGTATAAGGCCATTGAATGACGGCCCTGTTACGTTTATGATACGCAGGGCGTTGGTGGAGAGGTAGAAGCTGACCGAGGCATTGTGGAGTATGGGTGTGTACTGTATGCTGTTCAGCATGGCGTAGCAGCTGCCCTGGCCTGAGGCGCCTATCTGCACAGGATTGCCGAGCGTGAGCACCTTTAGCGCGTTGTTTACGCTGATGCCTGTGGCGTTTGGACTGATGTAGTTGTCCGTCACCGTGAATGCCTCGCCGCAGAGCGTGATGCTGAAGGTATTTAGCTGGGCAATGCCGTTGACGATGTAGCCGTTAGGGATAGTGGATATCGAAGGCTTCTGCACCCCGCCACCGCCGCCGGTTGCCATGCCTGACGAGCCTCCGGTTCCGTAGTATATCGTAGTCGTCGATGGCGCAGGAGGACTTGGATTTGGAATCGAGAACTGCGTGCCTGGATCCGTACTGCCTACAACAGTGTTTGCGCCCCATAGGCCATATACGGTATCGTTAGTGAGTCCTGTAGCAAGCAGGAGAGATGCAGGAGCCCTGCTGCCGAAGGAAGGAAGCTTGAGGAACGCCCTGTTATCCCCGTAGGTGGAGCTGTGGGTTATGTAGAGCACGAGGGAGTTGTTCCTTCCCCCTCCGATAGTCGTATTTGCGCCAAGAGTCGGGGTAAGTATTAGGGTATTGGCTGAAGTGACGTTAACGAGGAGCGTTATCTCGTTTATGGGCAGGGTCAGCGTGAAGGTGTTGTTGATAGTCGTGCTTGCACTCGGCGGGAGCAGCGACCAGTATCCCGTGTACGGAGGCTGACCGCCACTGAAGAAGAGTGTTAGGAAGGTAGTCTTTCCTACATCGACAGTGGTGTTTGTTATAGAGACTGTTGCAGGGGAGATTGCGGGGAAGAACACAGAGCTGAAGATTCCGTTCGCGGTTTCCTGCGGAGTGCCTGCATCCTTTACTGATACCTTAACGAGGTTCGGGCCGGCAGAGGCTGTGACGGAGTTGAATGTGAAGGAGTTTGTCGTATCCTCTGAGACGCTGTTGTACGCTATCACATTCGTGGCCATGTAGTATGAGATTGCCATTGGCGTGATGGGCCCTATTGCACTGCCTCTGTCGGTGACGTTCGCTGCCATCTCTACTATCCCGTTGCCTGCGGAATTTATGTAATTCATGTTGTTTATGTTGGTGTTGGAAGAGGTAAAGGACCTGACGAACGTATATGCTGGGAACTGGCCCAGCCTCGTTGAGTTGGTCAGGTTTATCAGCATGAATGTGTTCGGGACGTTTGACTGCGCGTTGGCGATCTCGGGCATGTTGTACGTGAAGTACGTGACCGAATTTGTTGGTATCGCGGAGCCCGGAACAAGCAGAGTATTGGTTGTAAGTATCAAATTGACCGGGATCCCGTTCTCGCCGGAGTACGTAACTAGGTTATTAGGCGCAATTGGCGTGTTGGCAGGCACCTCGCCAAGGAAGTTCCCGTTAGGCACGTTGTAGAGCAGCGTGGGGCCGTTGTACGTGTACTGTGCAAGCTGAATGTTGTTTGAGGGATCCTGCGAAGGCAGCACCCCGTTTGCGTTGATTGAGTCGTAGATGCTGATCCGCACGCCTGGTGCAGGTGGCGTTAGGCCATAGATCCATACTCCTGTAATGTTGTAGGCGAGGAACGTGGGCAATGAAGAAGGGCCTTGCATGAGGGCGGTGTTGGAGCTTGCAGGCAGCGCATTTATCCCATAGATCAGGAAGGACCGTACCTTCGAGCCATTCAGCCCGCCTCCCCACCCTGCGACAGCAACGATGAACGGGGGTGTGTACGCGCTCACGTAGTTCGCACTGATGCCAAGGTTGGTTATCGTTACCTCTGGATCTACAAGCTTTCTGGCTATGGCATTCTGTATCTGCGGCGAATTTGATGTGAGCACCGTAGCAACGTTGAGCGTATTGGACTGCATGAGCGAGTATGTGTCAAGGTTGTAGATTACGCTGTTCTGCACCCCGCCTGCGCCGGGCTGGTACTGCGCACCTACCGTATTGATTGTGAACATGCCGGTGTGGTTGCTCGATACGACGAAGAGGTTCGGAAGGAAGGCGGGCAGCACACTTTCGTTGCCTCCGGCAACCGCAAGCACATTGCCTGTAGACATTGCATTGAAGGCAATGCCATTCCACGCGTAAGGAGTCACTGTAAGCGTGTTTCCTGGATTCTGATATTCGAACATCGGGTTCGGAGGCGTTCTGCTGCTTGGACTTTGCGGCTGCGGCATCTGAAACGGAGGAACTAGGGAAAACTGCATGAGGTCGTATCCCCCAAGTACACTTCCTGCAAACCAGTTGTATGTATATGAGTTCGGTGCAGGGCCAGGGGTCCCTCCAATTGGCATTATGTTGCCAGTAAAGGCCTTGCCTTGCTGAAGTATTGGCCCCTGGCCCTGCGGGAACTGCGCTATCCCAAATGCGAGCCCGTTGTTCACGTTTACGTTTACGCTGAACGGCGAGTTAAATATGTATGGCGAGGAGGTGCTGATGTCGTTGGCTACTGCATTGAGCGTGTACGCTCCCGAAACGCTCGGTGTGAAGAGGAGTGAGGTAGGGGTGCACTGCGCTGTGGATGTGATCCCGTTAACCGAAATGTAGCCCGGCTTAAGGATGTTGACATCGAATAGGTCTGTCCCTGCGCATGGATAGCCTCCAGCTACAATCACGTTTACCGTCAGGGAGGTGCTCTGCCCCACCCCAATAACAGGATTGGATGGCTGTGAGATCGTAACGGCTGGCTGCAGGTTAATCGTGAGCGTGTTCGAAACGGACAGGGTATTTGCGCCTGTACTGTCGTATATAAGGGCATTGAATGTCCATACGCCCGCTATGGTATTCGGAGGCACTGTGGTTCCGAATGGATAACCTTCTGCTGCATTCTGTAATATATTAAGGTGCAGGTCGTTGACAGGAGAGGAGGTGTAGAACATGTTCACGTTTGACGGAATGGCATAATAGACGCTGTTGGATACCATGCCGTTGTATCCGCCTATGCAGACTATCGCACCAGGGAAGACGCAGCTCATGTTCTCTGTTGCGACCGGATACGGCACCGTGTCAAAAAAGCTTCCTGCACCGCCATTCTGCGGATTGACGAATGTATAGTTTGCCATTGAGAGGGGTACCGACGGAGCAGAGGCATACCCTCCGATGCAATATATGCCTACTCCGTTTGACTGGAAGGCAACGCAGCTCGTGCCGCCTTTATAGGAGCCGCCAAACGCACCGGATGATCCAGAAATGGAGGACCAGGATATTCCCGTCGGGCCGGGAGTGCCCTCTGCATAAGCGCCATTTGGTCCGATGCAATGGAACATGCCTCCGGTCGGAGCCTGGTCGCAGTGGGTGGCACCTGACCATGCCAGCGAGTTTGCCTGCGTCCATGCGCCTATGCCTCCTGAATTCGGCAGTATGTTTGCGTAGTAAACCGCATTGGTAGGGATGCCAATGGCATTTCCGTCTAGGGTGTTTGTCGTGGTTCCTCCAAAGCAGTAGATGATTCCAGAAGCGGCGCCGCAGCTTGTGTTGGCAATGAAGAGAGGGTAGCTGTTTGTAGATGCCCATGAGCTTATCACATTCCCAGAGACGGTTGCGAAGGTGACTATATTTGCGTATGCCGAATGCCCTGCGTATGATAGAGTAAGACCGTATGGGTTGTATCCCCCTACGCAATAGATTGTGTTTGAGGGCATAATGCAGCCTGTGCCTATTGTATTGGTCATGAATGCGTTTGCAGACGGCACCCAGGCGCCAATCCCGTTTGCGCCGTAGTTATTCACTGGAGCGGCAAAGGCGTTGTAGACATAGTTGTCGCTTATGCCGTTGAACCCGTAGCCTGCCATGCAGTAGATGTACCCTGCGCCGGGATTCGAGACGCAGCTCTCCGCCTCTATGTTTGAGGGGTATGCGTTTGTCGCAACCCATGTATCGAGCGCAGCTGGAACTGTGCCGGGATTTGATGTCTCTGGATTGCCGCCGCCGATATTGGCTAAGCCTGAAGATGCGGGGGCGGTAATAATCTCGTTGAATGAGTAAGGAGGGATGCCATTGCTTACTATAAAGCTCTGCGCTGCAGTGAGCTGCGGTACGTCGATGAGCGAGTTTGTCAGTATCTCTGGACAGGGAGATGCAGTCAGGATATTGCCAGGACCTGTGCCGCAGACTCCTGTGGCATTGAGCGGTGCAATATAGATAAATGCTGCCGCAAGGATTGCCAGGAAAAGTGCCAGGCCCGACAGGCGGTTGCCCATAATTCCCACGCTTTTATCTTGGGAGGGAATATTAATAAATGTGTGCCGAATGAGTAAGAAGTATTAGCTTGGCAGCCCGACCCAATTCAACGTGTATTGACATGGGGGGCGTAATAAGCGCGGCTGCCATGAAAACTGAAAACTGCATATAAGTATCACGCAGGCTGTGAGGAGGAACTGAACCGGTAGCACCATGGAGGCCGGTCATGGCCGCTCCGGAAGCCTGCGCGCTTCGGATCTCTTTGGATTGGGTTGTTGGTAATGGCGATGCTTAGGATAGGGCACAGGGGCGCTGCCGGCGAGGCTCCGGAGAATACGCTAAGGAGCTTCAGGCTTGCGCTGGAGCAGGGTGCAGATGCAGTTGAGCTTGATATCCGCAGAACGCGGGACGGGGTGCTTATAGTCATGCATGACGCCGACCTTATGAATCTTACAGGCACCGCAGGTCTTGTCTCAGATACTCCAATGAGCCATATCAGGGAACTCCGGGTAAAGGGGGAGCGCATACCCACCCTCGACGAGACCTTATCAGAGCTTGGGCACTACAGGAAGCTTATCTTCCTCGAGGTGAAGGAATACGGCATCGAGGAGCAGGTCGTGGCTGCAGTGGAGAATGCCGGCGTCAGGGATGTCTCGGTTGTAGTCTCGTTTAACATGGACTCGCTCAGACAGATAAGGAGGATTGGCAGCGCAATTCCGATAGGCCCCACGTTCGAGAGCAGGGAAGCGTGGGTGCCCATAGCCAGGGGGATGGATGCGCAGTATATCTCTGTCATGAAGGACCTGCTCCGCAGGGAGGACATAATGCAGGCCCACGAGAGCGGGCTTAAGGTACTCGCATGGACCGTCAACACGAAGGAGGAGATGGCCAGGTTCGGGGAGATGCAGGTCGATGGGATCATCTCGGATTATCCGGGAATGCTGCACGAGGTCTTTCCAGGGTCGTAATGGCGGCTTTGTGGCATAATCTTGCTCCATGAATGGGCGTGGCACGGTTTCCCGCCCGCTTTTGCTAAAGCATGGTTCCGCAGACGCATTCAGGCTCCGCATTCCCGCTTTGCACGGGCCGTTGGGCATCATGCCTTCGGAAGGTCCGCAATCCACTTGACGACAGAAGCTGCCATTGCATCCTCGTATCCTGTGAACGAATGCGATGCACCTCTGATCAGCATCGAATCGAACGCCGTGGAGTTTGCCTTCTCCCTGAGTATCTTCATGTACATCTCCACTGGCTTTACCGCGCCTTCGTCCCTGGACCCGAAAATGACGTACATAGGGATCCTGATGCTGCTGAACTCGCGCAACTTCCCGTCGTAATTGAAGAGCCGCGCCTCAATCCTGCCGGGATCTGCGACCGACAGGAACCTCTGCGGTGAGAAGGGGAGGGCGGGGCAGCATGCATTGCCTCTGCCAAGCCTTACCATGCGCCGTGCCTTTTTTACAAGCCTGGCCCACTTCCTGCCCAGCTCCTTCTTGTTAAGGTTGTAGTCATCATCAGGGGCAAGCAAGACCAGGGCCCTTACTTTCCTGTTTCTTCTCCTGTACTGGTAATATAGTATCTTCTGGCATCCTGTGCTGTGGCCTGCAAGCACGAACCTGCTGTATCCAATGGACTTCAGGAACCTCAGTGCGCCGTCTATATCACGCACGCTTTCCTCAAACCTCTCGTACCTTGTGCCTGTCCTTATCCTCCTCCGCTTCCCGCCGAGCGCGACTGTTCCGCTGCTCTCGATATCATGACCGCGGGTATTGGCCGCAAGGACAGAATACCCGGCTCTCCTGGCGGCTCTCATGAGCGCCAGGGGGATTCCTCCGGAGTAGAAATTCGAGGCCATGCCATGCACATATATTATGCACAGTCCGGCTTTCCTTCTTCCGGCGAGGAAGCCGTCAAGCCTGAGCCCGTCCGTTGCCCTGAATGAGACCTGCTCGCCCTGAATCTGCAGTGCCCCCATGCTACCTGTGCTGTAAGCCACTATGTCACAGACCTTCTTATTCCGTCACGGTGTATTTATATCCGACTATTTGCCTTTATATCCGGCTGGTTTGACGGCCCATCGAAGCGTATTCTGTGCTCATTCTGACATCCCCCTGCAAATTAAGGGGAAGTCGGCCTCGCATTTTACTATATAGTTGAATCTCCATTTCCCAGTAGCTTAAGCGACACGCTATCCCATATCAATGCCCTAAGGAGCCATTCCTGCTCGGGCAGGTGTTCGTCTATCACAAGGCTCCTTACCTTTACAATCCATTCATCATACGCTTTTTTCGCCCTCTCTACAGATTCTGCACAGCTGTTGCCCTTCATGATAGAAAGAGGTATCCTGTTTGTTGAGTCAAAGAAGGGTCTTGAAAGCTCATCTTTAAGTGGTGTTACAGTTTTGGTATGGTCATATATTATGACAAACTTCTCCGTATAACCAATAAAGCATTTAGTATTTTTGGATACTGCAGCTTTCCCTAGAGACTTTGCAGCCTCACACGCTATCGTATATATTATTCCTTTAAATTTCGATATATTACGCCCATCAATGAGGGCCTTATCCCCGTATCCGTAAATCGCATCTTCATCCCCATGGCCATTGACTATGAAGAGGTCTATGCCCTTTGAGGCAACTATTCCCTCTATCACATCCCTGCTGGCTCTTTTGCTTATAAGCTGTACCACTTTAAGGCCGCACCTCTTTCCCTCGGTTGTAATGGCCTCGCTCCATTTGCTCACGTAGGTGGTCTCTATGTCGTGGTCAGGAAGAGTTATGATTACACTCTTTTCCATTGGGCCTCATCCTTGAAGAGTTCAAGATAACGAAGCTCTATCTTCGCAAGGAGTACTCCGGTACCATCCCTCTTCTTGAGAGCCTCAATCGCCTTCTTCTTATCAATAGACTCGCCGCCGCCTATGGCAATGCTGATATGGCTCGGCATCTTCTCGTACCTTTTTATCATGATGCCCCAGAATTCATCAGGTATCTCACCAGTCATAGCAGTCCCATTTTATGCATTTTATTTATAACCTTTCTGCCTTCAGGCCCGCCTGTAGCCGCTTTTCTGTAGGTCTGCTTCCATGTGAGTGTTTTGTTGCCTAGTTTTACGATTGGCATATCGCGCTCTCCGACAGGCAGGATGGACATTATACGTCTTAATTTATCTACGTAATCAAGGTATAAGACCTTTGGCTTCTTTTTGCGATAGGCCGACATTCCCAGACCCTCAACCTGAGTTACATTATACGCGCTATGTGACATTCCTCCGCCCGCAAGCGGCATGGGCTTCTTGCATCAATGGAGTAAAATCCATAGTATCATTGCCATGCACGCTTATATGCCTTTGCGGTTCGCTTTCACCCCGCCCCGAAGAGCGCGGGCTTTCCGCCACCTCCTGTCACTCGTTCCGTAGACTGTCAATTATTTATAGAAATATTCAACTTTTTATTGAAAAAAAGCAAACATTTATATATCTAAAGCTGAATAGCATATGCATGGCCTCTGAGGAGAAGATCGTGGTCAGGCAGATCGGCAGGCCGCATAAGGAGAACGCCGATGCACTGCTGGTATGGTTCTGCGAGTCGCTGGACCTGTCCGGAAATAAGGACATAATGGGGCCGGAGATGCTCAGGGAAATAATAAACGGAAGCCTGAACGGGAACGGAGTGACGAGCAAGGAGTTGAACTGGAAGCTTAATGTACCGAGGACCACGGTGATATACCACCTGAACAGGTTTATCTACTCAGGGATTGTGATAAGGAGGGGCAGGAGGTATTACCTGCGCTCTGAGGACATGAAGAGCACCCTGCAGGAACTCCAGGCAGACATGATAAGGGAGTTCCAGCGCATGATGGACATGGCCCAGAAGCTGGACGGGATACTGGAAGATGAGACATATGCCAGAAGGAGAAGAGCAAAAAAAGGATAGCTTGGGAGGAGCCGAAGCCGCGGGGAAGGTGCCTAAGGATGGCAGTGGCAGCGGGGAGAAGGGACTGGGAGCGCCCGAGAAGGAAGAGGCGGGGAAGGCTAAGCCCGAAGAGGAGCTTAGGGAGAGGCTCCTGAGGCTCGCCGCGGAATTCGACAACTACAAGAAGAGGACTGCCAAGGACATCGAGAATGCGAAGAACATAGGCAAGGCGGAGATGGCACTGAAGCTGCTTCCGGCCCTGGATGAATCTGAGCTTGCGCTCAATGCGCTTGGGGAAAAGGGGGCCAAGGAGGGCATCGGCATGGTGCTCGCGAACCTCACGGATGCGCTAAAGGGGCTTGGGCTCGTGGAAGTGGACGCGCACGGGACCTTTGATCCGTACAGGCATGAGATAGTGCTTGCCAGGGAGAGCGAGAAGAAAGAGGGTACGATCCTTGAGGTCGTAAGGAAAGGGTATGAGCTGAATGGCATCATGCTCCGGCCTGCATCGGTAATCGTCTCGAAGGGGACTGCCGAGGCAGCAGGCAGGAAGGAGGAGAAACTGCAGCAAGAACAGGATAAATTATGATCATAGGTGAAAAAATGGCTAAAATAATAGGAATTGATTTGGGAACCAGTAATTCTGCGGCAGCGGTACTTGAAGGAGGGAGACCGGTTCTGATCCCAAGCTCTGAAGGGACATCGTTATACGGAAAGTCGTTTCCAAGCTATGTCGCCTTCACAAAGGACGGCCAGAGGCTCGTAGGCGAGCCGGCAAGAAGGCAGGCGGTGGCAAATCCTGATGGAACCGTGAATGCATTCAAGAGGAAGATGGGCACTGACTACAAGTACAGGATCTTCGGAAAGGACTACACCCCCCAGGAGCTCTCCGCAATCTTATTGCAGAAGATAAAGAAGGACGCGGAGGCATTCCTTGGAGAGGAGATAAAGAAGGCCGTGATAACGGTGCCGGCATACTTCAATGACAACCAGAGGCAGGCCACAAAGGACGCCGGGGAGATCGCCGGGCTTGAGGTGGTAAGGCTCGTGAACGAGCCCACGGCAGCATCGCTCGCATTCGGAGTCGACAAGCTCAGCAAGGAGATGAAGATCCTTGTCTACGACTTCGGAGGCGGAACGCTCGACGTGACGATAATGGAGTTCGGCAACGGCGTCTTTGAGGTGAAGTCCACGAACGGGGACACGCAGCTCGGAGGCACGGATATGGACAACGCTATAGTAACGTTCCTGCTTGCCGAAGTGAAAAAGCAAACAGGGATAGACATCTCAAAGGACACGCAGGCGCTGCAGAGGCTCCGCGAGGCCGGGGAGAGGGCCAAGATCGAGCTCTCGACAACGCTCACTACGGAGATAAACCTGCCTTTCCTGACAATGGGGCCCGGTAACGCGCCGGTTCACTTCGCATACCCGCTCGCAAGGGCGAAGCTCGAGGAGATAGTCTTCCCGATTGTCGATAGGACCACAAAGCCCGTAAGGCAGGCGCTCACGGACGCAAAGCTCGAGCCCAAGGACATCGAGAAGGTGATCCTTGTCGGCGGGCCTACCCGAATGCCCATAGTGCAGAGATACGTGGAGCAGCTCCTCGGGAAGAAGATCGAGAGGGGCGTCGATCCGATGGAGGCCGTTGCCTTCGGGGCGGCAATACAGGCAGGAGTGCTTACCGGAGAGGTAAAGGACATCGTACTTCTAGACGTAACTCCGCTCTCCCTCGGGCTTGAGACCCTCGGGGGCATCATGACCAAGATCATAGAGAAGAATACGACGATACCTGCGAAGAAGACCCAGATATTCAGTACCGCGGATAACAACCAGCCTGCAGTGGAGATCAACATACTGCAGGGCGAGAGGCCCATGGCGAAGGACAATGTAGGGCTCGGGAGGTTCCAGCTTACCGGGATCCCTCCCGCACCAAGGGGGGTTCCGCAGATCGAGGTGACCTTCGACATCGATGCGAACGGGATCTTACATGTAAGCGCGAAGGACAAGGCGACCGGCAGGGAGCAGAGCATGCAGGTAGTCGCACCGAACAAGATGGACAGGTCGGTGATAGAGAAGAAGGTGAAGGAAGCGGAGGAGTTTGCCGAGGCGGACAAGAAGGAGCTCGAGAAGGTGCAGACAAGGAACGACGCGGAATCGCTGATTTACTCCGCTGAACATACCATGAAGCAGTTCAAGGACAAGATATCCAAGGACGTTGCAGACGAGGTTGAGGCTGCAAGGAAGGCGCTCCAGGAGGCCATCGAAAAGGAGGACTACGACGCGATGAAGGCGAGGATGTCGGACCTCGGCGACGCGCTTCAGAAGGTAGGAGCAGGCATGTACGGCCAGGGGCAGGGTGGGGGCGGTGGAGCCGCGGGGCAAGGCCCTGAAGAAGGCGCGGGAGCGGGAGGAGGTGCAGATCCTGGTGCTGGCGGCGGCGGTGCAGGCGATACGGTAGATGCGGACTTCAAGGTAAAGAAATAGAAGTAGATGCAGATGCCTGATGATTACTACAAGGTATTGGGAGTCCAGAAGGGCGCCAGTGCTGACGAGATAAAGAAGGCGTACAGGGAGCTTGCGCTGAAGTACCACCCTGACAGAAACCCGGACAAGGAAGCAACAGAGAGGTTTAAGGAGGTCAACGAGGCTTATGCGGTCCTAAGCGACCCGGAGAAGAGGAGGCAGTACGACGCGTACGGGCCTGCGGGCTTCGGGCAGAAGTACAGCGAGGAGGAGATCTTCAGGAACTTCGACTTCGAGCAGATCTTCAAGGACATCGGCATAAACTTCGGCTTCGGTTCCGGGGGCCAGCCGTTTGGCAGCTTCTTCGAGCAGGGAGCCGCGCGGCAGGGCGGGGAGGGGCAGAGCATACTGTACAGGATGGAGCTGCCGCTGGATGAGATTGCCGACGGGGTGCAGAAGGAGATCTCGGTGAGGCACGTGAAGGTGTGCGACCGCTGCAAGGGAAGCCTCGCTGAGCCCGGAACGAAGGTGATAAGATGCCCGGAATGCGGCGGGACAGGGCGCATAGTGACCACGACCAACACCTTCTTCGGCAGGATGCAGAGCGTCGCTGCATGCAGGAGGTGCGGGGGCCGCGGAAAGAGCTACGAGAAGAGGTGCAGGAAGTGCAACGGCAAGGGCGGCGTTGTCGATACCGAGAGGATCATGGTCACCATACCTGCGGGCATCTACGACGGCGCACGGCTGAGATTAGAGGGCATGGGGGACTACGGGCCCGATGGAAACGGCGATCTGTACGTGGAGATCCATGAGAGGAAGCATCCGGTGTTTGCAAGGGAGGGTGACAACGTGCATGCGCAGGTAAGAGTCCCATTCTACACGGCGATACTTGGAGGCAGGATAACGGTACCGACGCTGCACGGGGAGAAGGAGATCGCCATCGAACAGGGGACGCAGCAGGGGAAGAGCATAATCCTGAGGGGGGAGGGCATAAGGAGGCTCAGGGGCAGCGGCGCCGGAGACGAGATAATCACGATAAACATCGAGATACCTGGATCGCTATCCGGAGAGCAGAGGGAGCTGATCGAGAGGTTCAGGGACAGGGAGGGCAGCCAGAGGAGGAAATTCGGATTCGTGTAATGTGCTTCAGCGGAGTTTTGCTCCGGAATCGGGCCTTTCCGCCTTGCCTATTAAATCTTCGCACTTATGTATCTACTCTTATTGCTCCGCAAGGGGATGGAAAATGCAAAGCATAAGGATAAGCGCACCTGCGACCTCCGCAAATCTGGGCTCTGGATTCGACATCTGCGGGCTGGCGCTGGCGAATCCGTCGGACGAGATGGAGGTATCGATATCCGACGCTGATGCAGTGAGGTCTGCCGGAAGGTACGCGGTGCCTGAGGAGCTTGAAGGCAATTCATGCGGCCCTGTAATAAAGGCCATGAGGAAGGACTTCGGCATCAGGGAGTGCCTTGAGATAACGATCGACAAGCGCATAAGGCCAGGCAGCGGGTTGGGAAGCAGCGCGGCGAGCGCTGCGGGAGCCGCATATTCGATCGACAGGCTGTTCGGTCTTGGGCTGGGCGCTGAGCAGCTGGTACACTACGCGTCACTGGGCGAGAAGGTATCCGCCGGCGTCCCGCACGTCGACAATGTGGCCCCGTGCATACTCGGCGGTTTTACCGTAGTGGTTGGGATGAACCCGCTTAGGATAAAGAGGATACAGGCATCTGACGCTCTCGAAGCAATCATAGTGCTCCCGGAGCATGGCAAGGCATCGACAAAAACTGCGAGGGAGGTGCTGCCTGGTACGGTCAGCAGGGAGGATTCGCAATACAACCTGCGGTGCCTGTCGTCCCTGATCTGCTCCATGCTCGACGGCGACATGGAGGGCGTGGCTGCGGCGATGGATGACAGGATAGTAGAACCTGCAAGGGAGAGGGCAGGACTCCTGCCCCATCTCCATGAGATAAGGGACGCGGGCAGGCGCTTCGGCTATGGGGTTGCGGCGAGCGGCGCGGGACCGGCGATACTGCTCCTTGGGAGGAAGGGCAGCGGTGAAAAGGAATCCCTGCTCTCCGAGATAGACGGGCTCTTCAAGGAGGAGCATAAGATCATAGCAAGCGGGGTATCGAACAGGGGCATAATGCCCCTGGATTGAGGAGGCTGTGCTGGCATGGATGGCATTGCCTGCCGGACCTTTTCTGCGGCGTCACCCGCGCGCATCTTTATGGTTTATATATCTAAACCGTAAATTTATCTTATCCTCTTGCTGTAAGAAGGCGGTGCAATGTCGCAGATGATGCAAAGCATGGAGCGCGTCAGCTATTACCAGGGCGCAGTGCAGCTCGCCGACGCGCACTGCCATCTTGACATGCTCGATGACCCCAAAGCTGCGGTAAACGAGGCCGTGGCAAACGGAGTGAGCATAATAATAACCAGCGGAGGGAGCAGGAAAGCAAACGAGGCTACAACGGCCATTGCCAAAAGCCTGGGAGTCTACGGGGTCGTGGGAATCGACCCTTCCTTTGCGGTTTCGGACCGCGAATATGTAGACCAGAGCGCAGGACTTATAAGGAAAAACATGCAGCTTATCGGAATCGGCGAGATAGGGCTTGACGCGTCAGTCCTTGACAGATCTGGCATAGGCGCCCAGCGCGAGGTATTCGCGCGCCAGATCGACATCGCCAACGAGCTCGATATACCTGCAGTCATACATTCGAGGGGCATGATAAAGGAGGTGATACGGCTCCTTGATGAGCATCCTGCAAACCGGGCCATGTTCCACTTCTTCGAGGGCGATGAGGCCCAGGCGCGTTACCTTGCGCGGAAGGGCCACATGATTTCCATACCGCCCAGGGATGACGGCAGAAGGAAAAGGGTTATAAAAGAGACTGACCTAAGTAGTATGGTAGCGGAAACTGACTGCCCAGTAGCCGGGAGGAGCCCCTCTGATGTCAGGGGGGTCATAGCGTCGATATCGTCCATCAAGAATATCGGCTTTGGCGAGGTTGCGGAGCAGGTATCGGAGAACGTTAAGGGTTTTTTCCACATATGATACATATTTACAGTCGGGCCCGTAGCTCAGCTTGGATAGAGCAGCACCCTTCTAAGGTGATGGTCGCGGGTTCAAATTAGCTTTGTGGTAAAGAGCCATCGAGTATGAAAATCCCGCCGGGCCCGCGACGTAAGGTGATCGCATGGTAGACAACAAGAAATTCGAGGAGACAATCGCACAGATAAAGCAGCAGATCGACATACTGCTCAACGACAACAGCGTGCCGAGGAATGTCAAGACGGCGTTGGACGAGGCGAAGAAGGCGCTTAACGGTGACGGAGGCTACTCTGTGAAGTCGTCTACGGCCACGTACAAGATAGACGAAATCAGCAGCGACATCAATCTGCCGCCATATGCCAGGACAGTAGTCTGGAACATACTGAGCATGCTCGAATCGGTAAAAGACTGACCTGGCCGGGTAATGGATGTGCGGATATGCCTTTGCCTGCGGAGCCGCACGCATGGTGGATGACATGGCTGATACCGGACTTGTTCTTGACCTTGCAGGCAGGCTGAACGGCAAGGTAGTCTTAAGCTCGGACATAACCGATAGCGACCTTCTGGGCGTCGACATTGAAGCCGCCACCGGGAGCATCCTGGGCCATTTCGGAGGCAGCGGTGAAGGCATAGCGCTCCTAGACAGGAAGACGCTGCTGGAGATCCTTGATGCGGAAAAGGCAGGCAAGGCGGATAAGTCGCCCCTCCAGGTTGAGGTAATCCGCCCATTGGACTTCACGCCTGCGGCAAAGGATATCGATGCAAATTACAAGATAAGGAACCTGGAGACCGAGAGCACCGCCGGCACCGTAGCCGACTTCACCGGCTATTTCAGGAACCGCTTTGAGAGGCTCCGCACCCTCTTCGGAAGCTCGCGGAGCGCGCTGCTCGGCAGCATGCTGAACAGCATAGACGGGATGAGGCAGTACGCCTCGGGCCGCGAGGTGGGGATCGTAGGAATGCTTTCCACCAGGGCCGTCACCAAAAACGGGAATGTGATCGTTACGCTTGAGGACGAGAGCGGCTCAGTCAAGGTCCTGTTCATGAAACCCCAGCCAGGCGGGAGGAGGGAGGCCGTGGAGCTGTTTGAGGCGTCAAAGAGCCTTGTGCTTGACGAGGTAGTGGCAGTAAAGGGAAAGATCTGGCAGGGTATGATAATCGCCGGCGCGGTACTCTGGCCAGACATACCCATAAGGCAGCGGAGGCAGTCCAGCGAGGACATTGCAATGGCGTTTATCTCAGATATACACGTGGGCAGCAAGCTCTTCCTAGAAAAGCAGTTTACCAGGTTCCTGTCGTGGCTCAACGGGGACGTTGATTACAGGAGGGACCTTGCCGGAAAGGTCAAGTACATCGTTGTGAGCGGCGACCTTGTGGACGGAATAGGCGTGTATCCGAACCAGGACAAGGAACTTGCCATACCGGACATCTACAAGCAGTACGGCGTCTTTTTCGACCTGATGGAGCGCATTCCCGATTATGTCCATGCTTTCCTGCTCCCCGGGAACCACGATGCGGTGAGGAGGGCGGAGCCGCAGCCGCCCATTGGCAAGGAGTTGATAGGCGAATTCAACCGCAGCAACATCCACTTTGTCTCAGACCCGGGATACGTCACGCTAGACGGCCTGACAGTGCTTGGATATCACGGGACCTCGCTTGACTCGGTAATACAGGGCATACCTTCATGCAGCTATATGCGTCCGGAGGGGGCGATGACAGAATTGCTCAGGAGGCGGCACCTCTCCCCGATCTATGGGGACAACCCGGTTGTTCCTGGAAAACAGGACGCGATGGTCATAGACGAGATACCGGACATATTGCACATGGGGCACGTGCACAAGAACGGATATACAAACTACCATGGAACGCTGGTGGTGAATAGCGGGACATGGCAGGCGAGGACGCCGTACCAGGCGAAGCTTGGGCACCTGCCCTCACCAGCGGTGCTCCCGGTCTATGAGGCGAGGAGCATGCTGCTCTCTGCCATTGACTTCAATACCGTTTGACTCTGCATACGGGTTTATATCCTTCCCGTGAAAATTAGCAAAAGTAAGCTGGAGACCCGCACCTGAAGGGCGGGAGGGGATGCCATCCGGCTATGGGGCGGTAACATGAGACTGCAAAGCGCAATGGAATACTTGATGACGTACGGCTGGGCCCTGCTGGCAATCGCAGTCGTGCTCGCCGTGCTTGCGCTGATAGGCGTCTTCAATCCGCTTACATTCTCCCCAAAGGCCGAACCAGGGGCATGCAGCGTGTACAGGGCCAACGGACCATTCAGCTCCGAGTTCCCTCAGCTCCAGGGGCCGTGTACCGGCCTGTTGCCTAAGTTCGTGGCCGTATTTGGCAATGGGGCATATGCCTCTATCTCGGGTGCCTCGCAGGATTTTACCCCTAACTCAGTCACGCTGGCCGGATGGGTATATCCAGATGCTGCGGTCTCCTCAAACGGCTTGATAATAGCGCTTGGCAACGCTGCGGGGCTGCAGATCTCCCCTGGAGGCTCCGGCTCGCAGTTCGTGCCGCAGGCGGTGCTTCTCGGTGTCGGATCATGCTCTCCATTCTGCACGCTTTCCGGGCCCTCATTAGGCATAAACCAGTGGTACTTCATAGCCGAGACTTACAATGACATAAACGGGGCGCAGTATCTCTACGTGAACGGCCAGGTCGAAGGCAATGCTGTTGTCAGCCCTGCCGGACCCCTTCCCGCGTCCGTGTCTGCCAACATAGATGTGGGCGCTTTGCCTGGAAACGGCGATTATTACTATGGAATGCTCGCAAACCTCCAGGTATACAACGCCACCCTCGGACCGCAGGCGATAAACACGCTCTACCTCGGCGGCATAGGCGCAGAGCCCACGGACCTGACCCACCTTGTCGGATGGTGGCCGCTGAACGGCAATGCAAATGATTATTCGGGAGACAGTGGCAACATGACGGGCAGCGGGATCACGTACTCCGGCACGTGGTATACGGACTACAGCAAGCCATAACGCAAGGTAATACTTTGGAAACTAGCGAGTACTTTGAGACCCTTTCAACCGAGTTCTACAAGGTTTATGACCTCGCCGGAAAGGCGAGGGCGGAAGGCCGCGACCCCAAAGAGTATGTAGAGATAAAGCCCGCGCCGGACCTTGCGAGCAGGGTGGAAGGGCTTACTGGAATCGAGGGCATTGGCGAGCTGATAAGAAGGAACCTTACCGACAGATCCAGGAGCAGGCTCGCCTTCTGGACTGTAAAGGAGATATGCACAAGCAGGGCCTTCGAGAATTACCAGAAAATCGAGAGGATCCAGACTGCGGTGAGGGTGGGGAGCGCCATCCTTACCGAGGGGATCCTTGTTGCACCGACAGAAGGCATACAGGGAGTAAAATGCTACAGGAATCCCGACGGCACGGACTACATCGCAGTAGTATACGCAGGTCCGATACGTGGAGCCGGAGGTACGGCGGCAGCACTCTCGGTGGCTCTTGCCGACTATGCCAGAAGGTTCTTCGGCATTGGCGCATACAGCCCCACAATGGAGGAGGTGGAGAGGTATGTGGAGGAAGTGGAACTTTACCACACGAGGGCTGCAAGGCTCCAGTACAGGCCCGGCGATGAGGATATCAGGGTGATCGTGTCCAACTGCCCGGTATGCATTGACGGGGTCCCTACGGAGAGGATAGAGGTCGGAGTCCACGGAAACCTGAAACGCATCGGGCTTGACGGGAAGGAGGTTGCGGTGCCAAATCAGGTCAGGGGGGGGATCTCTCTCGTCATATGCGAGGGCATAGCCCAGAAGGCGAAGAAGCTGCTCAAGGAGACGAAGGGCATCGGCCTTGACTGGGACTGGCTGAATAAGATCATAAAGGTCGAGGTAAAGCGGTCGGGGGCTGACAACAGCAGGAGGTCTGGTATCTTCCTAGAGGACCTGGCTGCCGGCCGGCCCATCCTTGCATATCCGGGTAGAGTAGGAGGGTTCAGGCTGAGGTACGGCAGGAGCAGGTTCACGGGAATAGCAGCCAAGGGCTTCAATCCGGCCACAATGATACTTACAATGGGTTTCGTGGCAGTAGGGGGGCAGCTTAAGGTGGAGCTGCCTGGAAAGGGGTGCGTAGCAATGCCCGTGGATTCGATAGAGGGGCCGTTTGTCCTCCTGAAGTCGGGCGAGGCCCTGAGGGTAAGCGATGCAGAGACTGCAATGCGGCTCAGGGACGAGGTTGCTGAGATACTCTCCCTCGGCGACATTCTAATCACGTATGGCGACTTCAGAAAATCCAATACGCCTATGCAGCCGGCAAGCTATGCGGAGGAGGTATGGGAGGCGGAGCTCGGGGAAAGGGGGGGAGGCACAGCCGCGCGCGGCAGCGAGGCCTTCATGGAGGCATATGCCCTCTCGCTGAGATATGGGGTGCCTATCCACCCGAAGTTCCTGTTTGAGTTCCAGGCGGTAAGCGCAGAAGCGCTTGGGGAGCTTGCGCTCTCCATAATAAGGAATGCGGGAATTGCTGCAGGATCCCTGGCCGAGCTGCGCGGAATTGAATTCAGCGCCCCGTCTGACGTGAAGAGGACTCTTGAGCTGCTCAATGTACCCCACAGGCTCGCCGTCGGAAAGATATCGATCGAGGGAGACTGGGCCAGGGCGCTCCTCGCATCGCTCGGCTTCGCGTCAGGCGAGGATGGCGCCCTCAGGATAGACGAGCTCGTCCTCGAGAAGTATTCCGACAGCACTGCCGACTCCCTTTCGCTTGTCAACTCCGTTGCCCCTTTCAGGATACCGAAGAGGTCCACATTCATCGGTGCCAGGATCGGCAGGCCCGAGAAGGCGCGGGAGCGGCTGATGAAGCCCTCGCCGAATGTGCTCTTTCCCATAGGCAGGTACTGGACAAAGGACAGGAACATAACCGCCGCGTACCTTGCAGATTCAAAGAGGTTCAGGTCCGGGCTCAGGCTCGAGATCGCAAGGTACAGGTGCCACAGCTGCGGGCTGCTCATAGAAACGCAGTACTGCTACGGCTGCGGAAGGAGGGCGGAGCTCGAAGGCAAGTGCCCGGTATGCGGCAAGCTTACTGCAAATAAGACGTGCGAAGGCTGCGGCGCTGGAACGGTGGCATACGAGGAGAGGGAAGCGGACCTTGTGAAGCTCGTTGCAAACGCCGTCAAGGCGCTGGGGGTGTCAAGGCTGCCGGACACTATGAAGGGGGTGCTCGGACTTACAAACAGCAGGAGGATTGCGGAGCCGCTCGAGAAAGGGGTGCTCAGGGCCATGAACAACGTGCACATGTTCAAGGACGGCACAGCGCGGTTCGACGCCACAGACGCGCCGATGACGCACTTCTATCCATCGGAGATAGGCGTCGGGATAGACAGGCTGCGCGGCATGGGATATACAAAAGACTGGCTGGGGAACGATCTTGTCGGAGACGACCAGCTCGTGGAGCTGAAACACCAGGACGTCGTGCTTAACAGGCGCGGGATGGAAAACATGCTCCAGATAGCCAGGTTCGTCGACGGGCTCCTCGAGCGCTTCTACAAGCTGCCAAGGTTCTACAACGCGTCGTCGCCACAGGACATGGTTGGCGCACTCGTGATAACGCTGTCGCCGCATACGTCCTGCGGCGTGCTCAACAGGATCATAGGATTTACTGACGCGAATGTTGGTTTCGCGCATCCGTATACGATATGCGCGAGGAGGAGGAACTGCGACGGAGATGAGGATACGACTATGCTGCTCCTCGATGCGCTGATAAACTTCTCCAAGGAATATCTGCCAGCAACCATAGGCGGAACCATGGACACGCCGCTTGTGCTTACGCTCAACCTCAAGGTCGAGGAGATCGACGACGAGGCGTACGCGATGGAGGTCGTCGACCGGTATCCCCTCTCCTTTTACGGCAAGAGCTACGAATATGCGGCGCCCTCGGATATAGGAATAGAGCTTGTCGAGAACAGGCTCAGAAGCGACACGGTCTATAAGAACCTGTCGTTTACCCACCTGTCTTCCGCTGCCGCTTTGCTATCATCGCCGAAAAAGAGCCTTTACGCCGAGCTCAAGACCATGCATGAGAAGGTCGACGCGGAGTTCAGCCTGATGGACAGGATATACGCTGTTGACAAGCCCGATGCGGCGAGGAGGGTGATAATCAGCCATTTCATACCGGACCTCATCGGGAACCTCCACTCATTTTCAAGGCAGTCCTTCCGGTGCTCCTCGTGCAACGCAAAGTTCAGGCGCGTGCCGTTGTCAGGCAAGTGCACCAAAGACGGCGGCAAGCTTCTCCTCACGATATCGAAAGGGGGGATAGAAAAGTACCTTGAGATGGCCATCGCCCTCGCGGAGAGGTACGACCTCGATCCGTACATAAGGCAGAGGCTTTACCTGGTCAAGGACGAGATAAAGTCGATCTTCCTAAGCACCGAAATCGACATCGCCGCGACAGAGGGGCAGTTCAGCCTGATGAAGTACTTTTAGCTAATTTGGCCCTGCAGACGTTGGCAATTGAGTATGGAGTACAGACGCCGTTAGATAATGGCGTTTAGGTGTTTGCTTGCACTTGCTTGCATCAGCTAGCACTCTATTGTCCTGACCCCGGCTTTCCTAGCAAGTTCTGCTTGATTACCATCGCAGGTTACCAGCTCGTAAGCATTCTTTAGCGCCGCGGCTATGAACATAGCATCATATATCGATGAATCGTATTTCTTAGCGATCTCAAAGGCCTTGCTGGTATGCTTTTTCTCTTCTATAAATCTGAAGGTGCCCGGATACCTCTCGAGAATCTCTATCGCTTTCTTATAATCAAGCTCATTCTTACGTACTTTCTTTAAGAGTGCGCTGCCTAGCTCTATCATGGAAAGTTCTATGCTTATGGGTTCATAGAGATACGCCTCCACATCTTCCCATCCTGGCTCTTCTGAAAAGTACTTGACGATAACGGAACTATCAATGAGCCTCATTTCTATCCTCCCTTATTGATTTCACCGCAAATCCTGCTTTTGATGGTTTTGAGGTTTTAATAATTTCTTTCAATTCGAGTAAGACTCTTTTGGCATTTGCCTTCCATGCAATATCCTCTACATACTCTCTTGGATTTATGCCCGCCTTTTTAAGTTGCTCCGTGGTGCCACGCCTTACTCTAATACTGATTACCTCGGTGTCCATGATTATATTATAGTATACAAATATATAAACGTTTATGTTTACGAAACAAGTTACATAGATAACAAGTGGACTCGGCAGGAATCGCACCCGCGGCTCAGCTGCCTGCCCTGGAATTGGCTGCTTTTATCGCCTTCTCGAATATGTCAAGGCCGCGCTCGATGTTCTGACTTGACATCGTAAGCGGCGGCATAATCCTGATTGTGGAGACCCCGGCAGGGAGGAGCAGCAGACCGTTCTCGAAGCATGATTTCAGGATTGTGTCTACTTCCATGACCGCAGGAGCCTTTGACCTCTTGTCCTTGACAAGCTCGACACCGAACATCATCCCAATGCCCCTCACGTCGCCGACAATCTCATAGCGCTCATGCATCTCGCTGAGCCTTTTCATTATCAGGGCACCATTCTCCCTGGACTTTCTTCGGATGGATTCCGTGTTCTTCCTTACATAGTCGAGAGTCGCACCTGCCGCCGCTATCGACGCCAGGTTTCCTCCGAACGTGTTGGAGTGCGATCCGGCAGGAATGTCGCCGAGAGAGGTGCGCGTGACAGTTATGCCGATCGGCAGCCCGCCGCCTGCGGCCTTCGCAAGCGTATAGATGTCTGCCTTTACCCCAAAGTTGTCAAGCGCAAGGAACTTTCCGGTTCTCATGTACCCCGCCTGCACCTCGTCCGATACCAGCAGGATCCCGTTCTCGTCTGCTATCTTCCTTACCCCTTTCACGAATTCTGCCGGTGGTACGACAATGCCGCCCTCGCCCTGCACTGGTTCGATGAATATCGCGCATGCCTCCTTTCCGGATATGTCCTTGCCAAGCGTGTTCTTCCTGATGTAATCGACACATTCAAGGCCGCATGAACCGTACTCCCTGCCGAAGGGGCACCTGTAGCAATAGGCGTAAGGCGCATGCACGACGGAATTGAATGGGCCGAAGTGCCTGCGCTGCACAGGCTTCGACGAGGTAAGGCCGAGCGAGCCCATCGTCCTTCCATGGAACGAGTTATAGAAGGCGATTGTGTACTGCCTCCCTGTGAAGAGCCTTGAGAACTTGAGCGCAGCCTCATTAGCCTCTGTGCCTGAGTTGGAGAAGAAGACCCTCCCGAACCCCTTCGGGAACATGGTAAGCAGCTTCTCCGCATACTCTACTGGCTGGGCGCAGTAAAAGTCGTAGAATGCGGGGTGCGTGAGCTTCTCAGACTGCGACTTGACTGCATTCCTGACAGCCTCGCGAGGACCCTCGCCGAAGTTGTATACTGATATGAAGCTCGTGAAGTCTATGAACTTGTTGCCCTCTATGTCAAACGCATAGTCGCCCTTTATGCTATCCGCAACGAAGGGATACGGAACCCTTGTAGTGGTCAGCATCACCTTCCTGTCCCGTTCCAGTATCCTGAGTATCCTCCTTGTAGGCCTGAATGTCATATCCCATAGTCTCTCTGCTTATGTATTTATTTGTTTGCAGCTGGAGCCATTGCCCAATTCCCTGTTTGTTTTTAGGAGATGCAACTGTTATCGGCAATAGAGATGCCGGTTTACGCCTGCGCTATGTCTCCGCAGCTTGTTTTCCCTGCTTGTAAGCGTTGTTTGCCCGCTGATTTGCCGTCTTTACCGGCTTTTATACGATGTTTGAGAGTGCCGTTGCCAGCGCGGTTACATTTGATTGCGTACCTATTTTTAGGTATCCGGACTCGGCAGTAGCAATAGTAACATAGCTGTTGCCGACTCCGATAAGGAAGATACTGCTTCCAGAGGAGTAATAAGTGTAATTGAACGGTCCGATGCTGCCTGTCTTTATCTGTGATGAGTTGATGCCTAGAAAGCTTTTTGGGCTATGCAGCAACAGCGAATATAGTCTCTGCGGGTTTTTAGCATCCATGACTACTGCTTCTACTGCCGAGAAACTCTGGTTGTGCTCGCCTGCAGATATCCACATACCAGTCACATTGCCGACTTCTTGTGGAAATGCACTATATATCTCGCCTGGGGTAAAAGTAAGCACCCCGCCAGGCAGTTGCACTGTGGAATTTGATGTAGAACGGTTATAAGTGGAATAGAAAGTCAGGTTGCCTATGATCGAGGATACTGCACTCTTGTTTAGATACGGGCTGCTTGCAACTACGGTCTTGGCAGTCGTGGATGTTGATGAAGAGGGCGTAGTTTTGGATGGCACGCCTGCGCCGCTTCCCGGATTAAGGGCAACAAAGATTGCTGCTATCGCTACAACCACTATGAGCGCCACGATCCCATACTTAAGTGCAGATCCCTTCGCTTTCGCTGATCCTTGCATCACGTCTGCCGGAGATTGAGGCGGCGGTGTATTTTCCGTTTGGTTTATAGATTGATCTGACATGTTAATTTATTCTATGCTTTGATATGATTATGTTTATATGCCTTGCTGGCTGGATTGACCGCCGTTATTCGTGCTTTGCGGTGTTTGCGACTACTTCAGCCTTGCGGCCTCTACCTCAAGCGCCTTCGCAATCTGCTCCTTGTTCGAAGGATCCACCTTCTCCGCAAGGAACTCAAGGTGCCTTACGTTGGCCTTCCTCTCCTTCGGCCTTGAGGTTGTGACGACTCCGACAAAGTTGGCGTCGATAACCTTCGTTATCACTGCCTTGTTTCCCGCGTCCCTTCCCAGCTTTTTTATGCAGACTCTCCCTATCTCGACAAGCGCCATAGTACCACATTCGCCTTATGCTCCAAGTTCCTTTAGTTCCTTCAGCTTATTAAGTATTATCCTTGCAACCTCCTCTGGCGCTATGCCGTCAGTATCGACTATCAGGTCGAAGGGGCTTAGGTCCTTACCGAACTCCATGTTGTATAGCCCTTTATATATCCTGTAATTTTCTACGTCTCTGATCTTCGTGGTCTTTATTGTCTGCTTTAGGCCGGTATTGTCCCTCTTTGCCATCCTCTCCGCCCTGCTCTTGGACTCGGCTTTGAGCCAGACCTTGAATCCGGATTTCGAGATCCACGGGGCGGTGTAGCTCGTCGCTATTACGTTGCCCTGCTCAAGCTTCTTGAGCAGCCTTGCATCGACCTCCTTATCGAAGTCAGGGTTGGTTTCCCTCTCCCTCATGAATCTTATGCCTTCTGCGGTATCCCACCAGTCGTCCCCTCCTGGTATGTACCCCCTATCCTTTGCCATCTCCTTTAGGAAATCTCCGGCGCCGACCATCTTCAGCCCCAGCTCCTTTGACAGAATCTTTGCCACTGTCGTCTTTCCTGCAGCTGGCATACCGGATATGATAATAGCCCTCATAAAACCGCCCCGTCAATCTGCTTCGGTATCTTAGTGCGAGATCATCTGGAGGACATAGTTCCTTTGGATTATACCAATGTCATTTAGCTTCATCTCGCCGTGCTCTATCCTGCTTGCAAGCTTTATCACGTTGCTCGCGCATCTTGAGCAGAGCACGCCGCCGAATATCCTGGAATTTGATTTGAGGCTCTTCGGCCTGCTCTTTGTAGATGGAATGCCATTGAGCTCCGCCCTGCATACCGGACAGTGAGGCATCTCTCCCTTCTTTCTCATGTAATGTACCGTATGCCTCTTGCCAGGAGTAACCCTGTCCAGGCGCCTGAAACTATGGGATCTGTGCATTGGTTTTGGCAGTTTAACACCTTTTTATTTGCGGGCTTATATACTGTCCAGAAGAGGCCCGATTCTTATAGAAATATGGTTTTTCATTGATTCTCAACGTATTTATTAGTTACGGTACGCCAGCGCAGCTTCAATGTCGTGTGCATCGCAGCACGTTTGTGTGCCTTGCTGCGGTTCGCTCCCATCCCCGCTACGAATGGGCGTGGATTTCCCGCCCGCACGCCTTTAAACTACAAGGCTGATGAGACTGCTCTGAGGCGGGATTGGCAACCCGTGGCGGGAGATCCTGTTCCATTATCCCGCATTTCCCTTGGATTACGATACACCTGTGCTTAGAGGCGCCTTGGGGTCATTTATCCACAGGGTGGCCGCGCCTCTGCCATTCTTCATATCCTCCGAAGACCTCAACTACATGCTCGAACCCGTTCTGTGCAAGCGCATATGCAGCCTTTGGCGCTCTGAAACAGACGATGTTGTAGCAGTAGATGTATATCGTTTTGTCCTTTGGGAGCGCGCCCATTCTGCCGCTGAGCTCCTCTATTGGAATGTCAATCGCCCCTGGTATATGGCCGTCCTTGTAGGCATTCCTGCCTCTCACGTCTACTATCACGCAGTCTCCTTTTCCCTCTTTTATGGCATGCTCAAGGCCTGTCGGATCTATCTGGAACTTCAGCTTCTCACCGAAATGCTTCTCTGCGTCGTTCATGCAATTACCTTTTATTACCTTGGAAGCCAGAATTTTAATATGTTATTGCCTTCAGATTCTGTGCGCTTCTCTTGCGTCATGCAATCCCTGCGTCATGCAAAGGATGTGACTTATCGCTCTTGGCTTGCCGGTCCGGCTTCTCGATTCCGGTTTTCCAATCCCTACCTTGGCGCATATTGTTAAGTTCAAATCCCTACAAAGATTACTGAGGCATGGTCAACAGAGCTAAGAGCTCTTTTGTTGTAATTACATCTACAATATCCTGATCTTTTAGAAGCTTATCATTAGACCAAATTTTACAATTCTTATATAAGGCAACAGTAAAGTAAGAAGAATCATTTTCCATTGGAGATATTCTCCTTGCTTCGGTTTTGAATTTGTTTAATTCTTTTTCTTTTATTATCTCTATATTAGAAGCAGACATTAACTCCAAAACAAGTTCCATTATCTCATTTTTGTCTAATGAGGTTTTCTTAGCCAAAAGTTTTCTGTACTTGTAAGTTTCTTCTAGAATAAAAGGAATTGTATAAAGTTTTAATGGCAGAGTAGTCTTAGTAAGTAAAATTCCTCTCGTGGTGCTGTCTTTAATAAAAGCTGCAAATAAAATATTTGCATCTAAGACCAGCCCATTATCTCGCTCGCTTAATTCATGTGTTTAGTTATGCCTTTATTCACTTTTCTTCCGATTTCAATTGTGTCTTTTTCTGTCAATTTACTATTCTTAAGCAGTCTATCCATCTTGGCCAATAACGTTAACTTTTGAGTTATTGACTGTCTAGCCACTTCTGACCAATTTATTTCCGGGTGTTCATCCATCATTTTTTTGAGTTCCTTCGATACCGATAACGTTAAACTTGTCATTTCAATCACCTAATATTATTATATATGAATGGATATTTATATCTTACGTTTATTACGTTTAATATGTGTATTATGTTTAGATATAGTAATTTTAGCTATCAGTATTGAAACGTATTAATTACTATCGTTTGTACCTTGAGTCTAAGACTTCGAGTTCTTATACGACGGTTGCGGATGCGGATGGACTATTGCCGGCATTCGTTGGCCACCATGCGTTTCTTCTTGACGTACCGCCAATTACGCATTCTTCCATTGCTTCCTCTTCCTTTTTCTCTGCTTTTGGGTTATCCCTGCCCTGCTCATATTTTTTCCTCTTTCATGGTTACATACAGCAGATAGATATATATTCTGGCATATATTCAGGCCAAGACGCTACAACGGCAGAAGTATGGTGCAGGTAATGCGGCTCTTGGCGTAACGTTCTCCTCTTGTGCCATTGGAGCATACGCGCTGGCGGCGGCGCTGGATTTTCCGCTCGCAAGCTTTTAATATCTCACATCAGAGTCTTATTGTATGCCGGCGGATGTACTGGACGGAGGCGCATCGCGGAAGCGCGGGAATGTCTCCAGGATCAGAGATGTTGTAAGAGCCGTATACATAAAGAAGGTGCCCTCATACGGTAACAGCTTCTTCTTTACCATAGGGGTCTACCTCCTTGAGCTATTTTGCATACTGGCGCTGACCGGGATCATAATGGCGGTGTTCGGTCCGAACTGGGCCAATACCACTGCAGCAGGGACGTTCCTGCTAAGCATACACATCTGGGCTGCAGAGGCGTTTATTACCCTGATACTCCTGCACCTGACGGTAAACCTCTTTACCTCTATGTACAAGCGCAAGAGGCTGGTTTGGATGATAGGCGGCATCATGCTGTTCATCGTGCTTCTGGAGTTTGCCTTTGGGGTAGGAATTGGCGGCAGCTTTATTGCGCAGTTCAACGCCGCCGCAGGGGCGGACTTGTGGAATGGTATGGGCGTCGGATACTGGATAAATCCGCTCAATGCCGGCGCAGTATACGGGTGGCACATAGCCGTTGTGCCGCTGTTGCTCATAGCCCTCATGTCGATGCACTTCATGCTGGTCAAGAAGGAGGGGCTCGGCAAGCCGTACAGGAAGGACATACCATACAGCATGGTAATGGCGGACCACAAGAAGATGTATTCGCGCATGGCTTATGTCCTTGCAATAGTCCTGGTCTTTGCTTTTTTTCTAAGGGTTCCGTACTATCCGCCGCTAACGATGCACGGCATAGCCCAGTCGCAGCCTGATATCATGGCTGTGACGCTCCTAAACGAATTCAATTTCAGCTCCGGAACCGCGACATACCTCGATACGATACAGCCGTATACCTTCAGCACCAGGAAGGTCTATGTCACAGTGCCTTACAGCAAGTATGTAAACTTAACAGGCACCAGGAACCTGGAGGCTGCCTTCCTGGCAGAACCGCAGCAGGTTCAGAGAGAGTATCTCGGGCAGGCATTTGCATACTTCCAGGGCAACGGCACTATTGCAGCGGCACTCAACTCGTCGAATCCGATGATTGCGCTTACAGGCCAGCTCGTCAAGATGGCGCAGGACGGAATCTATGGCGCTGTGCTGCAGGGAGAGGAGAACACAGGCCTTAACTACACCTATGCGATACGCTTCTACGAGGACAGCGGTGTGCTGTACAGCCATGCTGCGGCGCTGGGAGGCTTCAGCGCGAGGCAATGGGGCCTTCCCAAGCTCGGCGGTTCCGGAAGCGGCATCTGGCAGGTTGCGGCATACTGGACAGCCCCATATGATCTGCTTGAGATAGTCGGGGACGGCATACCGGGATGGAATGACCTGCAGAATGGCATTATTGCGCTAGCGGCATTTGCGGTCTTGGTTCTCCTGCCGTACATACCGGGGCTCAGAGAGGTGCCCGACAGGCTAAAGCTATATAAGGTATTCTGGAACAGGTTTACTGTGCCAGAGATCAGGGAACGCAGGGCGAGGAGGAGGAGATGAGCGGAATATTTGCTTCGCAGGGCGCCGCGGAACTTACGACTGCGGCTGTGCTGGTGCTCTCTGCCGGATTGTCGGCAGCCATGAGCGTGAGGTGCCTTAAAAGGAGGAACCGGCCGCTTCTGTTCTGGTCAGCCGGCCTCTGGCTTTTTACCTTCGGGGCCCTGTTGGAGCTGATGTTTGCCGGCAATATATACAGCAGCTTTGCCGCAAAGGCTTATCTGCTGGTTGCAGCGGTGTTGGTCGGGACTCTTGCGCTGGGTTCGATACAGCTTTCAAAGTCTTCGCGCATCAGGAAGGGCTATTACCTCTTCTTCATCCTTTCTTCGGCATTTCTAGTCTACTCGCTGCTCACGACAAGCGTGGGCAATCTCCTTGTAGATTATGTAGTTGCCGCCCCGATACCGGCACAGATCATCCTGGCATCATCGGTTATCACCCTGCCTGCGGCGGCCGTGCTGGTGGTATTCGCATATAAGTCGTATAAGGCCAGGAGGGATCCGCGTTTCTTGAGCATAATAGTCGGCGTGATTGCAGTTAGCGCCGCTGGCGGCCTTTATATAGTGCAGTATCCCTCGTTCCTATACGTAGCGGAGGTTGCAGGGATACTGCTGCTCTGGTATGGCTTTCTTTAGGCATGCGGTAAAAGTTGCAGCATGCAATGCCCCGTAGTGCGGTGCCTGATCCAATGTCCGCGCCGCCGTTCCTGATAGGAAGCTGCGGGCCTGCCCCGCCTGCGTTGTTTTCCGTGCTGTCTGCCGGAATCACGCTTATTT
>JAJZYR010000019.1 GCA_021797995.1 Microcaldota archaeon
GATTTCTGGTATTTTTATAAGTATCTTTATTTTTGTGGTTTTTGGTGGTGGGGCCTCCTTGTTTATTGTTTTAAGTATCTGATAGTATAGAGCCTCTTCTTCTGCCGGAACCTGGGACGGCAGGGGTTTGTTGTATGCTAGATAAACCAGTATTTTCTGGGTTCTTTTGGATTTGAGTTTGTTCAGCGTTGTTTTTTTGTTCTGCGTTTCAACCTTCTTGCCGTCTTCCTTCTCCTGCTCTTTTATTTTTTTTTCTATTTCTGCGTAAAAATCCTTCCCAAGCGGAAGCAACGTACCTGTTTTTCTTTCCTCGTCGAGTTTTGCGAACAGCGCTTCGGTGTAAACCTCTTCTTCTATCATAAAAACACACCGGACTTCCACTTCTTTTCCTTTCTTTTTTCTAGCTTCTTTTCTTTCTTTATAGCGTAGGTAATGTATATAATATATAAAGAAAACACCATTAGTGGAAGTGTGGGGTCATAGCGGGGGGTGGATTTGAACCACCGATCTCCGGGTTATGAGCCCGGCGGGCACTCCATGCTACCCTACCCCGCTTTTATTTCTCTTTCTCTCGCTTCTGTTTTATAAACCCCTGCCAAAAAAACAAGGTAATTGAGTGGGGTCAGTTCTTTGTATCGTTGTATAGAGAAACAGCGTGTTCCTTGTCCACGACAACGAGCTTCTTGCCACAGTCACACTTGAATTCCGCATCGAAAGCGGAATCGAAAGGAAGTATCACTTTCTGTTCGGAATAGCAGGAAATGCAGTAAAAGAAATCATTACAGTCTTCTGGGAGTGTTATCTTCCTCTCTCCCTCCTTTTCACAAAGGCTGTCGTAAAATGCCCTAATCTTGTGCTTATCTAGATACCATTTAAAAGTAAGCCACCCCTTCCCATCTTTATTAACATCATACTTTGTCATCCCGTACCCATTAAGTACATTCAGCACCCGCCTGACCTCGTTTACCTTTATGTTTGCTCTTGCAGCAAGCTTGTCGTCGACGCTCGGGGAACTGTTAAGGGTTTTTATCAGATCCACACCAAGCCTTCCCACATTCCTCGTGACAAACTCGGAAAATACCTCCTGTTTCAATATCTCATTGACCCTCGCCGTGTCCTCAACAGCGGCAGCCGCCAGCGCGGCGGCATGGGGGTCTGCCTTGGCCGGCTTCGCCTCCCCTGCCCTTTTATTTGCAGCCCTGGCAACGCTGGGCGCGTTCTTCTTGTCAGGCCGCGACACTACCAAATGCCCGACATGCTGTTTCTGGGGCCTCTGCTTCGCCTGCACCTTCCTGCCGGCCCTTACTGCTGCCTTCTTGCCGACTTTCTTAATATCCTTCCTAACGGGCATCGCCCTCCCTTTTTTATGTATCTTATGCACAATATCGCCTCACTTCAACCCTGCTGGAACCGTACACCATAAATATGCGTATTCTCATATTTAAATACGGCAGTTATTATCACAATAACGGCACCCAACTGCTGTTTTGTAACACAGCGCGTTGCGCAACCTGACAAAAGACAAATCGGCAAGAGTAATGTATTTTAGAACGGCCGGATCAGTGACCTGTCAATCTCCGCTTTGCCAACGCATATATGCGCTTCGGATGCCCCGCCATGAACTGGTACCCTCCAAGTATGGCCTTAGTTATGTACAAGGTTGCACCGCAGGCGCGCGCCCCATTGATCCCAATCCTTACCATCTCAGATACATGTATTTCCACGTCCTTGCCAGGCGCGCCCCATTCCTTCTCGGTATCCCTTATGGACTTCATAATGCCCGCATTTATCGGCGGAGCCGCAGAAAGCAGCCTGACTGCCTCATCCAGATCCAAACGCACGCCGGGAAAACTCTCCTTTAACCTGGCCAACATGTCAATACCCTCGGCATATACTGGGAAGATGCCATAAAATATGACATTATGGACGGTCTTGGTCATGTGCCCAGCGCCGCTCCCTCCAACATATCCGAATGAGCCCTCACCCGCCACAACCTCGAAAATGTCCTCTGCCAGGTCAAACGCCTCCCTATCCCCCCCTACCATCAGCGAAACCCCCTTTCCCATGTCTTCCGGGCCGCCCCCACAACCAACGTCCAGATAGAACACCCCCTTCCCCTTCAGGACGCCGTAATTAGCAACCGAGTCTGTATAGATCGAATTGGAAGCGTCGATTACAGTGTCCCCGCCGGAGAGAAGCGAAGACAATTTTGATACAAGGGTGTTAGTGGGCTCTCCACCAGGTATCATGGACCAGACGATCGCCTTCTCCCCTCCTTCGTGAAGCTTGCGGGTAAGATCATCGACACTCTCCGAGAGCACCGCCCCCTCCTTTCCGCGAAAAGGGTCGTATTTGCTTGCCGTCGGGTCGTAAAGGAAGACAGAATACCCGTGGCCCAGCAGCGTTTCCGCAATGGGTCTTCCCATATTTCCCAATCCTATAATTCCTATCTTCTTGGCTTCCTTGTACATGCGACCACGCAATGCATATTTGGGCCCGGGGGGATTTGGACCCCCGACTTGCTGGTTAAGAGCCAGCCACTCTGACCAAGCTGAGTTACGGACCCGCCATAATAACAAAGGTTTGGTTTACACAATTATATGCCTTTCTGCAATACGCGCCTCTCCGCATATAAATGGCTCGGAAGCCGCATGTGCCTTTGGCTCTCCCTGCGTCACGCTGCACACATTGTCAACACAGGCGTCAAGTTCACCGCTGTTCTTGCCTGTGGAATGACTCCACTGTGCTACGGGCCATTCACAGCCGCGCCAACCCTTTCCTTCACAAACTTGGTGATAACCGCATCGAATCTCCTGCCAAGCGGCCTGAGCTCATAAGAGACCTGAACGATCGGCTTATTGACATTTATCACGCTCCTGAGGTTTATCGGAGTTGCAGATATGACGACGTCGCAGTCAGCAGCATTTATGGTATTCTCCAGATCCCGTATCTGTTTAGGACTGTATCCGACGGCAGGCAGCTCGTTGGAAAGGTGCTTGTACTTCTCAAAGACCGCCTTCAGTGTGCCCTGCGCATATCTCTTTGCATTTACCACCCTTCCGACGCCGTACTGCCTTGCCGCCACGGTTCCTGCCCCAAACAGCATGCCCCCGTGCGTTATTGTAGGCCCGTCCTCGACGATAAGAGCGCTCTTCCCCCTTATGCCTGCTGGGTTGTCAACATTTACCAGAGAATCAGCCCGCACGATAACCGCCCTGCTGTTTATCATGAGTAAATCTTCAACGACCCTCTCTGTCTCGGCCTTGCTGGCAGAGTTGACCTTATTTATCAACAGAATGTCGGCCATCCTGGCCACTGTCTCACCCGGGTAGTAAGTAAGCTCGTTTCCCGCTCGCAGAGGATCTGCAACAACAACCAACAGATCTGGTCTTATGAAAGAGGAATCGTTATTCCCGCCATCCCATAAAATCACATCCGCCTCCTTCTCTGCCATCTTCAAGACGGCTTCATAGTCGACTCCCGCGAACACCACAAACCCGTTCCTTATGTGTGGCTCGTAGTCCTCCCTTTCCTCAACTGTTGTTTTGTATCTGTCAAGGTCCTTCAGCGTTGCGAACCGTTCGGCAATCTCGTCCTTGAGGATGCCATAAGGCATCGGGTGCCTTATTATAGCAACACGGACCCCCATCTTCCTCAACAAAAGCGCCACGTACCGAGAGGTCTGGCTCTTTCCGACCCCCGTCCTTACCCCGCACACAGCAATAACCGGCTTTTTGGACCTGATCATTGCCCTTTCAGGAGCGACCAGCCAGAAATCAGCTCCTATGGAGTTGCAAAGGCTTGCCTTCTCCATCACATCCTGATACCTCAGGTCGCTGTAAGCCATGATGCAGACATCAACACCTAACCTGCGCACAAGCCCAGGGAGCTCTGATTCGTCATAAATTGGAATCCCTTTTGGGTAGCGTTTTCCGCTCAATTCCTTTGGATACATCCTGCCGGAGATGAACGGTATCTGGGCGGCGGTGAAGGCAACCACATCGTATTCGGCGTTGTCCCTGAACAAGACGTTAAAAGTGTGGAAATCGCGGCCTGCAGCACCAATTATTACTACCTTGGTCTTACCCATGACACCAACATATCCATCTCAAGAAAGCTTTTAATATGCAAACTAAGGGTTGCATATACCTGCTTATTTTCTCAGCAAGAAAACAAGGCTTTTTGGCGTGCAATAAGCTTTATATGCTTTTAAAGCGGAAGGAATAATGCCTATTTGTCGATAAACAAGCTGATACAATGCCTATCGAGAACGACGAGTATAACGCTTCAAAGATTATCGTATTAGAAGGCGTACAGGGAATAAGGAAAAGGCCCGCAATGTACATCGGATCTACAGGAAGCACCGGCGTACTTCACCTCCTATACGAAGTTATAGACAATGCAGTTGACGAGGCCCTTGCCGGATACTGCAAGAACATATATGTGCGACTGCGGCTTGAGGATGGGATAAATGCCGCCGATGTAACGGATGACGGCAGGGGAATTCCCGTTGACATAATGCCAAAGTACAACAAGGGCGCACTTGAGGTAATAATGACCACGTTGCACAAAGGAGGCAAATTCTCCAACGACGCCTACAAAGTATCCGGAGGCCTCCATGGAGTGGGTCTGACGGTGGTCAACGCGCTGTCGGAGTTCACAGAAGTCACAGTAAGGAGGTCGGGCCGCATGTATAAACAGACCTTCTCCAGGGGTGCTGTAACCTCGGCGCTTGAGGATGTCGGGGCATCCGAAGGCCGCGGAACCACCATAAAGTTCAAGCCCGATAAAGAGATATTCCCAACTACGACGTTCGACTCGTCCCTCCTGAAGGACAGGCTCAGGTATACAAGTTTCCTAAATCCAGGAATAGCCATAACCCTCAGGGATGAACGGTTCGATCCTGTCGAGGAGGAAGTATACAACTCAAAAAACGGCCTCGCCGACTTTATAGCATTCCTGAACAGCGGCAAGACCGCCTTAACCAGCATAATCCAGTCAAGGAAGCAGGAAGGAACGGTCACCATATCGTATGCGATGCAGTACAACAGTACCTATGACGAAAAGACAGAGGCGTTTGTAAATAACATAAGGACCACCGAAGGGGGGACCCATGTGGTTGGATTCCGAGCAGGAATGACAAGGGCGATATTAAACTACATGCAGAAGAACGGGCAGGCCAGGCCGGATACCAAGATCGTTGGCGATGACACAAGGGAGGGGCTTACTGCGGTGATAAGCATACTGATGCAAAACCCCGAATTCGAAGGGCAGACGAAAGAGAAGCTGGGCAACACGCAGATAAAGAGCATCGTTGAAACAGACGTGTACGCAAACCTATCACGGTACATGGAGGAGCACCCCCTGGATGCAAAGGCAATAATAGAAAAGGCGCTTAATGCGGCAAATGCAAGGGAAAGCTCGAGGAAGGCGCGGGAGCTGGCAAGGAAAAAGAGCCTTTTCGAGGGCGCGGTACTCCCCGGGAAGCTAGCCGACTGCACAAACAGCGACCCAGAGAAGACAGAGCTCTTTATAGTCGAAGGGCAGAGCGCAGGGGGGTCTGGGAAGGACGGCAGGAATAAGGATATACAAGCGATCCTGCCGTTGAGGGGAAAGATCCTGAATGTCGAAAAGGCAAACTTCGAGAGGATATTCGATAATGCAGAGATAAAGGCGATGATAACGGCATTCGGGACGGGAATAAACGAGACCTTCAATGCAGACAATATACGATACAAGAAAATAATACTAATGACAGATGCCGATGTAGACGGCAGTCACATACGCACCTTGCTTCTCACATTTTTCTACAGGTACATGCGGAAGATCATAGAGCGCGGATACGTCTACATGGCGCAGCCGCCGCTTTATAAAGTGAGCAGGGGCAAGGAGGTCGTGTACTGCTACAGCGACCAGGAACTCGAGGAGAACAGGAAGAAGATGGGGGATAAGATAGAGGTGCAGAGGTACAAAGGCCTCGGTGAGATGAACCCCGAGCAGCTATGGGAAACAACAATGAATCCCGAAACCAGGATTCTCAAGAAGGTGACAATCGCCGATGCTGTAAGGACCGACGAGCTGTTCACGATACTCATGGGCGTTGACGTGCCTAAGAGGAGGAAATTCCTGCAGGAGCACGCAGAAGAGGTAAAAGCGCTGGACATTTAGTGATGTAATGAAGGAATCGATAAGCGTACCGCTGGACGATGAGCTACAATCGAGCTACATAGACTACGCGATGAGCGTGATCATAGGCCGCGCCATACCCGACGCCAGAGACGGCCTCAAGCCCGTGCAGAGGAGGATACTCTACGCCATGTATGACCTTAAAAACCTCCACAACCAGCCGACAAAGAAGAGCGCCAGGATCGTCGGTGAGATTATCGGAAAGTACCACCCCCACGGAGACACCGCAGTATACGAGGCGCTCGTAAGGATGGCACAGCCGTTTTCGATGAACCACAGGCTTGTGGAGGGCCAGGGAAACATGGGCTGCTTCACTAAAGATACAAAAATAAGGCTCGCAGACGGAAGGGATGCAGATTTTGAAGAACTCATCAAAGATTATAAAGAAGGGAAAAGAAACTGGGCATTTACCTTTAATACATCCACAGACAGTATCGAAATTTCCGAGATCAAAAATCCAAGAATGACAAGAAGCAATGCAGAACTTGTAGAAGTAACCTTAGACAACGGAGCCAAGATAAAATGCACTCCGGATCACAGGTTTCTATTAAGAACCGGTACATACAAACAAGCCAGAGACCTTAAGTCTGGAGATTCTTTAATGCCCCTATACACACAAGCTCACGATGGGGTTTCAGACAAGAATTTTAAAGATTATGATATGGTCATGCAACCTAAGAAAAACGAATGGCAATTCATACACCATCTTGCTGACGAATGGAATATTAAGAAAGGCATTTACGCAGAATCAAAAGGCAGAATCTGCCATCATGTGGATATTAACAAGAAAAATAATAACCCAACAAATATAATGCGGCTGAACTGGGAAGAACACTGGAAAATCCACTACAAACTTGCATCATGGCGGCACAAGAACGATCCGGAGTATGTTAAAAAATTAGCAGCAGGCAGAAAGAAGTGTTTTGAAGAAAATCACACATTACTGTCCGCTAGAATGTCAAATAGGAATAAAAGAGACCGGGAAAATTCTACATATAGGAAAAGGCATTCTGATATAATCAAAATGATGTGGAAGAACGAATCATACAAACATAATATGGCCGAGGCAGCGCGCAAGAGGCTAAAGTCCCTATGGAAAAACGAGGAATTTAAAAAATCCATTGGCAAACTTAAATCAGAAGAACTGAAGAAAAAATGGCAATCTGAAGATTATAAGAAACACACGATTGAAACGTCAAAGATCTATTCAAGAAAACTATGGGATAATCCAGATCACAGAGAGCGCATTTCTACTGCAGTTAAGAGATGGGCCAATACTCCTTCCCAGATTAAAATATATAGCGAGAGGGCAACGGCACTATGGGGGGATCCAAAATACCGGGCTAAATACGCCAAAGATCACTTCAGCAAAATGTCAAAGAAATCATGGAGCAACCCAGAGACAATAGAGATGCATAAAGAAAAAGCCCACAATCAATGGAAAGACCAATCATTCAGAACCAAAATTACAAACAACATACGAAACAAAAACATTAAAAGAATGCAAAAGGACCAAAATATGATAAGAAATCTAACCGAACATGCAAAATGTGCTCTACACACCAAATGGCAAGATCCCGGATATAAAAAACTGGTTATACGAAGCAAGATACTTGGATATGTATCGGCTTTAACCAGTAAATATCCTAAGGTGACTTTAAATATATATGATTTAGAAAGGAAAAATAACGGAGTACCAACAGCCGAACACGCATTAAAATACTTTTCAAGTTTTGATGATATTACCAAAGAGGCGAAGACACACAATCATAAGGTCAAGGAAGTAACATTTCTCACAGAAAGAGCAGACACTTACGATCTAACTACAGAACCCTGGCATAATTTTGCCCTCTCCACAGGGGTCTTTGTACACAACTCAATCGACGGAGACCCTCCGGCAGCGATGAGATATACGGAGGTAAGGCTCACAAAGATGGCCGAGGAGATGCTTGACGACCTGGACAAGGAGACCGTGGACTTCCTTCCAAACTTCGACAACACCGAACACGAGCCGTGCCTGCTCCCATCAAAAGTCCCCAACCTCCTCGTCAACGGGTCCTCAGGAATTGCAGTAGGCGTGGCGACAAGCATGCCGCCCCACAACCTGAACGAAGTATGCGATGCGGTGGTCTACATGCTGGACAACAAGAGCGCCACTGCGGAGGAGATCATGGGAATAATCAAAGGACCAGACTTTCCTACTGGCGGCATAGTGATAATGTCACAGAACGCATACAATGGATACAGGCACGGCAGGGGGCAGGCGACAGTAAGGGCGAAGGCCGAGATCGATGCCAAGAGGAATAAGATAATCATAAACGAGATGCCATACAACGTCAACAAGGCATCCGCGGTGCAGGCCATAGCCGAACTCGTGAAGGGAAAGCAGATAGTGGGGATAAAGGATCTACGGGACGAGAGCGACAAGAACGGGGTGCGCATAGTAATAGACCTGAAGGACGGCGTCGCACCGGAGCAGGTGCTCAACATGCTATATAAGCACACCCAGCTCGAGGTCACCTTCCCTATAATCAACCTGGCCGTAATAGGGAAGAGTCTGAGGAGCCTGAATGTAGTTCAGCTCCTCACCACGTTCATAGACTACAGGAAGGAGGTAGTGGTAAGGAGGAGCAGGCACGAGCTTGCCGTGGCCCAGGACAGGCTGCACATAGTGAAAGGGCTCCTGGTGGCGATAGGGCGGATAGAGGAGATAATCACAGACATAAAAGCAAGCGGCGAGGTGGCGCAGGCCAGGTCAAGGATCATGTCGCAGTACGGCCTCTCAGACAGGCAGGCAAACGCGATACTTGACATGAAGCTGAGCAGGCTTACGCGGCTCGAGAGCAGCTCCCTGGAAGCCGAAGCCGCGGAGCTTGAAAAGGCTTCGGCATACCACTCCTCGGTAATAGCAGACCCGGACAAGGTGGCAGCAATAATAAGGGAGGAGACCCTTGAGGTGAGGAAGCTGTACGGAAGGGGCAGGAAGACCGAGATACTTAACATAGCCGAGCCGGCAAGCGCAGGGGAGGAAGACCTGATAAGCGACGAAAAGGTCACGATAATCATGACAAGCGGCGGATATGTAAAAAGGCAAGGCCTTACCAGCTTCAAGGAGCAGGGGAGGGGCGGCAGGGGCGTGATAGCCATAAACCTGAAGGAGGGGGACTACGTCAAGCAGATACTTGCGTGCAATAACAAGGACAGTCTGCTCTGCATCTCGAGCGCAGGCAGGGCGTACTGGATAAAGGCGTATAACATTCCGGAAAGCGGCAGGTACAGCGAGGGCAAGGCAATAGTGAACCTGCTCGACATAAAGGACGAAAAGATAATCATAATACTAAACATAAAAAGCACGGAAAAGTCCAGTATCGCCTTCCTGACGGCCAGGGGGGTGACGAAGAAGACTGATGCGGCACTCTTCTCCAGGCCGAGATCAAACGGAATAAGGGCGATAAATCTGAGGCAGGGCGACGAACTGACAGACGCGATACTATACTCAAGCGAGAAATACCTTACCATAATAACGCGAAACGGAAAGGCAATCAAGTTTGAGGAGGCGGATATCAGGCAGATAGGAAGATCTGCGTCAGGCGTCCGCGGAATAAGGATAAAAGGAGACGATGCCGCAAAGAACATCATCGCTGCCGGAGACGTCGGGAGCATACTTACCATTACCGAAAACGGCTACGGAAAGATAACCGACATAGCAAAGTACAGGACGCAGGGGCGCGGCGGTGGCGGAGTCATAAACATCAAGGTGTCGGAGAAGACCGGAAAGGTCTCAAGGGCACTTTTCCTGAGCGGCGAGCAGCAGGTAATGCTGATCAATTCAAGGGGCATAAGCATAACCATACCTGTCTCGTCGATCCGAATAACCGGAAGGTCTGCGTCGGGGGTGAGGCTCATGCGCATCGAGGAAGGCGCAAAGGTTGTAGACGCCCGCGTCATAGAGCCAGAGGAGCCGGAGCAGAGCCAGGGGCAGCATGAGGCAGGGTAATACGGTCAGCCCTTCCAAAACCGCTTTGTCCGTACAAATATCCTCTGCGCCTCCATCAGATCGATGTAAAATCTGGCAAAGTCGCCCCTCACGTATTTGAGCAGCCTTGCGGCCGTTAAGGCCCCTACGCCGTATGTGCTCAGCGCTATCACGGCGCGATTGCCGTAGGCGCTTATTAGCCCGGCCTCATTCAATGCGGACTCATAGGCCTTCAAGTCTCCGGGCCCGAGCTTCCTTCCTGCAGCCTTCCGCTTTATCGGTCCCTCATACGCCTCCCTGTCAATGGCAAGCATGGGACTTTTGCAGCTATGGCACAGAAACGCCTTATCCTTATCGAGCGCTATCTCCTCGTTCGAGACAAAGCCGCAGAAGGTGCAGAGCAGCTTCACGCTCTTGCCATCCATGCGGTCCTTGAACTCGCGTAGCGCCTTGTCTGTGGGCAGCCCGGGCATCATCAGCTCCCTGTAGTGATAGGCAGATCTGAGGATGTCATATGATAGCGGGGAGCCTCCGCCGGCCACGAACGCTGGTCTGATCTCCCCATTTCTAAGCTTTTCCAGGAATCTGTGAGCCGTGCCAGCGTCAAAGTTGTTCTTATTTACGTCCCGCAGCGCCTCTTCAAAGACCGGCGATGAGCGATAGAACTCGACAAGCCTCGTCGCCGCGGCCTTTGTTACAGTCGCCTTCTTGTCTATGACCCCGAACAGCTTTGCTACCTGTATAAATTTATACCTGAAGGCGTCAGAGGCAGACACAAGGCCGAGCATCTTATCCTCGCTTGTGCCACTGGCAAGCATGCCTATTACCTTCTCCATGTCTGGTTTAACCGCCACGTCTCCGAATTCCACCACTACCGCGTAAGGCGTTGCCCTGACTGCGCTCCCTGGGCCTGCACCGATCAGCGGGCCAAGAACCTTCGAGAGGAATTCGTTTGCAAGCTTTCCAAGGCCGGAGTAGATAAGCCAGAAATCGCCGACTTCCTCTATAAATAGCCTTTCCGGGGAGGGAAGGAAGTACTTCCTCTGTTTTCCGATAAACGCCAGTACGCGGCTGCGGGCCCCGCTGTCAAGGAATCCGGGCAGCTTCCCGCCGGCCCCCATCGCCGCGAACACCGCCGCGGCATCTGCGTGCGAGACGGGTATGTCCTCCCCCTCCCAGTCAGGCACTGCCGCCTCTGCATTGCCGCTCGGCTCGGCGAGTATCATATTTCCGTCTATGTCCACGACCTTCCACGGCACCCCTTTAGATATGAAGGATGAATCAACATCGAGGTAGTTATACACAAAGCGCTCGTCCAGCGAGGAAACGACCCTGTTGCTTACGATGTCCTTCACGGAAAAGCGGATGCTGTCCGGTATCACGCTTATATTGCTAAAGAAATAGGAGAGCCCGCGGCTTCCCACGCTCACAAACCCGTCGCGTAAGCCTATGAGTTTCAGTTCATGTGCGAGTGCCAGCACCCTATCAAAGTCTTTCCTTTCGAGGTTGCGATACGGCGCCGCGCCGGTGACAATCCCGTACACCCTGTCTGCCTCTATTCTCTTATACTCTATGGCAATTGCGCATATCTGGTTGGAAAGGACATCATAGGCATTTCGCTCGATCCCCCTGCTTTCGAGCCTTCCTCGTGCCACATCACCGGCAATGACGTACGCCTCGAGCGCATCGAGGGCCTCGCCTACGATTATCTTCCCGTTTGATACGCGCCCCTCCCCGTGACCCGACCTTCCAACCCTCTGGATCAGCCTTGCCGGCTGTTTCGGGGAGCCATACTGCAGGACCAGGTCAACCCTCCCTACGTCAATGCCCAGTTCAAGGGAACTTGTGGCGATTATGCCCTTTATTCTGCCTTCCTTGAAGCTGTTCTCGACCCTGACCCTCTCCTCCCTATCCAGGGAGCTGTGGTGCACCCCGACGTTCCCGAAGTCCTCTGTCTTATTAAGGAATAGCAGTTTGCTTCCTATAGACTCTGCCGCCTGCCTGGTATTGGTAAACAGTATCGTGGCGTCAGAGCCCTTTATCAGCGAGGAGATCCTTTCCATCCTGGCCACCGACGCCCTGTCAAGCCCGAATGTTTCCCTGAAGTCCCTATGCTCCTTTTCCGGACTCTCGGGCATTTCTATGCTTATCCTGAACTCCTTCACGTTCAGTGCCCTTACCACGTCGAACTTCTCCTTGCCGAAGAGAAAATCCGTTGCCGTATCGGTATCGCCGACGGTGGCGCTGATCCCTATCCTCTGGAAATTCCCGGCCAGCGCGCGCACCCTCTCAAGGCCTATAGAGAGCTGCGCCCCGCGCTTGTTGTGGTACAATTCGTGTATCTCGTCCACTATGACTGCGCCGACCGCGGCCAGCGCGCGTTTGAGCCTCCCCGAAAGGAAGAGCGTCTGCAGGCTCTCCGGGGTGGTTATCAGGAGGTCCGGCGGGCTGGCTGCCTGCACAGCCCGTTCGCGCGCCGTGATGTCCCCGTGCCTTACCCCTATCGTTATTCCAGATGCCTTACACAGCCACTCCAGCCTGAGCATGAGGTCCCTGTTAAGGGCGCGCAGGGGCGTTATGTACAATACCTGCACCCCGCGCCCCCTGCCGTGCCTGTAAATCCTGTTAAGAACCGGAAGAAGCGCAGCTTCCGTCTTCCCGCTTCCCGTCGGTGCAGTCAGCAGGCAGTTCCTGCCGCTTCCCACAGGCCCCACTGCCATCCTCTGGATGTCTGTGAAGCTGCCAAACCTCCCTAGAAAAGATTCGTATGGGGACTGCATGCACTCTCCCTGAAGCGGTTTGCGCATATCCTCCTGGTCAGCCAACAACAAAGGCGCTGCCAGTCACTGTTTTATGCTCGGTGCCAACCGTGTAATTAAGCGGAAGGCTGAAGGCAAGCCCGAATGGCAGGCTCTGCGAGATCCTTCCATCGTTGTAGCAGCCGGTGCTGAGCAGCGTGTTTGCCCCTGCTGCCAGTATGGTGTTCAGCGCGGTATACTTTGGCACTCCGTTCAGCACGCATCCTATGGAGTCGAGCGTGACAGCAGAGGAGCGCGTGTTATTTATGTAAAGCGAGATTGTGCCGTTGCTGAATGTTGCGTTGTAGCATCCGAAGTCAAAGTTGAAGGTGCACGAATTCCTGATTCCGGATACAAAACCCACCGACTTCCCCGAGGCGCCCATGCTGCCTATGATCCCTATATTTATCGGAACCTGCTGCAGAACCTTTGTCGTGTTGGCTAGCGAGAATACGGAGAAATTCTCATCGCCATACACTGCTGTCGTGCGTATGAGGGACACAGGTCCAATGATTGCGTTGGTCCCGAACAGGTAAGTGCTGCAGAAGCTCGAGTCGTTTGTATCGGTAACCACCCCATAACAGATGCTGTTCGCAGGGCTGTTCGATGTAATCCCGGCGAAATAAATAGTGCCTCCGAGAACCCCTGAGGCATATCCGTATGCGAGTGCGTTATCCGACTCTGCCGAATATGCCGCGGCGGTGTTCGATCCAAAAGGCGAGGCAATGCTGCTTCGGGGCAGGGCCGTGCCTAGCGTCGCAATGCTGCCATTTGCAATCCCAAGGCAGCTGCCTCCTTCCCCAACCGCAACAACCTTTGTCCAACCCTGCGAGTACCAGCTGCACAGGGACTCGTTGTACTTCAGGCCAACCACCGTGACATTAATGCCATTGGCCGTGTGGTATGTGGTTGTAAGGTTCAGGCCCTCTGCACCAACGCCTACTATCTGCGGCGCAACATAGCCGCGGATCCAGATCGAAGAGGCAGCGGATCCGCCAGCGTACTCGGCCGTGGCGGAACTGATATTCACGATGTCAGGGCTTGCCACTTCGAGCAGCGGGTAGATGAAGCTCCTGAGCCCCGGCATGGTCGTTATCTTGAACTTCGATAAGTTGTATGCGCTGTCAAGATATGAGTAATAGAAGAACCCGGCAGCATCCATGTTCAGGCTGCTTCTCGACAGGATATTGCCTGCAGGCAGCGTTGTATATGCGGATCCGTTAGCAGGGTCCGCAACGTCAATCGTTTCCGTGCTGCTCGCCGCCTGCCTGTCCGCGAGGTTGTAAAGCCTGCCGCCGTCAGCGACAACAGTGAAATTATAGGCTCCAGGGGCGCTCGGCGTGTAGTTAAATGACACGGACGTTGACCTCCCCTGTGGTATTGTAACACCATAGACATACGTAGTGTTGCCGTTCAGCAGGACGTCGACACCCATGTCGGATATCTCAGACGAGCCGGTATTGTTCAGCGAGACGTTAAACACGAGCTTCTGGTACGGATAGACTGTGCCGTACGAAGCCGCGCTGCGCGAGAACCCGACCCTTATCGACAGGGTTGGCGAGCTAAAGTACCTAATGTACAGTGCGACGGCAAGGACCACAGCAAACAGCGCAACCCAGTAAAAAATCTCCTTCCTCATTTTACCACCTCCTTCCCCTTAATATTGCTAATCACAAGGCCCACCTTCTTCGATATCTCCTGCACGTCGTCTCCGAAAAGCCCGGCAGACCAGGCGCCCGCATCAAAGCGGTCGCCCACGCTCGGTCTCTTAAAGTAAAACCTGCCCTGCTCGTTCTCTACGAGCCCCATCCTCTTCATCCTGAGCAGGTGGTAGCGCAGCGTCTTCTCGTTTATCGGCTCCCATGCCGCGCGTATGTACTCTATCAGCGACCTGACATCAGGATCCGCGTTCTTTACGAACTGGAAGTGGACAAGGGCGTCAAGGACCGCCAGGGAGCCGAGCCTCGATTCGCCAGGATTCAGTATCCCAAGGGAGAGGGCCAGCCAACGTATAGAGGATCTTCGCGTCTCCAGCACCTCCTTTGTAAGCCGTATGTTCCGTATCGTTATCTCCTTTTCTATAAGCTCCGACTCGTTAAGCTCCAGAGGCTCACCACTAACATTTATAACAGCGCATGCAGTAACAATAACAAGAACCCTGTTAACATTAATAAAGATTAGCGAAGATCAGCGTGATGTGATGGCAGCCCAGCAAGACCAAACCGACCAGGCGGAAATAGAAAAGATGATCAGGGAGTATCAGATGCTTCAGGAGCAGCTCAGGAATGCAGCTGTGCAGCTTGACCAGTTCCAGAGCGCCAAGGCCGACCTGTCAAGGGCCCAGGAGGAGCTCGGCAAGGCTTCAGGGAAGATATACCTGACCATAGGCGGCGTCATTGTGGAGACAAGCAAGGAAAAGGCGCTCAACGACGTAAAGGAAAGGGCAGAGCTGACGGAGATAAGGATCGGCTCGGCCAACAAGCAGTTCGCCGAGCTCAGGGCCAGGGAGAAGCAGCTGGGCGAGAAGCTCTCCCAGGCCTACCAGCAGGGCAGGGCAAAGCCTGGAGGCGCATAGGCGCATGGCAGGCATCTGAGGCAGCCGGGGCATTACGGGGCGGGGATCGCATTATGGGGTACTTCGATGCAGTGAGAATCGGGGAGGGAGTCGACCAGGAGCTTGCATCAAGGCTTGGTTTCACCAGGATCATAACCCTGGGAAGCGAGCTTCCAGTCCTCGACAGGCCCTCGGAGTGCGGAAGAAAGTACCTGCTCAAGAGCGGCGACACGGGCATACTGATGAAAGGGATAAGGGACGTGCGTGCTGCGGGCATAATGCTATCAGACAATGAAATAATAGGCAAGGCCATCGCCGCGGCAAAGGAAAACGGAAAGCCCATAGTCGTGGACCTATTTCCCATATTCTCCAAGGCGAGCCAGCAGCGTTTCAGGAACATCGCCAGGATAAGGGGGCTCATCTCCGCGGTCTTGAAAGCAAGGGCAGATATTGCAGTCATATCCGGCGCAGAAAGCCCGGACTACCTGATGTCGCGCATGCAGATGGCCGAACTCTCGGTGTTTCTCGGGATCAGCCGCGAAGCTGCGCCGGCCTCTCTCGGCAGGATTGGTGAGATGATTGATCATTAGGAGAAAGTTCAGGTATCTGCTTGTCGAGGCGTCACGCGACCTTGAGATCAACGACAAGAAGGCGCAGGCAAGCCTTGCCGACGGGCTTGCCGGCGTCATGGGATACCTTGAGTACTCCGAGGCTTCTCCGCGGGTGATGGCCCAGGTAAGCAGGAAGGCATTCATAATCCGGTGCGCCCGCGGGCAGGAATCCAGGCTCCTGCTGGCCCTGGCATTCGTGAAGGAACTAGATGGAAGGGGCACGGGCCTCTGCACCATAAGAACATCGGGAAGCATAAGAAGGCTCGTAGATTCGGCGCGCCTGCTCTACGGCATTCCTGGATCCCGCCAAAATTAGTGGAAGCAGACAAAGATTAACAATATGAGCGGGAAGAATCCCACATGCTACTATGCTAATTTTTCCGACGATGCGGCAGAGCCGCAAGGGTGAAGGGAGCATTAAACTTTAGTATGTCCTTGTAGGGCAGTGGGTTTTGCAACGTCCATTCTCCATCCTCAGCCATTGGTCCTATACCTTTCATTGACAGATGCGGATACCCCGACCGCTTGCGGCGGGGTTACATCTTTCGAGGCAGAGAGCCTTGCTTTGCCAAAGATGCCCCACGGCTTGCCGTGGGGAGGTTCATTAAAGGAGTGTGTGGTCAAGGTATACCCTGCAGTTTAGTGCGGGGATGGAATTGACCCTGCCATATTAACACTACACTATTTTTCTATCTTGAAGATAAAGAGTCTTTGGTGGCGAGTGGACGCGGTTTGACACGCCCGGATTTTTCGCCGCCGAAGTGAACAATATGGATAGCGTAGACTCTGCAAAGAATATAGAACCCGTGGCCACGGATCTTGGCTCAAAGTACAACCTCCAGCACTTTGTCTTCGTGACAAAGTACAGATACAAGATGTCCAGGAATCCGAAAACGATCGCGGTGATCAAAAAGGCATTCTACGACGCTGCGGAAAGGCACAAACTGTCCATAAAGGAACTCTCGTTCGGCGAGGGCTTTGCGCATGTCCACATGGAGGTGAGTGTGCCAATCAATATGACTGTGGCAAAGGCCGCACAACTGCTGAAGGGATACTCGTCCTATATAATCTTCAAGGAGATTCCAAACCACAGACTGAGATATCC
>JAJZYR010000020.1 GCA_021797995.1 Microcaldota archaeon
TTCAATGGAGGCACAGGGAGTCGAACCCAGACCTTCACCGTGTAAGGGTGACGTCCTACCGCTAGACGATGCCTCCTATCACTTAGAATGATTCTCGCAGAACTTATTTATCTTAGCTATTGCGTGCCCTAATACGTCTTTTGGCGGCAGTGCAACAAGCCTTACGTGGCCTCTGGCGCCGAATCCCGATCCCCTGGTAAGGAGCACCTGCTCCTCCTCCAGAAGCTTGTGCACGAACTCCCCGTCATTCTTCACGTCAAGCCTGTTCATGTCGAGCTTTGGCAGAAGATAGTATGCGCCCCTTGGGGGCACTACGTGCATATACTCGCTTTCGTTTATCAGCTTCGATGCGAAGTTCGCCCTCTCCTCAATGGCCTTAACGAATACATTAATCTCCCTAGCATGCTCCTTTATGTTGTTTATCCCATCTGCAACAGCGTACTGAGCCGGCGTGTTCACGCATAGCCTCATCGAGCAGTAGTCTACCATCTTCTTCCGTATCTGATCGGAGACCTTGTCCTCTCCAGGGACAATGGCGAAACCAATCCTGAATCCTGTTGCGTCGAGGTCCTTTGAAGCCCCATTGAATATTATGTGGGGGACATCTCTTGCGATCTCAGATATGCTCGTGAACTTCGCGCCATTGTAGATTACCTCATCATATATCTCGTCGCTTATGAGTACGAGCCTATTGTTGTTTGCAATATCGACAATTCTTTCTAGCGTCTTCCTCTCAAGAACCATGCCTGTGGGATTGCTAGGATTGGTTATGGAGATGTACTTGACCATTCTACCCGCCTTTACATTCTCCTTTATCTTCCTGTCAAGCTCATCGGTGTCAAGATCCCAGTTCCTGTCCTCCTGATAGCCCTGAAGTATAGGATCGCCTCCGAAAACCCTGAAGCCGGTGTAGCAGACGCTGTAGTAGGGCTTGAATAGGACCGCCATGTCACCAGGATCGATGAACATCGAGTTCAGGAAGATTAGCGACTCGCTGACCCCGTGGGTTATGAAGATGCTCTGCCTGTCTATCTCCTTATGGTACATGCGCTTGTACCTTGCCGCGACAGCATCCCTGAGCTCCGGTATCCCCTCCGGCTCGACGTATGATGTCCTGCCGTCCTTTAGTGCCTTTATGTATGCGTCTATCATATACTTCGGCGTAGGGAAAAATCTTGCAGGATCGCCAATGTTCAGCTTGCTGATCTCCTTTCCCTCCTTGGTGAGCCTTTCCACGGTCGGGTTCTCCTCCTCTATCGCGTTCTCTGCATACCTGCTGAGCTTTGATAAAATCTCCATTTAACCAACTAAAAATTTCGGTATGATTTTACCAGGCAAGTATAATATGCCTTCTGCATCATCGCTTCCCAACGAGTCTGGCCTCCTTTATCGCATATGTGCCTGTTACGCCATTCCAGCCGGTCTCTGCTTTCAGGACTTCTATCCTCTTCCTGAAGAGAGGCGCGTCAAGCACGAAGCTCTCGGCCTCACCTCCCTCGAAGAGCATGTTTATCCCATGCTTCCTGTTTGCCTCCTGGAGCTCCGTGATAACCTCCTGGTCTATCCTCCTGCCCAGGAGGTCCTCTCCAAGCCCCTCGGCAGACACCGATGTTATTATCGCATTGAAGTCCCTGTCGAGCTCGTTCAACTCCCCAAGCGGATCGATGTGCCACAGCGGTGCGATATGCTCTATTCCGAGCTTCTTCGCAATGTTGTTTATCCTGTCCCCCTGGTACCTGCTGTATGTTGCACCAGTCACCAGAACCTCCACGCCATTCTCCTTTAATGCACGCTCAATGTCTGCAAGCTCCTCCTCCTTCTTTCCCTCGGTCTCTGCGAAAACCTGCCTTATTCCAAGCGCCTCTGCCTGCAGCGCGGTAAACTGCACGTTGGGGTAATGGAACATGTAGCTGTGCGCGTTCCTGCTTATTACGGTTATCAGGAGATCTATCCTGATTCCCATGGCAACTGCCCTGTGCAGCGCTAGCGTCGAGTCCTTTCCGCCGCTGTACAAGCAAGCATATGACATAATACCGCTGCACCATGCCTGAATCAGAAAATAAGCCTTATTCCGCTACTTTCTTTGCAAGCTTCTTCTTCACGTGCTTAAGCGCAGAGAAGGTATCCCTGTCGATCTCCTCAAGCCTCATCCTTATGTACCTCTGCTGCGCGATCATCCCGGGTATCACTTTGTAGTCGAGCGCGTTTACCCTCCTCTTCGTCTTGTCGATCTCAAGTACAAGCCTTCGGAGCCCCTGCTCCCTCTGCGCAACCTCTATTATCGCGTTTGTCGCGCGCGTAAACGTGTCATTGATGTCGTCAACCGCAAGGCTCGTCGAAAAGAGCATCAGCCCAAGTGCCGCGCTTCCCTGTTGCCTCTCTATCCGCGGTATCCGCACTCCCATGATGTTCCTTATCTCCATCTTAACGGGATTCGTCTCCATCATATGAAGCGCTACCTCCTCGAGCTCGAAGTTCCCCACATACGTCGATGCGGTCTCGACCATCTTGTACGAGTCCTGTATCAGCTCGTTCAGCTTTGACCTGCTCTCGCTCGATTGCCTCAACATCTTCAGGAACTCGAGGACAAGTATCTCGCGCTTCCTCTTGAGGATCCCATAGCCCTTTCTAGCTACGACGACCCTCTTCTTGAGGTTTATGAGGTTTATCCTTGTCGGGTTTATGCCTGCCATCACTTCCCGCCCTTCTTCGCCTTCGCATCAGGTTCTTCTTTCTCCCCTTCCTTTATCCCAGCCTTCTTGCCTCCCTTGTAGTACTTGGCTATGTAATCCTTCTTTACTCTTGTAATCTCATCCTCCGGAAGCAGTGCGAGAATGTCCCATGCGACGCCAAGCGTCTCTTCTATGCTCCTCCTCTGGTTGAAGCCCTGGCCTATGAACCTGGATTCGAATTCGTCTCCGAACCTGAGGTATCTCTTGTCGCTCTCGCTCAGCGCCTCTGCGCCGACTATGGCGCTGAGGCTCTTTGCATCCTGTGCCTTTGCATAGGTGCTGTAGAGCTGGTTTGCGACGCCGCTGTGGTCCTCCCTTGTCTTCCCGGGCCCTATCCCGTTTGCCATGAGCCTTGAGAGCGACCCCAGAGGCTGTATCGGGGGATAGATTCCCTTGTTGAATAAGTCCCTGCTCAAGAAGATCTGGCCCTCGGTGATGTACCCTGTGAGGTCCGGTATCGGGTGCGTTACGTCGTCGCTTGGCATCGTTACTACGTCAAGCTGCGTTATGCTTCCACGCTTTCCCCTGATGATCCCAGCCCTTTCGTATATGCTTGCAAGGTCAGTGTACATGTACCCCGGATATCCCCTCCTTCCGGGAACCTCTTCCCTTGCGCTCGAGAGCTCTCTCAGCGCCTCTGCATAGTTCGTCATGTCGTTGAGAATTACAAGCACGTGCATTCCCCTGCTGTATGCCAGGTATTCTGCGGTGCTGAGAGCAAGCCTTGGCGTCAGAATCCTCTCGATGCTCGGGTCGCCGGCAAGGTTGATGAATGCGGCAGTCCTCTTCAGTGCCCCTGTCTTCTTGAACTCGTTGATGAAATACGACGCGTCGTCGTAGGTAATCCCTATTCCGGCAAATACTATTGCGAAGCCCTCGCTGCTATTCTTTACGTTTGCCTGCCTCGTGATCTGCGCCGAGAGCTCATTGTGCGGGAGGCCAGATGCCGAGAAGATCGGAAGCTTCTGCCCCCTTACAAGCGTGTCAAGCCCGTCTATTGCCGAAATTCCCGTCTCTATGAAGTCGCTAGGCTTCTCCCTGGCTGCCGGGTTTATCGGATATCCGTTTATATCCCTCTTCTCCTCCGCCGCTACTCCTGCGCTTCCGTCCCTTGGCCTTCCCTGTCCGTTGAAGACCCTGCCGAGCATCCCCTCACTTACCCCTATGTTGAACGTCTCTCCCAGGAAGCTTACCGAGGTCTCGCTGACATTGATGCCGTCTGTGGGGCCGAAGACCTGCACCACGGCGAGTTTGTCGCTCGTCTCAAGGACCTGGCCCAGACGCATCTCGCCGCCAGGCAGCCTTATCCTCACTACCTCGTTGTACTGCGCATTCCTTACCTTTCCAACCACTACGAGTGGCCCTGCAACGCTCTCGATTGTGCTATACTCTATTTCGAACTTCATAATATCACGCCTTTTCGATCTCCTGCGATGCCCTGTACTCCTTCATGAGCGACCTGAATTCGGCATCGATGTCCTCCCTTACCTTCCTGTCAGCCTTTTCATAATCTGCCTCATTTATCTCCTTGAGCCTTGCAATCTGCTCCCTTACCTTCATCTTGACTATCTTATCCGCTTCTATCTGTGCCTTGATTGCCTCGTCGGCGTTTGCCTTGAAGTGGAGTATTGTCCCGATCATCAGCCCCTGCTTCTTTATGCTGGTGTACGTGTCAACCTCATCGTATGCGTTCTGCCTGAGGAAGTCCTCCCTTATCATCCTTCCTATTTCGAGTATTACCTTCTCGCTGTCGGGAAGCGCGTCGGCTCCCACGAGCTGCACTATGTCTTTAAGCTCTGCCTCCCTTTGCAGGAGCGTCATTGCAGAAGCCCTGTTTGAGATGAAGCTGTCGCCAACCTCCTTTGTGTACCAGTCCCTTATGCTGTCAAGGTACAGCGAGTAGCTGCTGAGCCAGTTGACCGAAGGGAAGTGCCTTGCGCTCGCAAGCCCTGCGTCAAGGGACCAGAAAGCCTTTACCACTCTTAGCGTCCCCTGCGAGACCGGTTCGGACAGGTCTCCCCCTGCCGGCGATACCGCCCCTATTATCGTTACCGAGCCTATCTTTCCGTTGAGCGACTCGCACTTTCCGCTTCTTTCGTAGTACTCGGCAAGCCTCTTCGGCAGATATGCGGGATATCCTTCCTCTCCAGGCATCTCCTCGAGCCTTGCAGAGATCTCCCTCATCGCCTCGGCCCATCTTGACGTTGAGTCCGCCATGAGCGCAACGTTGTATCCCATGTCCCTGAAGTACTCCGCTATGGTAATTCCCGTATATATGCTTGCCTCCCTCGCAGCCACCGGCATGTTGCTCGTGTTTGCTATAAGCACCGTCCTCTCCATGAGCGGCCTCTTTGTCTTCGGGTCCATCAGCTCCGGGAACTCTACGAGCACGTCCGTCATCTCGTTTCCCCTCTCTCCACAGCCCACGTAGAGCACAATGTCCGCGTCGGAAAACTTTGCAATCTGCTGCTGGATTATGGTCTTGCCGGCGCCAAATGGCCCTGGCACCGCTGCACTCCCCCCCTTTGCAACAGGAAAGAAGGTGTCGATGACCCTCTGCCCGGTTATAAGGGGCTCATCAGACCTGAATTTATTCTTGTAGGCAGACCCCTTCCTTACCGATCTCTTCTGAATCATCGTCAGAGGCGTGACGCGCGTGCCATTTGTAACCTTCGCTATTGTCTGGTCAGCGGCGAACGTTCCATCCTTAAGCCCGCTTATCTTCCCTTCGACTCCTGCAGGCACCATGATGTAGTGCTTGAGCTGCCCGGTTTCCTGCACGTATCCGAGTATCTCACCAGGCTTTACCAGGGCTCCGTTCTTAATTCCCTTCTCAACGACAAACTTCCATCTTCTCTTTCTGTCTATGGCCTCTGCGGCGACTCCCTTCCCTATGAACGCCCCGGTCTTCTCCCTCAGGATCTCCAGGGGCCTCTGTATTCCGTCATAAATATTGCCTAGTATCCCGGGTCCGAGCTCCACCGAAAGCGGAACCCCTGTGGACGCTACCGGCTCTCCGGGGCTCATTCCCGTCGTATCCTCATAAACCTGGATTACGGCCTTCTCCCCTCTTAGCTGGATTATCTCCCCGATGAGACCCTGCTTTCCTACCTTTACTACATCGTACATCCTGGATCCAAGCATATCGTTCGCTACCACGAGCGGACCTGAAATTCTTTCTATAATACCCATAAGTTCACCTAAATACCAAATGTTACTTGAACATCTTGCTTATGTCAATTCCGATCGCCCTCATTATCAGGTTTCTTAGCGTGTCCTCTTCAGTGACGCCCTCATTCCGCTCAGGAACCTCCACTACAAGCGGAAGTATGCTGCCCTCTATCTCTTCCAGGAGCCTCCTGTCCCTGACCTGCCGCTTTACCGATGAGCTCATTATGATTATCCCCACGTCGCTTCTTCCGAGAAGTTCCTTCATCCTTGACTCCGCCTGGGCGGGACCGCTGACGGCGTATGCCTCTGTGACTCCGGCAAGCTTGAAGCCGAGCCTAAGGAGGTCGTTGCCCACCAAGGCTATCCTGTAAGTCCTTTCTACTCGTTCCTCCAGACAATCAACCTCTCCATTTCCTCCCTTGTCAGCCCGTATATCCTGCCGTGTATAATTATTCTCAGCGTATAAATCTCTATCTCCTTCAGGTATGAGTATGCGAGTACCGCACCTATGGACAGTATGCTGTGCTTTAGCATCCTCAGGCTTTCATTGAAGATTGCATTCTTCATTCCTATCTCGAAGACGAGAAGCTGCTTCCTCTTGCCGCTCCTGTACACCTCGAGCGCTCCCTTCAGGTCGTACAGCTTTACCTGTGAGACCAGGGCCTCTATGTCCTTTGTGCCGTTGTAAAGCTGTTCAAGTTCCGCCAGACTCATCCTCCCGTGCTCCACTATGTACGGGCTTACCTCGGGGAATTTGAGGCCTGCCCTCTTGCCCTTGATGAGAAGCATCAGGTTCTTCATGTCTATATCCATCTTTACCATAAGCGCAGATTCGTTGTGCCTTATCCTGAGGCCAAGTATTATGTTGCCGAGTTCCTTGTAGTAGCCCTTGTCTATCTCAGCTATCGCCTCCGCGATGTCCTTGGACTTCTTGTACGACTCGAGCGCGCTCTTCAGCATTGCAGAGTACGGCGAGTTCATCATGAATCTGTTCATCATCCCCTCTATCGACTCCTCGCGCATTGCCTCCTTTATTGCAGCCGCATTGTACCTCCCGAAGTCCACCACAAAGCCCGCTATCGACTCGTAGTCCGACTTCCTTCCCTTTGCCTCAAGCGCAAGCTTTATGTTGTATAAATCCCACTTGCCGACTATTCCCCTGACTATCTTCCTCTCCGTTGTAGGGGATATCTGGACCAGCTTCGTAGAGCTCCTTGCAAGGTTCTTGCTCAGCGCAAAATCTATGAGCTCCTGCTTTATCGAGAGGCCCCCAAAGCTTTCTATCTCGCTCCTGTAGTCTCCTTGAAAGAGCACCGCGAGCATGCTGCTTATGTCCTTTGCATTCATTATCTCCTGCATTGCCTTCTTCGTAATCAGCTCCGCCTCCATCGCCTTGACCCTTGCGCTGGAGTAGCCGTATTGCATTGCCGCTGATGTTCCTGACAGCATATTCCTACCTTTTAGATTCTGCCTTTGCCTTAGACTTCCTTGCACTTCTCCCCCTGGCTGGCTTCCTGCCCTTTGCCCTCTTCACTGCAGAATGAACTGTACCGGATGCCTTTGCCGCCCGCCTTTGCAGCACCTTTCCGGTGCTTCCGGGAAAGAGCTCGTCAGATACAATCTTCCTTATATGATCCATCTCCCTGTCCACAATACTTTCAGCTGTTGCATTAAGGGCGATCTTCCTGTCTGGCGTGTAGAGAACGAAGCCGTCTATGTCCCCGTATTCCACTTTGTACCCGCTTCCATTGACAAGTCTGGCATTCTTTTTGTTCGTCTTTATGATCACATCGGTGCTCCCTGTAAGCACCGTGAACTGCTTCAGGCTTCTCTTTAGGATATCCCCCATCCTCTCCTTAGCCAGGCTTTTCTCTACCCCGCTTCTCACCGACCTGAGCACACGCTCGACAACCGCGCCCCTTGCCTCTGTGATCAGGGAGGCAGTCTCAGACTCAAGGCCCGCCTCGCCCTCCTTCTTCATTCTCAGGGCCTCTGCCTTGGCCTCCTCCTCAGCGCGCTTTGCAATTCCAGATGCGTTATCCTGCGCCTCCTTGACGATCCTTGACGACTCCGCCTCGGCTTCCCCCTCAATCGCCGAGACCTTTGACGCGGCCTCGGCGATGATACTCTTCCTTATTGCATCCAGCGACATGCGAAGACCCGCTATATTATGCCGAACGTCAGCATTATCAGTATCGACACCACGAAGCCGAAGATGAGCAGCGTCTCAGGCAGCACGAGGAAGAGGAGCACTATTCCCATGCTGTCCGGCTTCTCTGCTATCAGGCCCAAGCCGGCGCTTCCTATTCCTGACTGCGCCATTCCGGTACCTATCGCCCCTCCGGCGATTGCTATTCCAGCCCCTATTGCCGCAAACTCCGCTCCAGTTACTACTACCATATGGTTCACCAATATCTATTCATGTTTCCCGTTTCTTTTCGTCCTTAGTGTAAATCCTCCTGAAGCTGAAGGGCCTGAACCTGATTCCATTCCCAAGGTAGAACTTGGAGAAGAACTCAACGAAGTTAAGCCTCACGCCCTGCACTATTCCCTCAAAGATTCCAAGAAGCATGTTGAGGAAGTGCAGCAGGATAAATATGATCAGATAAAGAATAAAAACCAGTATGCCTGCGCCGAGGTTCGGGGTAAAGTACTGGTCGATCAGGAACGCGATGATCACGCTGCCAAGCCCGAAGCCCATAATCCTTGCATAGCTCAGCGGATGCGTTATCAGGTTCGTGATTTCCGTGGCCTCGTGCCCGCTGATCGCCGCGGTTACGAGTATCGACGCGATGGCGATTCCCGCAGAGGCAAGCGGGATGGCGCCGGAGGTAAGCCCGAAGAGCGCGCTGACTGCCACTGCCCCGAAGACGATGGCCATTATCGAGGTAAGCTTGCTTACTGCCATCTTCATGTGCCCCCTGTTGTAGTGGTTGACGAATCCGAAGAGAAGCCCGAGGACGATCTGCACTATCCCGAAGACAATCGTCAGCCCCATAATCGTGGTGGCGTTCTTAAGCCAGTCAAAGCCCACGAACCCAGGTATGATGTACTGGTTGAGCTGGAAGCCGAAGTACTGGTTGGACAGCACGCCGAAGAAGATCGCAGCTACGGACATCAGCTGCCAGATCTTGCAGGCGTTGTACACCAGGCCCTCGGGATTCACCCTCCTTGAGATGAAGGTGACAAACAGAAGCGACGCAATCCCGTATCCCACGTCGCTTACCATGAGGCCGTAGAAGATTGGAAATGAGAGTATGAAGATCCATGTGGGGTCTATCTCATCGCTTCTCTGCGTTGAATAGAAGTTCATGAGGTACTCGAAAGGCTTCAGTATCTTGGGGCGGTTCGTGTGCGTAGGCGCCAGCTCGTCGTGCTTCAGAATCTCCGTCTCCACCCTGCCTTTAGTGACACCGCTGAGCCTCGTCCTGAGGGAATCAAGCCTTCTCCTTTCTATCCACCCTTCCATTACAAAGACGCGGTCCGTCTTCTTGAACATTGAGGCAGCGTCTGAGCGCGCAAGCTCTATGGACAGCATCTCGCTCAGGTTGGCGAGCCTGGAGTAGTCGGTCTTGCTTATGCGTCCCAGCTCCGATTCTATCTCCCTAAGCCTCTTACTGTCCTCTTCCCTTTTGCGCCTGATGACCCTGAGCATATCCGGAGGCCTCCCGGCCACATACCTGGCGGACAGGTCGAGCTCCACGACGCCGGTGTCCTTGACCATCTCTTCTGCATTGAGCCTCCTGTCAAACGCAACAAAAATGAACGTGGTCTTCTTAGACCTTGCAAAGTAGGTCTGTATGTCGTATCCAACGGCACCGACCCTCTTCCTGAACAGCTTGAGCGCCTTAGAATCAGCCTCGAACGCCCTGTAAGCTAGGTAATCGCTCCTGAGCCTGCTGAAGTCCACCTTCAGCCCTGCAAAAGCTACTGCAATGCGTTCCGCATAGCCTAGCGCGGCGAGATCCTCCCTGAGGTCCCTCTGCTCGCCGCTCAGTCCGTATATCTTATCCACAGACCTTGGCGACCGCGCCTTTTCCAGCAGCTCTGCAAGCGGAAGGTGGCGTTCAGGCACCACTGGTTGCTTTCCTATCAGCTGCAGAGCGCCGTTTATCCTTATCAGGGAGTCGGAAAGGTCCGTTGAATAGGCTGCAGGCCTGTCGTCTGCAAGCTCAAGTCCGCTCTTTCTCAGGTCGATTATGCCAAGCGAATGGAGTTCGGCAACGACGGCTTCTTTATCCCCCTCCAGAGCGATTATCCTTACCTTCTCCATGGGCTCTGTATGAAACACAATAATCAACCAACAAGCTCAGTCGCGGCCTTTTCGATAGCGCTCCTTATCTTCCCCTTGCTGACCTTCATGCCTTGTATCCTCTTTGCCAGGCTCCTTGCATCACCAAGCCCCTTCTCCCTGCTCCTCGCCATCTCCTCGCCTGCCCTGCCTATGATCTCGGCTCTGATCCTCTTGGACCTCTCTGCTGCCTCAGCGACAATGGCAGCGGCCTTCTCCCTTGCCTTTGCAATCCTCTCGGCCTTGGACCTCTCCGCATCCTCGACAGCCTTCCTCGCCGAGCCCTCTGCGTCCTGTATATCCTCTATCGATTTCGATTCTGAATGAGCCATAAGTGCAACCATCTCAAGCCTTAAACTAGCCGCTGTCTTGGAACCGGAAAGAGCCTCCAGTAGTATTATCCGTGTTAGGTTTAAAAGCCTTAGTGTTGCGTGGATGGCAACGACATCGTCTAGATGTATCGGCAGCCTGCCTCTGCGGTCTCGCCATATACTTCAATAGCGGGATCAGTATGGCCGCAGTTATGGTCTGGGCTCTACGCTTGCATAAGCCCTACGCCTACATAGATAAGCCTTTGCGTGCAGATCTATTCAGGGACCAGGATAGAAAAGGCAGAGGCAATGCTATATTTTGTCAAGACTGCGATGTTCTTCGAGAAGTCGTCGCTAGACGAATTGAAGAGCCTATCAAAATTCAAAATAGTAGACAAAGAGCTCAACAACCTAATAATAGAGGCAGATTCCGGGCTTCTGGAGAAAATGAAGAAGAGAGATGCCACCTTCATCCATTCCGCATTCAAGATCTGCTTGAGGGGCAAGATATCGAAGGGGAAATACCTGGACTCGCTTTATGCCCCTGTTCTGAAAGCCATCAAGTCGGCGAAGATGGGCAAGAAAGAAGTGGTAGTGCTGGAGTGTTACGACATCAACAACAAGGAGGGATACTCGGCAAAGGACATAGAGGTGAACCTCGGAAAGCGCCTGATCAGGGACGGTTGCACCGCCGACCTGGTCAATCCTTCAAGAAGAGTGTACATGGTGCTGTTGAACGGCAACTATTACATCGGGCAGGAGAAGCTGTCCGGCCCAAGAATGGTCAACTTAGATCCACTTCGTCGAGTGGCATACGGGATAAGCCGGGCAGAATTGAAGATAGAGCAGGCATTCGATGAGTTCAAGATAGACGGTAGCGGCATTGCAATAGATCTGGGTGCCGCTCCTGGAGGGTGGTCCGGATTCCTGGCAACGAATGGATACAAGGTTATTGCGATAGACACTGCCGATCTGGACCTAAAATCGCTCTCAAAGATGGGAATAAAGAGAGTTACTGTAGAGAAGAGCCCGAAGAATATAGTCAAGAGTCTCAGTAATTCAGATATAGTGCACCTGAAGTCCAGGTCCGCAGAGGCGTTGGGCATGCTGCGCGGCATTCAGGCAGATCTTCTTGCTGATGACATGAACCTCGACTGCAGAACCTCGATAGGTGAGATCAACAGGTACGCGAAGCTCCTCAGAAATGGAGGGATCCTTGTCATGACGATAAAGTGCATAACGCGAAATGCGCCACGATACATCAGAGAGGCCAAGAGGATGCTCAAACCGGCATTCAGGATAAAGGGGATAAAGGTACTGCCAAGCAACAGGCAGGAGCTTACGCTCTACGCTGTATACAAGTGCAGTGGTGTGCCGTAGCCCCCCTTCTGTTTTAGATGGCATTCGACTAAGCGGCGTTTAAGCCTTGCATGCTCACCTGCGTGCACATCGGCCGTTTCATCCGCACCGGCACGCTCGTAGCGTCATCGCTTCATGTGCCGCAGCGGTCTCGTTTCTGTTCCGAATCAAGCCTTAAGCCAGTCACGCATCTGCATGGGGAGAGCTTCCTCAGTCATATCGACCGTAAGCCATCCGCACACCACTGTTAGTCGTTATGGATCCATAGTATATAAGCGTTTCTTCATGCACTGGACATGCCTATGTAATTGCTCCGATGATACTCCCAGCTCTTATACTTTCGGGACCGCTATTATCAACAATATTCTGCCTGTAAAAATGTCTTTTGAATTCTACAACTGCTAATTCTGTGCTAACGCATCGTTTGTATACTGGAATAAGTTTTGCCTAATGGCCTTCATATTTAATACCTACAATGCTCCCTGCAAATGCAAATACGAACCCGAAGAAGAATCCCCCAAGAGCTACTGCAATGCTAAAGAAGCTTAGAAACAGGCCTAATATCGACCACACCTTTACCCTATTTACGTCTGTGCTGTTGGCCATCAAGCCGCATAAAATCAGGCATGCTCCGCACAGTACACTAGGAAGCCATGCCAACGTTATTATTCCATTGAGCAGCACGTATGAAATACTTAATCTTAATACAGGATAGATGTGTGCAAAGTATATCGCTAGCAGCATAATGACGGCCTCTGCAAGCACGAACAACCCGCCGAGCACCATCAGAACGACAGCAGTCATAGGTTTCTTCGTAGCCACTAAGGCACCACGTCATAATATAATAGACATTACATATTTAAATTTATAATATGCATACTCACAGCGAGGATTATATGGAATACAATATTGTTGGGAAGGATATGCAGACTCTGATGGTGGATCTCAATAAAGGCGATAAATTCTACGCAAATCCTGGTCACTTCGTAAAGAAGGATAATAGCATAACAATGAGTGCAAGGTCAGTGGGCGGAGCGACAGGAGGGCTGGTTAGGGCATTTACAGGAACAGGGATATTCCTCGCTGAGTTTTCAGCGGACAATGATGGCCAAGTGTCTCTCGCAGGCATACTGCCTGGCAAGGTGATTTCATTCGAACTTGGAGCAGGGGAGGAGATGTTGGTAGAGCACTTTGCATACCTGGCTTCAGACACCGGCAATATTGAGATACAGACAGTATCACTCGGTGCTGCGTTCTTTGGTGGGGCAGGATTGTTCCTACAAAGGCACAAGGGGCCCGGAAAGGTATTCATACATGTTATTGGCGGGGCGATAGAAACCAATCTGGATGGGAATGATGAAGTTCAGATAGAGCCAGGGCATCTCGCCGCTTTTCAGCCATCCCTGCAGTACGACATAAAGTATGTTGGCAACCTAAGGGCTGCCATACTTGGAGGTGCAGGCCTGTTCTTTGCAAATTTCACTGGCAAAGGCAAGGTGATATGCCATAGCACTTCAAGATTTGCATTTATGGGTTCTTCCGGAGGGAGAAGATAATAAGAAATGCCGGCGTGGACAATAAATTATCAGCTAGACGTACAAGAAGTATGTCAGGCACATCTTCAGTCCGACCAGTTCAAAACCACACGAGCTAACAAAAAACGCAAGGGTGAACAAGCTGAATATAGTGTATAAATAACTGGTCTGCAAGGGATAATCGGTGCATTTATGGATAATGTTGCTGCAACGAGCAAGATGGTAAGGCTTTACATAGCTACGGGGTTCTTGTATTTCATAATAGGTACAATACTTCTTGCTTTTAGCCTGTCAGGCGCAGTTGCTATAAGTAGAGATCCAATATTCATATTACTGCTTTACGGTTTTGTCACACAGTTGATCTTTGGTGTTTCGTATATCTTTGTGCCAGGCGTCTCTCGCCATGGCGGAGCAAGCTACAAAGCCATAATAGCAGAGTACATTCTTCTTAATGCAGGGATAATAGTATTCGAGAGTGTTGCACTTACTGGCCAGAAGGATGTTGTGTTGCTCCTTGCAGGATTAGCAGCATTAATCATTGCTGTACTGATGCATGCAACTAATATACTGCGAACCATAATCGGCAGGAAAAGCAAGAATACAGTTTGATGCCATATAAATTACAGCACTAAAAAATGTCAGAGGAATAAGGGTTAAAGAGTCTGCACATGGTATACAAAACATGCTACTGCCATTATCCGTCATAGTGCTGGTAATCTCCTTTATGCTGATAGCAGTAAGGCAGATAGGCAGAATACGACTGCAGATATGGCAGATAATCCTAGGAGGCGCAATCGTAGTTCTTTTAACAGGCCAGATATCGATAAGCGCAGCCGCATCATACATTGACCCTACCGTAATAATCTTTCTAATGGGGATCTTCATCCTTGGCGAGGCGATGGTAAGGAGCGGGTATATACAATACCTTGCACACAGACTGTTCAGGCGCTTCGGCTCAGTAGACCATCTTGTACTTGCTATTATCTTCTCTCTGGGCTTCGCATCGATGTTCATGCTCAACGATACCATGGCAATAATAGGAACGCCAATAATCATGCTCTTCGCGGTAAAGGAAAGGATAAATCCGAAGCTCATGTTACTATCTCTAGCATTTGCAATAACGATAGGCAGCGTGGCAAGCCCTATCGGGAATCCACAGAATCTGCTTGTTGCATCAAGCGGTCTTGTAAGCGAACCATTCGTCACCTTCTTCTCAAACCTCCTGATACCAACAGTAATAAACTTATTCATAGCTTACATTGTCCTCAGGCTTTTCTTCAGGGAGGAGTTTGGTAACAAGTCCCTTGTACATACGAACATCAGCATAAAGGACAAGGAGCTTGCAAAACTCTGCAAAATATCGATAGTTCTGCTTGGCATTTCCATATTAACCTACACGGTACTCGGAGCTCTTGGCATGTCAAACGGTCTGAGTTTTGCATATATAGCAATAATTGTAGCTCTGCCAATATTGCTCTTTAGCAAAGAGAGAATACAGATAATCAAGGGCATAGACTGGTCAACAATAGTCTTCTTCATAGCCCTTTTTGTACTGGTTGGAAGCGTATGGCAGTCAGGCTTCTTTCAGAATGCAATAAACGGCCTGCACCTTGACATAAGCCAGATACCAACGATACTCATTGTAAATATTCTGGGAAGCCAGCTGATATCAAATGTCCCAATGACTCTGCTCTATCTCAAGCTGCTCTCATACACTCATGTGACGACTGCTGCGGCGATGGCTCTTGTAATAGGAAGCACTATAGCAGGCAACCTGTTTATACTGGGAGCAGCAAGCAACGTGATAATAATACAGATGGCAGAGAAAAAATACAAGAGCTCCTTATCCTTCCTTGATTTTGCAAGAGTCGGGATAGTCGTCACAGTCTTAAATGCGCTTGTATACTGGACCTTCCTTACACTGTGACGTCCTCCAACGACTAAAACCCATCATAGAGGCGGTTCGCCTGCCTTTGCCAATAGTTGATGTTGTTTGTCATCGACGTGACATTGTGCCAGCGATGAATATTTATAGCTTGTCTCGTAGGGGCATAACCTGAAGCGCATCGCCCGATGCACAAGATGCGCGTCAGGCACATCTCCGATAGTGCATTTTTATAATGTCTTCCAGAAAGGCAATATTTAAATATTTATGTCTTCTACATAAGACATTATGAAAGAGGAGTTCCGCTACGTGATAAGTGAATGGCTTGCTAGGAAGCTGCCTGAGACCGTAGCGAGAGACGTAAACATAGACCTAAATGCAGACAAGATCATAGCAATAGCAGGGGTAAGGCGTGCCGGCAAGACCTATCTACTTTTCGACACGATAAAGAAGCTGGCTGGAAGCGATGTGCCTAGGGAAAACATGCTTTACATAAATTTTGATGATGATAGGCTGATGGGCCTGACGAGTGGCGACCTTGATGACATACTAAGCGCTTATTACGAACTGGCGCAGCCTAAAAAGGATTCTGGCATTTTTTTGTTCTTGGATGAGATACAGAACGTGAAGAACTGGGAGCTGTGGGTAAGGAGAACATACGATTCGAAGAAATGCAGGATATTCATAACGGGATCTAGCTCTAAACTCCTAAGCAGAGAGATTGCCACTTCACTGGTAGGGAGAAATATAACCTATGTGTTATACCCTTTCTCTTTCAGAGAGTTTCTCTCAGCAAAAGGCGTAAGGCTGGGGAAAGATATCTTGCATAGCGATGACCGTCATAGAATAAATGCCTTGGCTAAGGAGTATATGACAAATGGCGGGTTTCCAGAAACGGCATTTGAGAAGGATAGTGAGACAAAGAAGAGGACAATAAGCTCATATTACGATGCGATATTGTACAGGGATATAATAAGTAGGTATAGGGTTGAGGATGCGAATAGGCTGGAGATGGTCTTCAGATATGCAATTAACACGTACAGCAGCGGGTTCAGCACTGTGAAACTCTACAACTACTTCAAGAGCCAGAACCTTGGGATAAGCAGGCAGACTATAAGCAATTTTATCAAGTTCGGAGAACAGACGTTCCTCTTCTACCAGCTATTGCAATTCTTTAAGGGCTTCAAAAGATCAAATCAGTCCAGGAAGAAGTTATATGTTGTTGACAATGCAATAATAACTCTGCTGATATCTAGCCCAGAATACGGAAAATTGCTAGAAAATATAGTCCTGATTGAACTTCTACGCAGGAAGGAAAGAAACCCGTCTATCGAGCTAAATTACTTAAACAACAAAGAGGGTGAGGTTGATTTTGTAGTTTCAGAAGGCGGATCTATAAAAGAGCTTATACAGGTGACTTACGAACTTAATCAAAAGAACATGGAGAGGGAACTTAGACCTCTCTTAAGCGCGATGAAGGAGCTTAAGCCCGAGAGGTGTGTGCTAATAACCTTCAATGCCATAGGCAGGGAAACGGTTGTGGAAAAGGACGTAGAGGCATTGACATTCGTGCAATGGGCACTTGGCGCTTACGATAAGAAGCTATAGCTTGTGGCACGGGGGTTGGCCCTGAAGCGCATCGCCCGATGCAGGGATCGAACCTGCGACCTAATGGTTAACAGCCACTCGCTCTACCACTGAGCTAATCGGGCATTTTGAAGAACGGAAACGGCTCCGCGAGATTTATTATCTTGACATAGATGAAGGAGTGCTCCTCAACAGTGTCGGTAAATTCGAAGGTGTTGTCTGCGTAGCTGTACTTCGCGAATCCGGCCTTCCTTTTATCTTTGAGCACAGCATAATAAAA
>JAJZYR010000021.1 GCA_021797995.1 Microcaldota archaeon
CTCATTCATGGCGGGATGAGAACAAACCGCAGCAAGGCATATAAACGCGCTGCGATACACACGCCATGGAAGCTGGAACTCTAGATTCCAAGGGAAGCCCCGGGCTTTAGCCCGGGGAGGATGTCACAACCAACCTATTGGAGTTCTGCGACTTGATGCTGCTGTTTGCCACTCCCTGCTGAAGCATGGCACTTGTCGCGTTCTGGGCTGCCATACCAAAATCCGCAGGTATACGTACCAATGCGCACGCGGCAGAACTTAGGGGATGTTTATATTATGGTGGAAATGGATATTATTAATGCATATAGTCGTGTCTTATCCAAAGGCGGTACGGTCTCTAGGTCAAAGGTGCATGAGAAATGGCTGATACCCAGAAAAGGCGGATTGCGGTTAACGTAGACCTTGATGGACTTATTGGCAGGGCTCTTGTCGTCAGCACTATCACTGCGGCACTCCAGCTGATCAGAAGGGATGACGGGATGATGAACTGCCCAGGCAGGATTGAAAGCACGGCCGAGAGGCTGTATCACTGGCTTCAGCCGCGCCAGCGGAACGCCAAGGAGAACCTGGAGCAACTTAATGCCGCCTTTGACGGAGTATTTATCTTATCAAACCGTGGAACCAGCATGGGAAAAGTCACAGCTGAATGGCTGGAAAGGAAAGGCATAGCAGACTTGATTCATGGTGTATTCTTGAATGATGGGTCGTCGACTCCCGCAGACTGGAAGCCTTCCGTGGTCAGGGAGCAGCTTGAGAAAGGATATACATATGTTGTACACGTGGATGATAATATAGGATGTGCCGCCGCCGTAGCAGAGGTGGATCACCGCAGGGTGCTTGCCTACTTCGCCGGCAGGCACAATCCGTCGGCATTGATACCGCATGGGTTTGCAGCAAGACAGGGCAACATGTTCCGTGTTGCCAATCTTGGGGAGGCAATCACACATGCGGCACGCAGGCTAGGTGTCGAGCCGGGACTGCTGCGGATGGAGTAATCGGCAATCAGCGGATTGATGCAAACATACAAAAGCTTTGGTATGGATAATCTGCATGCCCTTGGAGGACTCCTTCATGGCCAGGCATTGGTGGCGGATATGGAGAGGACAGGAATTGCGGTACACGGATCAACTGGTTCTATAGGCACGCAGACCCTTGATGTTGTAAAGCGGCTCAGGGGCAGGCTTGACTTTGACGTCGTCGCACTGGTGTGCAACAGCAACATCAGGGTCATGGAAACGCAGATACTCGAACACAGGCCGAAGTACGCCGTCGTCGCGGATGAGGCAAAGGCTGCCGAGCTGAGGCAGAGGCTCTCCGGGAAGGCGGCCGGCACCGAGATCTTATCAGGCCAGGAGAATGCAACTGCAGTGTGCGGATATGAGGAAGTGGAAGTTGATGTGATCGCAACGGCAGGCTTCGCCGGCCTCGAACCTACGCTCATGGCGATTGAGAAGGGGAAACGCATAGCGACGGCGAACAAGGAGACCTTCCTGGCCGCAGGAAAGCTCGTGATGGATGCGGCGAAGCGCAAAGGCGTCGAGGTGCTTCCAATCGACAGCGAACCGAGCGCGATGTGGCAGTGCCTTGAACCCGAGGTCTGGGATGGTAATGAGGAGAGGCACAGCGTGATATGGAATTTGCACAGGGGCGCAGACAATTTCATTAACTACTTCCTGCTTACAGGCTCAGGCGGCCCGTTCCTCAGGACGGACCTGAAGGAGATGGACAGAGCCACGCCTGAGCAGGCGCTCAAGCACCCTACGTGGAGCATGGGAAGCCTTATAACGACAAGATCTGCGACAATGATGAACAAGGGCATGGAGAGAATAGAAACCTCTGCGATCTTTGGCGTCCCTCTTGACATGGTAAGGGTTGTGATACATCCGCAGAGCATCGTGCATTCCGGAGTCGTACTCAGGGACGGGAGTCAGAAGGTACAGCAAGGCCCCCATGACATGAGGTATCCGATACAGTATTCGCTTTCCTTCCCGTACAGGTTTGACACAGGACTGCCGGGGCTCAGGCTCTCGGAGGTTGGAAGACTTGATTTTGAGGAGCCTGATCAGAATAGGTTCCCGTGCCTCAGGATTGCTGAGAAGGCAGGCAGGACCGGAGGCACTGCGCCTGCAATCCTGAATGGAGCCGATGAAACAGCGGTAGACGCATTCCTGAAAGGCAGGATCCACTTCGGGGACATGCCCAAGGTCGTGGAGGCTGTGCTGGATTCCTGCACCGCTGTCCAGAATCCGACGCTTAAGCAGATAACAGATGCAGACAGGAATAGCAGGGAGCGGGCGGCTGAGGAGATAGAAGGAATCAGGCGTACCAACAATAGAACCTGAGACTCATGGTACCTGGCAGTCAGGATGCAGTAATTGCATAAATGCAGAGGAGGCCCACACAGTTTACAGGTATAAGAATGTCACATGCCCTGCTGGCCGCTTCGTGGCGACGATCGCGCGCCAGCAATCAACGTAGATATATACGTCATTTGTGCATGTACGCATCTGGAATTGACGACAATTATGAGGCAGGGACACGGCTTCTGACGAAGCCATGGTGCGCATATAAAAAGCACGGGCAGCGGAATACTACCAACGCACAGGCAAGGTGATAACATGCAGATAAAGACCGTAGAACTTGAATTCAAGAAGAATGAGGAAGGCATAGGCATCATTGACATAACGAGGCCTGTGGAGCACTCTGTAATAGATTCGCAGATGGACAGCGGGATAGCCACGATACAGAGCATGAATTCCAATGTCTGCATAACGACCATGGAGCTGGAGCCAGGCACCGAGCAGGACATAAAGAAGGCCTTTGGTAGGCTCTCTCCTGATGTACGCAGGCGCGGCGATTCCGTGCCTGAGAGGCAGGACGTACGGTCTTCAATAGTCGGATCTGGAATAACCCTGCCGTTCAGGGAGAATAGAATCATAATAGGCAAGTGGCAGGAGATCGTGATGATAGACTTTGACGGAGTGAACAACAGGAAGAAGGTAGTAGTGCAGATAGTTGGAGAGTAGTTGATTCCATGGCTGTGAAAACATTGGAGGTCTACGTTGAGAAACCGGTAGAGGACTTGTACATACTTGACATAACGCCGAACGTTGTAAGCATGATTAACAGCGGGGGGATAAAGAACGGGCTGGCAAATGTCTTTGTGGCGTGCTCGACTGCGAGCATAAGCACAATGGAGCACGAACCGAGGACGGTGAAGGATATGCATGAGATACTAGAGAGGCTGGCGCCATCGGGCATAGACTACGCGCACCATAGGACGTGCGGGGACCTCAACGGCATCGGCGGCGACAACAACGGAAAGAGCCATATAAGGTCTGCAATACTCGGGCCCAGCATAACCGTTCCGCTGAAGGACGGCAAGCTGATGCTCGATGCCGCGCAGGATATTGTACTCCTTGACTTTGACATCATTAAGAGGAAACGGAAGATAGTGGTACAGATAATCGGGGAGTAAGTTGCTAGGTAAGACCTAATGGAGTTATGTTTCTCGGCTTCCGCCACATACTAGGGTATGCGGTTCCCGCCGAGGTGGTACAATGGCAATCGAGAAGGTGGTATTGATCAGCCCGCGCGGCTTCTGTGCCGGGGTAGACCGGGCGATAAGCACGGTCGAGGAGGCGCTGCGCGTCTTTGGCGCGCCTGTATACGTAAAGCACGAGATCGTGCATAACAAGGTGGTGTGCGACGAGCTCCGCAAAAAGGGCGCGATCTTCGTCGAGGAGGTAGCAGAGATACCTGAAGGGAGCGTTTGCATCTTCTCGGCGCACGGCATCGCACCGGACGTCAGGGAGCAGGCAAAGGCGAGGAAGCTCTCCACCATAGATGCCACATGCCCTCTTGTAACAAAGATACACATAGAGGTTAACAGATTTGCGCGCGCCGGAAAGGAGATTATTTACATAGGGCATAAGGGGCATCCGGAGGCGATAGGCGTCATGGGAATAAGGCCGGACATCACAAGCATCGTCGAAACGCCAGAGGAGGCTGAGACAGTGACCGTAAAGGATCCGAAGAATCTTGTATACCTGACGCAGACAACCCTCTCTATCGATGAATGCAGGTCGGTGATTGCAGCCCTTAAGAAGAGATTCCCGGGAATACAGGCTCCTCCGTCAGGGGACATATGCTATGCCACGACAAACAGGCAGGCGGCGGTAAAGCAGGCGCTGAAGGTATGCGACGTTATGCTCGTAATCGGAAGCAAGAACTCCTCAAACTCGAACCGGCTGGTCGACACCGCCAGGGCTGCAGGAACTGATGCCTACCTCATTGACGGGCCCGGGGAGATCAGGCAGGAGTGGCTTGAGGGAAAGAGGGTTCTTGGGCTCTCCGCCGGAGCAAGCGCGCCCGAGCATGTTGTACAGGAAGTGGCTGAATACTTCAGAAGGCAGGGCGCAGCTGTGGAGAACCTTGACTTTATAAAGGAAAATATGAGATTTACGATGCCATACGAGATCTCGAAGGCAGTGCCTGTGGCGCATGGGAAGAGGCAATAGCATGATGATAGGAATACCGAAAGGGTCTGATTGGACTAAGAGGAGGAAGAGCCTGCAGGTGAGAGTCAGGGACATGTACATAGGCTCGGAGCACCCAGTGGCGGTGCAGAGCATGACGAACACCAACACCGGCGATGTAAAGGGCACTGTTGCCCAGATAGTGGAGCTGTACAAGGCAGGCTCGGAGCTTGTGAGGTTTACGGTGCAGAACAAGGAGATGGCGAGGGCGGTGATGCCCATAAGGAAGGCTCTCGACGACCTTGGCTACAATATACCGCTGATAGGCGACTTCCACTATAATGGCCACCAGCTGCTCACCGAGGTTCCGGAGTGCGCAGACGCGCTTGACAAGTACAGGATAAATCCCGGAAACGTGGGCTTCGGGGAGAAGCATGACGACAACTTCAGGAAAATAATAGACGTGGCGAAGGACCACGGCAAGCCAGTAAGGATAGGGGTGAATTGGGGCTCGCTTGACCAGTCGGTGCTCACGAAGCTCATGGACGATAATACAAGGAGCAAGACGCCGAAGACCGCGGAAGAGGTGACCGTGGACGCCGTGGTCGAGAGTGCAGTGCAGTCGGTCAACAAGGCGGTGGAGTACGGGATGGAACCTGACAGGATAATAGTCAGCACGAAAATCTCGGAGGTTCCATACATGGTAAGGGCATACGAGCTTCTTGCGCCAAGGATAGAACAGCCGCTGCACCTCGGGCTTACAGAGGCAGGGCTCGGCTCGAAGGGCATCGCAGCCTCGTCTGCGGCACTCTCTCTGCTGCTCACCAAGGGGATAGGCGATACGATAAGGGTCTCGCTCACGCCGACACCGGGCAGCAGCAGGGCCGAAGAGGTTACTGTGGCTAGGCAGATCCTGCAGTCGCTTGATATCAGGCACTTCTCGCCGCTAGTCTCAAGCTGCCCTGGATGTGGCAGGACGACCTCCACAGTCTTCCAGGAAATGGCGCAGGAGCTGACAGGCTATCTGCAGGACAGGATGCCGGACTGGAAGAGCGCAGGATATGCCGGGGTCGAGGGCATGAAGGTCGCAGTCATGGGCTGCGTGGTAAACGGGCCAGGGGAGAGCAAGAGGGCGAACCTGGGGATCTCCCTGCCTGGAAGCGGGGAGAATCCATCGTGCCTCATCTATGAGGACGGGAAGCACGTTGCATCGGTAAAGGCCTCTGAGGCGTCCGAGGAGTTCAAGAAGCACATAGAGCGATACGTGGAATCGCACTACCAGAAGCCCATAGCCGAGAAGGAAAGAAGCCACTGATAACAGCGGCCGATACCGCAGGGTGCAAGGGCCGAGTGCCTGCGCTGCAGATGCAAAGGCTTTTCCCCATTGCACGGGCTTTTTATTGCTGCGCACGGTATGTCTATGGGCTCCTGCGCCCGTGGATAGTGCATGGATATCGGAAATGCCATTGAGAAGCTTGTTGCAGGCAGGTGGATTGTCGGCGCTGGAATAAAGGATGCGGTAGGCGCCAGCGCCAGGCTCAACGCGCAGGGAGTATCTGCGATGATAAACTACCTTGGGGAGAACCTTTCCGACATTGATGACGTTGAGAGCACAGTCAGGGTATACCTGAATCTTATCAATGAGATCCATAAGAGGGGCGTGGATGCAAGCATAGCGATAAAGGCCACGCAGATCGGACTCACGATTGGGATCGGATGCGCAAAGAGGAACTACGCAAAGATAGTGGGGCTTGCAAGGAGGAAAGGCGTCTTTATCTGGCTTGACATGGAGAGGCACAGGGACGTGGATTCGGTAATACGCCTTTACACCGGCGCGCCAGGGAAGGGGATGGTTGGCATTTGCATACAGGCGCGCCTGAAGAGGAGCGAAGGAGACATAAAGAGGCTGGTGAAGGCAGGCGCCGTCGTCAGGCTCGTGAAAGGGGCATATAAGGAGGATAGCAGGGTCTCGTATACCTCGCGGGCCGCTGTAACGCAGAATTACCTGAAGCTCATGAATTACCTCTTCAGGCACTCAAAGGAGTTCATGATAGCAACGCACGACACCGGCCTGATCCGCGAGGCGCTGCTCCTAAACAGATCGTACAGGAGGGATGTCACGTATGCGATGCTCAACGGGATAAGGAACAAGTATGCGGTGGGGCTCGCAAAGAGAGGCAACAAGACTGCAATATACCTGCCTTTTGGAGAGCGCTGGCTTGACTATGCATTTAGGAGGCTCAGAGAGGAGGGCCATCTCTCCCTCCTGATTAAATCGCTCTTTGAGGGCCAGGGGGTATAATAACAGCATGTCAGCGGATTCTTGCATCTTCTGAGAGGTTTGTACGAGTAGCGGCACTTGACACGCCCTGAAGCAATGCATTGCTCCGATGTCAGTTGTTCAATATCTTATAAGCGAGATTACCCTGCTTCCACCGAGCCTCTCCCTGCCTCCAAGGCCTGCCAGCTCTACGACGAATGCAAAGCCTGTAACCTTTCCCCCGAGGTCTCCTACAAGGTCTGCGGTAGCCCTGGCTGTGCCTCCCGTAGCAAGGAGGTCGTCGACTATGAGCACGCGGCTGCCGCGCTCCACCGCATCCCTGTGCATCTCGAGAGTCGCGGTGCCGTACTCCAGGTCGTACGTCCTGCTTACCTTGTCGTACGGCAGCCTGCCCTGCTTCCTTGCAGGCACGAAACCGACATTGAGCCTGTAGGCGAGTGCTGCACCTATAATGAAGCCGCGCGACTCGGTGCCTACTATGTAATCCGCATCGAGGCCTACGGCTGCCTTTGCAAGCTCGTTTATGCAAACTGCAAGTGCGTTCCTGTCCTTCAGGAGGGGGGTGATGTCCTTGAAGAGTATGCCCTTTTTCGGATAATCAGGTATGTCTCTTATCCTGCTGCGAATTACCTCCTCTGCCACCGGATCCATGGGGCACACACCGCAGATACAGGCAGCAGCAACAGATATATATGTTGGTTTCGTGGATATTGTGGTATTCCGGCTGGCGCGAGCTGCATAGTAACCATTAAAAAGCCGTGGCGCATAAAGTAAAGCTGTGACGCATAAAGCTTACACTGAGGTTGAATGAAATGAAAATGGCAGTGCCTAGCGCACTCGCGATCATACCTGACGGGAACAGGAGATGGGCAAAACTGCATAAGCTCTCGGTCCTGAATGGATACAGCATGGGGGTAAATAAGTTCATAGAGTTCGCCGAGTGGTGCGCCTCGTACGGAGTAAACAGCGTGACCGTCTGGGCCCTCTCTTCGGAGAACCTCTCAAGGCCCAAGGCGGAGCTCGACGCTCTGTTTGGCATATACAAGAAGGTTGCGAGGGACAAGAAGCTGCTTGCAAGGCTGAACAGGAACAGGACAAGGGTGAATATAATCGCCAACAGGAAGCTCCTGCCGAGGGATCTTGTCTCACTCCTGCACAAGGTAGAGATAAAGACGCACAGGAACAAGGGCAGCGTGATAAACATGCTCCTTGGATATGGAGGTAGGGACGATATCCTGCATGCTGCAAGGGAAGCCGCAAGGAAGCTCAGGGGTAGAGGGCAAAAGCGGTTAGAGGAGCTCTTCGAGAAGTCGCTGCTCTCAAGCGGAGTGCCTAATCTTGATTTGATAATAAGGACATCCGGGGAGCAACGGCTGTCTGGCTTCGTGCCGTGGCAGTCCAACTACTCCGAACTCTACTTCTCAAAGAAGCTCTGGCCGGACTTTACAAGGAATGACCTTAGGATGGCGCTGGCAGACTACTCGAAGAGGAGGAGGCGCTTCGGAAGATAGTGGGTTTGGTATGCCAAACAGCAGGATAGACATTGCCAAGTATACGCACTACTTTAACATTAACGCCCCGTCAGCCAAGCTGCAGCTCCTTCTGCTCCTGGCTGTAGGTGCAGCGGCCGGCATGGCGTCCGGGCTTATAATACATTCCGGAATAAGCTCAGCCGCCTATTACGGCTTTCTTCTCTCTGCAGCCGTCTCCGGGATAATGATAATAGCGCTTCCTGCGGTCCTCACGGCGATTTTAATCAAGGGCCTCAAGTGGAGGATGAGGCTGAAGCATGCAATGTTTGCCGCGCTCTCAGTCTCGCTGATCTATGCGCTGGCCATAGTGGCTATCGCGGTTGTCTATTCTGTCTTCGACTATTACATACTTGCCTCGGTAATGCTGATACTCGGCAACGCCGGCATATACGGCTACTGGTTCTTCATCAACAGGGTTGCGATAGGGCAGAGGAGGGGCTCGATCCTCATAGCAGCAGTACAGCCGGTGCTCAACCTCCTGTTTTACATACCTTTCGGGAAGTACCTCTTCACGCTGGACGCGCCGCTCAACGCCATACTGCTCAAGCTCTATGCCGGCATGGCTGTCTTCCTGGCAGTGGGCTATGCCATAATATACGCCATCGACAGGCCCGCAAAGAAGGAGCTCAACATCAGCGGCGTCGCGGTCTTCAGTGCGATGGTGCAGCAGTGGCTGCTCGACATAAACCCAAAGGCAGACTTTTTGGGGAATGCCGGGACCGAGAGGGACGTTGATGTCGACGTAATGGTGCTTAAGGGGGCAGGGAGCGGCGGGGCGATATTCGTAAAGCCGGACATACATTACGGGCCGTTCTCAAACGTCGGAGGCAGCACCGCCACAGAGCAGTTCGGAAGATTTATAGAGCAGAAGTACGGTGCGGTGCCGTTCATAATGCATGGAGCGGTGAACGCAGGAGACAATCCAGTAAGCGTGAACCAGATATACATGATGAAGAAGCGGATCGGGGCGCTGATCGACGGCATATCAAACGGCAGGATGAAAGCGGCGGAGGGGGCGATCGGACGCGGGATTGAGGGCAGCTGCAGGGCCGTCAATATCAGGATAAACGGCACCAGCCTTGTGCTCCTGAGCAAGTCACCCCTGGTAACCGAGGATATTGACAGGGGCGTCGGCCTCCTGCTTGAGTCGGCGGCGGGTAGGGACAGGTCAAAGGTCATCCTGATAGACGCGCACAACTCTAGGTTCGAATCGGCACCTGAAGACGAGCTCAGGGGCATATACAGGGGCTCGAAGTATGTGAAGAGCTATAGGAAGGCCATCATGGAGAGCGCCGCAGAGGCAAGCGGAAGGCAGAGGAGGCTGAGGTTCGGGGCGGCAGGGATGCGGATAAAGAAGCTCCTCCCGGACAGCAAGGACCTCGGCTGGGGATATACGAGTGTGGGGGTCTTCGAGTTCGGCACCTCCAGATTCGCCATTATATACGTGGACTCGAACAACATGCTGCCGGAGTTCAGGGACGGGGTGGTGAACCACATGAAGGACGCATTCGGCCTTGAGGCCGAGATATGCACCACAGATACGCACTCGGTCAACTCGATAGCCCTGAACGCCAGCAATTCGCTGGGGCGCGAGACCTGGCTCGGCGATTTCCTGCCAGTGCTCGACAGGCTTGTCGGCGAAGCCGAGGGGCGCCTGGAGCCTGTGGCATTCTCGCATGGCACGATAACCCTGAGGGGTTTCAGGGTATGGGGGCGGGGTGCTGACGAACTCCTGCTCAAAGCGAGCAAGGACGCGATACGCATCTTCAAGCACGTCGTTCCATTTATCGTCGCAGCGGGCTTTGTGGCCGCAGCCTGGCTCATATATATAGTATAATGGTGTTCCATCATGATCGCGTACACGCTCGGGGCAATAGCTTATGTGGTTATGATAACCATGCTCGTGTACAGGCTCGTCGCAGTGCGCGATAGGAAGAAGTGGAAGAAGCTGACGCTCTTCTCGCTCTTCATCGCTCTTGGAGTGCTTCTCTTCACATATGAAGGCGCGTCTCCGATAGCCGTAGTACAGCTTATCCTGGGCATGCTGATCTTCAACGGGATGATACCGACGTACGGCTCTGACATAAACTTCGTGTACATCGCCTTCGGCATAGTCTATATTCTTGTATCTTATGTGATGGGTCTGACACTGATTGCACAGGCGATGCTTCTCGGCATGCTGAGCGAGGTCGCGATGATGCGCGATCTGAAGGAGAGGATAGGGAACAGGCGCACGGAAGTACGCAGGGATGCTGTCCAGATGGCTGCCGGTGCCGCAATCATACTGCTGTTCTACTTCCTCAACATTAACCTTGCCTCTGTAGTACTCCTGTTTATCATAATGGCCGGGATCTTCCTCGTCAACATGGCAAAGGAAAGAAAGTCTGAACGCATCTCGAAGCTGGTCTACGGACTCGAGAGGAGGAATACCGCGCTTGGGCTTGGCGCCCTCTGGCTCGCCCTTGGAGTCCTGATAGCAATCTCGTTCCTTGGCAAGCCTTACATAATAGTGGTCTTCGCGGCCCTCTTCATAGGAGACTCCGCCGCAACGATAGTCGGGGTCACATACAGGGGACCGAAGCTGCCTTATAACAGCCACAAGAGCATTGCCGGCTCGTTTGTCTACTTCCTGGCGACTTTTGCAATCTCGTTTCCTATAATCGGGTGGCTTGCGCTTCCGGCCGCAGCGCTTGCGGCATTCGTGGAGTCGCTCCCATGGAAGCTTGACGACAACTTTGCCGTGTCGCTAGCGCTTGTCGCGGCCTTCCTGGCCATGGCGCTTATATAGCCGTCAGGCATAAAAGGGCGGGCGTGTATAATAAAGGGTGCATTCGATGCGGATTGCTTTGATAACTTCCTCGGACGAGAGGGAATTCAGCGGGGCTGCGGAGCTCAGGGCTGCGATATCCGGACTCGGGCATGATGCGTGCGAGTTCTTTGTCGACAAGGCAGCTGTCAGGATGGGCAGCAGGGGGGTTTCGCTGCTGCATATCGTGGGCAGGGCGATGGCGGCTGACGCAAGCTTCGATGCGGCCTTGATGAGGAACATAGGCATCATAAGGGACTACGAGCAGTTCGGGCACAGGATCTGGACGGTAAGGGCCCTCGAATTGAGCGGCACTTGCGTGATGAACGAGATCTCAAAGTGGATTCCGGCAAGCGACAAGCTAGCAACACTGGCGACCCTCGCAAGAGCCGGCCTTCCGGTTCCCGAGACTGTCTCGAGCGAGGATCTCTTCGCAGGATACGAAGCGGCGAAGGAGTTTGGAAGCGTCGTCGTGAAGCCGCTGAGGAGCGGGCTTGGACTCGGGGTATTCAAGCTTGATGATCCGGATGCGGCCATGCATATCTTCAGTTACTTCACAAGCCTGAATAAGCCCATATATGTACAGAGATTCCTCGAAAAGAAGGGGGGCGGCGATTACAGGGTCGTGGTTGTCGGAGGCGTGGCTGTTGGGGCGGAGTTCAGGAAAGGAGCGACATGGAAGAGCAGCATCGCGCAGGGCGCGGTGCCTTCAAAGGCGAAGCTGACAGACGAGCTTGGCGAGCTTGCCGTAAGGGCGGCCGAGGCGATGGGGCTCGAATTTGCAGGGGTGGACATAGCCGAGACGCCTGACGGCTACTTCATACTCGAGACAAACCCGACGATCGCATGGGCAGGATTCAGGTCGGTCACCGGAATCAATCCGGCAGAGCTTATAGTACGCCACCTGCTGGACAGGATAAAGAGGTAGGGTGCGGCATCCCTAGCGCTCTGCGCAGCGGCACTGGCACGGCGATCCCTTCCACTGGCGCTACTTTGCCTTCCTGGCTTTTGCCTGCCGGGATGGCCTTGGCCTCTTTGTCCCGGCAGTCCTTGCTGCAGCATGCCTCTTTTCAGGAACCGCAAGTGATCCTGGTGGCTGCTGCGCCTTTGCGGCAGTTTGAGCGGCAACTGACTTAGGGGCGGCAGCTGAAGCTTCGGGATTCGCAGGCCCTCCGGCTTCCGTGCCGGCCCCGCCCTTCGGCTTTCCCCAATCCTTCTTCGTGATGCAGTTTGGATCCAGGTCCATCGTGAACGGCCGTTTACCCTTCCTGAATACCTTTATTATTGGGGTGTGGCAGAGCTCGCAGCTTTTTCCGGTAGGCACTATTGCAGCCCCCTGCGGAACCGAGAAGGTGTTTGTGCAGTTCGGATAGTTGGTACAGCCAACAAAGTTCTTTCCTGCCTTTGATCTCCTGATCTGAAGCATGCCCACGCCGCACTTGTTGCACTTGCCGAGAGAGTTTGCGATCTCGGATTCCTTGAGCCCCTCCTTCAGCGCGTTGCCTATCCCTCCCTCGTTCCTCTTGAAATCGTCTATTATTTTCCTGATGATCTCTTCCCCTTCCCGTATCACATCGGCCTTCTTTGCCTTTCCCTTTGTTATGTCCTCCATGTCCGACTCGAGCTTCCTTGTAAGCTCCTCGTCGAGTATCTCACTGCAGTACTGCTTCAGCGCGGTATATACGCTCATGCCCAGGCCTGTTGCCTCTATCCTTGCCCCTTTTATGTACTCCCGCCTGAAGAGCGTGTCTATGACCTCTGCCCTTGTGGCCTTTGTACCGAGGTTCTTCCTCTCCAGAAGCGCGATGAGGCCCGCCTTGGAGTACCTCTTAGGCGGCTCGGTAACGCCCTTCTTCGAGTACACCTTCTCAGGTAATATAGGCTTGCCTACGGACAGCTCTGGCAGCGAGGCCTCCTTGGGCTTGTAGTATCCATAGAACTCGAGCCATCCCCTCTTCCTGACTATGCTCCCGTCTGCGACATACTCCTCGCCCCCGGCAGCAAGCGTTATTTTTGTAGACTCTATGGTAGCGTACTCGGCAAAGCACGACAGGAATCTCTTCGCTATGATATCATATACCTTCTCCTCCTCGCCAGACAGCTTCCTTGGAGGCTCGCCTGTCGGGTATATCGCCGGATGGGCCTCGTCCTCCTTCGCACCCTCTGCAGGCCTGAACCTGCCCTCCTTTATCAGGCGCTCCGCAAGCGCCTTGTACGCCTCGATCTTCGCCATCATGCTTATTACCCTCGGAAGGTTCAGCGAGTATGGCAGCTTCTGCGACGTCGTCCTCGGATAGGAGATATAGGACCTCTCGTAAAGAGCCTGCGCAATCGCCAGCGTCCTTGAAGGGTCGATTCCGAAGACCCTGCTCGCCTCGAGCTGGAGCGACGTGAGGTCGAATGGCGGGTATGGCCGCACCTGGTTCTCGCGCCTGTCAAGCGCCCTTACCAGCACCTCGGAGCCTTTTACCTTTGCGAGCGCCTGGTCCGCCTGGCCCTTATCGAAAATATTTCCGCGCCTGTTCTCGAACTCGACGCCGCCGCATAGCATCAGCAGCCTCCAGAAGTCCCTGGGCTTGAAGTCCCTGATCTCCTTCTCGCGCTCCGCAATCACGCCAAGCGTCGGACCCTGTACCCTTCCTATGCTCAGTATCTTTTTTACCCCCACTGAAGCGACGGCCCTGATCAGCGCCCTGCTGAGGTTTATTCCCCACATCCAGTCGAGCATGTGCCTTGACTCTCCGGCGTCGAAGTTCGCTGCATCGAAGGCATCGAGATGCGCATAGGCATTCAGCAGGTCCTCTCTTGTCGTCGTGGAGAATTTCATCCGCCTGACAGTGCCTGGATCGAGAGCGGCATTGACATCGCCCCTTGCCACGTACCTGATGATGTTCGTGCCTATCACCGTTCCCTCGATGTCGTAGTCGCACGCATTGATGTACTCTGCGCACCTCTTCCCCGTCTCAGCTATCGTGTCAAGGTATTTCTTGGTGAAGGAGGAGCTCTCGCTGGCCTTGTATGACGCGACCCACTCGATATCGAATACGGGCAGCTCACGGGACTGCACCTTCTGCCTTATCGTGAAGAGGTGGCCCACAGCCGCAACGATGAAGAGGCTGTCGCCGTCTTTGCTTACCTCGTAGTAGCTGACTCCCTCCTTTGAGTAGCCGCGCTTCGGCTGCCCGTCGCCGAGGGAGAGGGCGAGCCTAGAGGCTACGCTCGGTTTCTCGGCTATTATGAGCTTGTTCATTCAACGTACCTTAGCTTCTCCTCTGCTTTCCCACAGGCCCGGTGCTTGACCTGGACGCGGACATGCTGCGCGACATGTAGAACCCCACAGCTATGGCGGCCAGCGCTATGGCATAGAATATTATGCCGTTGTAGCCATATGCGAAGACTACGATTGCAACAACACTTAGGGCAACGACCACTACGGAAAGGTATACCATGCGGAGCTCGGCGGGATCTGTTATTCGTACCATTCTACCAGAATCCATATGCCGCCTGAAGATTAAATAAGCTTGCGCTAGCCACAGTATGAAGTATATGTCCGGAGAGCTCCTGATTATCGCAATCGTACTTGCATCTGCGTTCCTGGCAGCAGCAGCCCAGTACCTCTTCAAGAAGCACATCACGCGGTTTTCCCCTGATATGAAGGGGGTGCTTTCCCTGGCAAGGAACAGGGGAATGCTCGCAGGCGCGGCCATCTACGCAATAAGCCTTGCCATCTATCTCTACGCGCTGAGGCTCGGCGAGCTCTCGTTCGTCTATCCGGCCTTCGCGAGCGTCTTTGTCTTCGTACTTCTCATCTCAAGGTTCAAGCTCAGGGAGAAGATAGGCCTGGGCAGGATAATAGGCGTTGCGCTTGTCGTGGCGGGGATTGCCGTCGTAGCGCTTACATACTAGGGGATTTGGTGCCGGGATCCGTATCCAAGAAGATGGTTGCGCTGGTTCTTGTATTCAGCACGCTGCTTGGCGGCCTCGGCCAGGTTCTCTTCAAGATGGGGCTTGATGCAGAAGAACCGTATCTTATCGCGCTGATTGCCGCCGGGCTTGCCGTCTATGCGGTTTCAACAGTGGCTTACTTCTACGCGCTGAGCAGAAAGAGCCTCAGCTGGGCATACGGCTTCGGAGGCCTGAGCTACATCTTCGCGAGCATACTCGCCCTCCTCCTGCTTGGTGAGGCAATAACCCCAGTAAGGTGGGTAGGAATAGGCATCATAGCCATTGGCACTGCGATAATAGGAGTAAGCTAGCGCGCATGCTTCTTGGTCCTGCTTATTGCCCCGACCAGGCCGGTAAGGATATCAGACCTCAGCCTTTTTATGTTCACGTTCATAAGTCCGAAGTGCACCGAAACGACGTATATGTTCGTGTGCAGATAGTCTATGTCGATTGTATATCCCGTTATGCGGTGCTTCTTCATAACTGAGGCGACAACCTTCTGCACAAGCCGGTAGGGAATCGAGATGTCAAGGTCGAACTGCACCCTCAGCTTGCGTTCTCTTGCCCGGTGGTAGTTAAGGATCAGCGCCTGCGAAACAATGCTGTTCGGTATGTAGAGCGGAATCCCCTCTTCATGCAGCAGCTTCGTGTACAGCACGCCTATGCTTTCTATAGTTCCCGAGAACCCGGGAATGAACTTGTCGTGTGGGTACGTCTCCGGCTGCATCGTGTACTGCCACGTGTGTATGTTTACATAGTCCCCTGGCTCCAGCGTCCTGCTCGCCAGGAGGTACACGCCTGAGATGAGATTGGATATCGTTGACTGGGCTGCAAGGCCTATGACTATGCCAAGGAATCCGGCGCCTACCAGGATGCCGCTGATGTTCTGTATCCCGACTATGATGGTGAGTATTGTAAGCGCAAGCAGCGAGTATGCGACCACCTTGAAAAGCTCGCTCAGCGTCCTCGCTTCTGCGCGGTTTATCCCCTTTATCATATAGTAGTATATGGCTCTGCTCACCGCCTCGATTATCGCTATGCCGAAGAGAAGCGCGAATGCGGATTCAGCCAGGTGCGTCTCGATTATTCCAGGATTCTGCGCTATTATGTTGCTCTGGGGCACGATGTTCAGATAGACAAGAAGGGCGTACAGCAGGACCAGGCCTATCGTCAGGATTATGTATGCATACGGATTATAGAATATTTTCCGCCGATGCCCTGTGCTCGTTTCCATGCTTACCAGCCGCGCTTAGATATGACTTGAAAGATGTGACATCCTCCCCGGGCTAAAGCCCGGGGCTTCCCATCGGACCAAGACTTCCCGATCCAAAGGTATGTTCTCGCTTCGACGGTCCCGCTTTCGCATCCGTTTCC
>JAJZYR010000022.1 GCA_021797995.1 Microcaldota archaeon
AAGAGCGCAGGCCTTGACGGAGACAGGCTGGAAGCGCTCGGATTTGTGGTTTCAAGTAAGGTCTTCGCGGACAGCAAGGCACTCTCCGATGAGGAGATGCGGCTGCTCAAGGAGACGCTTGGAAGCACAGGTGGAGGAAGCACAGGTGGAGGAAGCACAGGGCATCTGCATGACTATGGAAACGCGCGCAAGGCAAGGTAGCCTGGCGGAATTTACTGTCCCTGGCACTTTGACGGCCCACTACGGCCATAACGGATATGCAGAAGTGCCGGCTGCCCTGGAATGCAGGCTCATATCGGATTGCAGCTGCAAGATCCGGCTATGGCAGCTCGTACTGCGGTGGTTCGCTTGCCGGCATGGAATGACACAGGCAGATGCATATGCTTAGAATAGGATATCATACCTCGGCTGCCGGGAGCCTCGATCTTGCGTTCGACAGGGCGGCTGCCATGGGTGCCACGGCAATGCAGATCTTCGTCTCGAACCCCAGGGGTTGGAAGGCAGAGCTGCCTGCACAAGGCATTATAGGCGGGTTTGTCAGGAAGGGGCACAGGTATGACATAGAGGCCGTATGCCACATGCCGTACCTGCCGAATCTCGCCTCTGCTGATCCGGAGAAGCGCATGAAGTCGGTCTCATCGCTTGCGGCAAACGCGAGGATATGCGACCTGCTCGGCATCAGGTACCTTATAGCGCATCTTGGAAGCCACCTTGGCAGGGGTGCAGAAGAAGGGATAAGAAATGTGATCGGTGCGCTTGACGAACTCTCCGACGGGACAGGCAAGGCGATAGTACTGCTTGAGAACCAGGCAGGGAACACGAACAGCGTGGGCAGCAGGCTCGAGGACCTTGCGCGCATATACGAGGAATCTAGCCTATCAAGGGCAGGCAGGCTGGGCTTTTGCCTCGACACCTGCCACCTCTTTGCCGCAGGCTATGACATACGCAGGGAGAAGATACTTGACACCATAGGCGATATGCTCGACTTTGGCAGGGTGCATGTGCTGCACGTGAACGACGCGAAGTTCGGCCTTGGCTCAGGCAGAGACCGTCACGACAACATAGGACAGGGTTTTATAGGATTGGATGCCTTTGCCGCCCTCCTCAACTACAACGGCATCAGGGATAAGATACTGATACTCGAGACTCCGTGGAATCCAGAGCTGGCAGACGGCGAGGAGATGGAAATGCTTAGAAGGCTGGCCAGATAGGCAGAATGCCGGCACAGACCTCCTTGTGCACGGAGCGGTTCCCGCACCCCTTATTCTTGGATAAGTATGAGTTAATATAAATTACCCGCCATATGGTAGAGTATGGCCGAACTGCCAATTAAAGTCAGGAATACGCTGGATAAGATGAGGAGCAGTTACGAGCATTATATAGAGGTAAAGAGGATCGGCGGTTCGTACTGCGTCTTTGAGGCCCGCGGGGTATACGACAGGGAGAGGAAGAGGACGAAGAAGGTCACATACTACCTTGGCAGGATCCTTGACAATGGCAGGTTTGTTAAGGCAAAGCACAGGATGCGCCAGGAGCCTGAAACTGAAACGATCACTCCGAATGACGCGAGAGCGCCAAGGCCGGATGAGATCGACAGGAAGCTGATGACGGCTATGAGCATGAACGGCAGGCTTACCTATGTAGCCCTAGGCAGGCTCGCAGGAATTTCGAGGAATTCAGCCAGGACGCGTGTCGGCAGGCTCCGGAAGGCATACGGGATAAGATACCTCGCTGAGATAGACACAGAAGAGCTCGGATACCTGGGTTATTTCACCTTTGTGAAGTTCTCCAGCAGCATGATGCCATCGCTTGACGAGATGAAAAGCTGCATTGAGGCTGAGCCTATGATACAGCTGGCGCTTCTCGTCAAGGGAGAGTACGACCTTATACTCTACACGCTCGCAAAAGGGGGCAATGAGATGTCAACCATGCTAATCAGGCTGCAGAATGTTCTGGTATTCAGGAACTACAGGTCTAAGTGGTATACAACCGCTGCGGCAGACACATACGGCTTCATACCGGTAAGGGATAGTTTCTTTGATCTCCTGCAGAAAGATGCAGAAGCAGGCAGGCCAAGGCCTGGCAGAAGTGCGGTCTTAGTAAACAGGGAGATCGCTGTACTGAGAGAGCTGAACAGAAATGGCGAGGTCGAGTTCTCCGAGATAGACAGCATGCTGCATCTCGATAGCGGAGCCTCGCAGTACACTTACTACTCGCTGATCAAGAAGGGGGTACTCAAGAGAATAACGCTTACAGTAGCGCACCTGGCAGTAAAGTACAATGCAATAATAATGACAGAAGTCGTGCATGGAGCCGAGGTCGAGAGGGCGCGGCCGTGGTTCCTTACGCACATAATAGAGGATATAGAAGCACCAGTAAACAGATACGCCCTTTCAAGCCGCGTAGAGATACCAAAAGGCAGCATGCTTGTACTCCCTGTCTTTGAGGAGGGATGGCTGGAGAAGGAAGCCGAGGACCTTAAGAGGAACCTGAAGGGAGCGGAGATAAAAACGATGGTTATAACTGACACGATCATAGGGCGCTTTTGCCATAGAAGGTTTGATGGCCATTACAGCAGGCTATACACAGTACTGGTGGAGGAGTACAAGATGTTCAAGCCTGAACGCCCAATCGACTATACAGGAACGCCGGCGGACAGGAAAAGGGAGGGATCAGGCAGCATCATATACGTGCCGTAGCCGGCCTGGTGGGCGTATACTAAGCTTCTAAAGTCCATGGCAGAAAGCCCCTGTCTTCCAGACGGAAGGAGAGATCTGCAATCAGATGCAGTCATGGAAGCCAGCTACTCCAAGTCTAAAGGGCATGCCACACACACATATAGATACCTCATGGTATGCGCCTAAAGGACCATCATGGTGCTGCAGTATGGCAATCGTGTATATAACTCACCCAACGCTCAAGACTTATTTGGATCCTTACATTTAATAGTGTTTCTTACCGTTCTACTATTGACGTACCGGCCATATCACGCCATCTGCGCTGCAACACGGTATGTTTGGAAAGGCGCCTAATGCTATTTATATTCTGCAATTCTTCCCGCCGATAAGTTGTGCGGGTTTTTTGTCGAGATTTGGTGATATCATGCGATCGATATTTAAAATGTTGAATCTGAATGTGCTGAACAGGAGGGGCGGCGATGGAATCGGAAGCATCGTCAGCGAGCTCGGCATGAAGAGGCTTTATTTTGACAGGCCGAGATGGCAGTGGAAGAGGATAAGATTCCGCGATGCCAGCGAGTGGTTCAGGAAGAGGCTTAATCCGCATATCGTCATTGTCGGAGAGAGCGGAAGCGGGAAGTCAAATGCGTGCAAGCTGATTGTGAAAGGACTCGTGAGGTCCGGGGCACGTGTAGCAATCCTCGACCCGCATAACGAGTACATGGGGATTGCCGATTCCATAGGTGCCGAGGTCTATGACGCCGCGCACAGCGGCATAAACATCTTCGAACCTGACGGTATGAGCGAGAAGGAGAAGGCCAGTGAGATCGTGGGCCTGTTCAAGCGCGTCTTCAGACTTGGCGACGTGCAGGGATATCAGCTCTACCGCGCCCTGACCTTCACGTATAACAGGCTTGGGAGCTATGGAAAGTTGCCAAACATACACGACCTGCTATATACCTTTGAGATATTCAAGAAGCACTGTTCCTCAGGCGAGATCCACGTGCTCGACGGGCTTTCCAGGCGGCTCTCTCTCCTCGACAGTGGCGCCTTCTCAAAGAGCACCGATATGAAGAGGGTCATGGAAAGCAACAGCATCTTCCTCCTCTCAGGCCTGCATACTGGCGAGGCGCAGTCTGTCTATCTTGACGGCTTCCTGAGAAAGGTCTATGGAACGATGCTGATGAGGGGTAAGAACGGAAACGCGCGCTTCTGTATAGTGATTGACGAGGCCGAGAAGCTGGGGCAGAGGTCCATGGCAGGAAGGCTCGCCGCTGAGGGTAGGAAGTACGGCATCGGCCTGATCGCGATGGCCCAGAGATCCAAGAGCATCGACAGGGAGATACGGGTGAACGCGTCCCTCTTCATGTCGTTCTACCAGAGGGAGCCCGAGGAGCTTAACTACATCGCGAACATGGTATCAGGCGGCAACGAGCTCAACAGGTTCGTAGAGGTAAAGCGGGCGCTCAGGAACCTGCGCATGGGCAGCGCGCTCGTGCTCGATTCCTCAAGGAACAATCCGGTAATTGCAAAGTTCAGGCTCAGCAGCGACGGCGGGACATGCCTGGCGTATGAGATAATGCAAGCGGCGCGGTCCTGCGTTCCGTCATGCGAACTGCTGGATGCCGTATCTGTGAAGGGCTTCACGGCAGGCGCGGTCGCTGCAAAGCTGGATGGAATGATAGCCAGCGGCGCTATTTCGGCATATGAGGTAAGGGAGCGGTGCATATACGACGGGACGTGGTACATAGCTGCACCTAAGAATACGCCTGAGCACGAGGTCTGCGTTGGCATACTGAAAAGGCACCTGGAGAGCCTCGGAATAAGGTGCATTGTCTATAATAGCTCTTATGGCCCCGATGTGATCGCCTTTGAAGGAAGGGAGCGGATTGCGGTGGAGTACGAGACCGGAAGCAAGAGCAGGGAGAGCACAGAAAAGATGCTGGCCTACAGGAATAGGATATACCCAAAGGTGCTAATGGTGGTCAACGATGCAGTTATAGGGGCATATTCGGGGCTCTCAGGCGCAAGGGTGATGCCGCTGCGCGAGTTTCTTGAGACTAAGAGCATGAACGGCGTGTTCATGCCAGCCTCAGCCTGACTTCAGTCTGAGGATGGCCTCTGCTATGTTTCCGTTCGTTGCTTCAAGCGCGGCCCTTGCAGCAGCGCTATCGTCGATCCCTGACTGCTCCACCACCATCCTTATGTCGTCTTCGCTTATCTCGGCCTTCTCCTGGAGTTTCTGACGCTCAGAAACGGCGCCACTTATCTGAAAAGAAATGCTGCCCTGTGCGTCTATCCTGAGTATCTGCGGCTCCTCTATGACTATGTCACTATCCCTGCCCTCTATCACAACGCGCTGGGCGTCAACCTCTTCAGACTTTATCCCCATCCTGTCCATCATCTTCTTTATTGCCTTTGGGTCTAGATTCGGCATCATTCTCATCATCGTCTCATGATTGGCCGCTCCGGTTTATATATGTGCTGCAATAGCCGCAGACTGCCGGATGCATGCCGTCCACGGCGGCATCTTCCCGGCGCCTGCGCAACCCCTTGCAGGGGCCTGCGCCTGTCAGATGTTGTTGAGCCTTATCTTCATCTCCTCTGCACTCAGCTTCGTCGTGAGGAGCGGAATCTTCTCTATCTGGGATATCTTTATCGCGAGCTTGTCGACCTGGTCGATGTTCTGTATGACGACAAGCCTCGGCTTTATCGGTGCAACGCGTATCACAACCATGGGAGACCTGCCGGTGCTCACCTGGTCAAAGACGAAGGCACGCTCGTTAGTCGTTCCGAAGAGCTTCGGGTACTCGCTTGGCGAGATCTCAAGGATGACCCTAAGCGAGTCTATCAGCGTATAACCAAAGAGCTTCATCGTGTCAAGGTAACCCGGATTCGCCACTATCTTCGCGTCTATGAGCCTTGCAAAGTCGTTCCCGTTTATCGGGGCGGTAAAGTCGTGTATGAAGTAGAAAGGCGTCTTCGTGTCGTCCTTGTTGAACTTCTCGAGGTTCCTCACCACCTCGCCGCCTTTCTGGCCGTCTATCGCGACGAGGGCGTTTACGAGCCTCTTGATTATGCCGACGCCTGGGCTGGCCCTCCTGTTTCCCTCGTAGTCGCTTATCGTGGACGTCGAGATCTTCAGGTACTTGGCAAGCTCTATCTGTGAGACGCCGAACAGCTCCCTCCACTTCTTCATCGTCGATCCCGGGCTCTCCGAGAGGGTTATCTCACCAGCTATCCTTTCCTGCAACGTGTCCATTGATTAGGCTTTGCAGTTTTGTTTAATAAACCTATGCGACGAAGCCGGGTTAGACAGATATGGCGCCAGGTTGACAGACGAGGGGAAAGCGCACTCCGGGCTCACTGCCCCTTCGGTCCCCCTGACCTCTTCTTCCCTGTGCCGCGTATATGGGCGTGCGGCCTTCTCGCCAGCCTCCGCCCGCTCCTGCCGGCGCTCCTCCTTCTCTTTTTCTCCTTCCTCTCAATATCCGAGTATATGCCCTGTATCTCGTCCTCAGAGCCCTTAAGACCCTTAGGCGCGCCTTTCATGAAGAGGGCATAGATTGCAAGTGCCAGTCCTCCAACCATCATTATGCCGCTTGCCATGCCGAAGCCCACCGAGCCAGACATGCTGGAGCTCTCGGACTCCATTGACCTGACGTAAAACGAGTAGAGTATGGTCGTATTGTAGCGGTTAGGGTTCCTGAAGATTATGTAGTAGGTGCCGTTTTGGAGCAGCGTCGTGTTTGAGGCAAAGTAGTTAGGGGAGGGATAGTACCCTTCGTACTGTTGCTGGTACGGGAAGATGCCTCCGGTCCTGTTCTCTATGCTTATGAGCAATCCGTTCCCCTCAAGGGCCGCGGCTTCGTTGGACAGGTTGTTTGTAGAGTTGAGATCCTGCGCAAGATGCTGAAATGCTGACGCATTGGCGATAAAGAAGTTTATTGTGTTGCTTGAGTTGTACCAAACAGCAAAGATGCTCGTTGTGTTGAACTGCACGGGTATGTAGGCCGAGGACATGCCGTTCATAGAGACGGTGCTTGTTGCGGTGTTGTTGGGATTGGAGAGGTTTGACAGCGCCTGCTGGCCCGACGCATATGCGAAAAGGAATCCAAGCAGCGCGATGAACACGCCGACAGCAACGTATCGTTTGTTCATGATGAGGTAACGCCAGAATAACTATATAAAACAGCACGTGGATTATAGTATTGGCAGGTGCCGTGTGGCGGAGGTATGGTAGGACGCGTTAAGACTGGAATAAGCGGAATCGACAAGATGCTCTACGGCGGGGTGCCGGAGAAGAGCCAGGTGCTCATTACAGGAGGTCCGGGCGCCGGCAAGACCATGTTCTCGTTCGAGTATCTTTACAGGAACGCGAAGATGGGGAATACGGGAATCTTCTTTGCGTTCGAGGAGGATCCTGATAGGGTGCTGGAGAACGTAAAGTCGGCATTTACCGAACTGACCGACATAGACGACGTTGTCAGGGACGGGAAGCTGGTCTTCGACGCAGAGACCCCGATAATCAACGCGCTTGACGCAAGCGAGATAGGGCATTCGTCATACGAGTTCGGTAAGGTGATGACGAACATAGAGTCAAAGATACGCGAGCTCAATGCGACAAGGGTCGTTATAGATTCAATTTCCGTGTTTGATATAATGATACGCGATGCGGCTCTATACAGGAAGTACATGCTCGCCTTGATAACAAATCTCAGGAGGCTCGGGGTCACCTCGCTGATGACCATAGAGATGGAGAGCCCTGACAGGGACAAGCTCATCTTCAAGCCGGAGTATTTCATCTTCGACGGGATAATAGCCCTATACCAGACCGGTGAGGAGACGAAGAGGCTGCTCGCGTCGGAGGTGCTTAAGATAAGAGGGTCGAGGCACAGCTTCGTCACGACCCCTTATGACATAACCCCTTCGGGCTTTAGGGTCTTTGCTGCCGAGGATATAACGCCCTACTGACTGCTGATAAACATGGTTAAACAAGACGCGGCTGAAGCGGCTCTGAGGGCAGAGCAGAACCAGAGGCTCAGGCTCATGGCAGTTGTCACCGCGGTAATAGTCGGGCTCGCACTCCTCTCCGTTGCGCTCAGCTCCGGAGGCTCGCCGCTGCAGAGATGCAAGGGCGTGCTCGTGGCCGGTGGCAGGGAGCAGTGCTACTACCAGCTAGCCGTCTCGTCCGGAAACGCCACGCTCTGCGGTAACCTGACGCTCTCGTATTCGGAGTCATGCTACCTCTCTATTGCTGAGGCCCACGACAACGCGAGCATGTGCCCCCTGACAGGCAACCAGAGCGGCGCGGCACTCTGCACGAGCTATGTGGCCAATGCAACAGGCAGGTATGGGCTGTGCTACAGCCTCAACGGGACTTACAGGGACTCGTGTCTGAGCACGATTGCCATGGACAGCCACAACGCAAGCCTCTGTTCCGGCATAGGGAACAACGCCAACAGGACAATCTGCTCCTCATCGATAGCCTTCGCTGACGCGCTTAGGCTCAAGAACAAGGACTACTGCGGCAGCGTTACCTCTGCCACCAATACAGGGATAATGGACGGCGTGCTGCAGGGCAGTACCGCCTTGGACTATGGCAGGGTCTCGTCGAACCTCAGCACGTACATCATGATGCTGGCGTTTATGAACAATACAGGGATAAGCCCAAGGGATCTGTGCTATCTTTCCTATGCCTCGCAGTTCGGGAACCAGAGCGCGTGCACAGGCATATCAAACTCAACAATGCAGCAGTCCTGCGCCATAATTGCGGCACCGCCATCCAACTCGACGTCTTCCGGAACGGAAAATTACACCGTTATGCTCAACTACTGCAGGAACACAACTATAACAGGCACGAACCTTAGCGCGCAGAACAATTGCGCCGAGCTGGTCATGATATCAAAGGCGGTGGGCACAAGGAATTCCACCATATGCTCCTCGTTAAACGCGAGCGGGGCCGAACAGTGCTACGTCTCGCTTGCATCGCAATATTCAAATACCACATACTGCACATACCTAAGCAATGCATTGGTAAGGAATGCGTGCTACCAGGATGCGACGTACAATGCCTCGGCGGCATTCAACGGCACTGTCCAGCCAGTGCCATAATCCTCGGCTCGACAGGAGATTCATTGATAGGGATAGTAGTCTGCTCTAAGAGCAGCGGCAATGGGGAATCCAGGTATTACGTGGCGCTGGAGCACAGCATGAAGATAGTGGAGGTGCGCAGCACGCTCGGATTTGAGCCCGGGGAGCGCATAGCTGCCGAAGGCGACGGGAGCTTCATCAGCACCGCCGACATAAGGCCAGACCCCGCGGGGCTCGAAAAGCTGAGAAAGAACGCAGAGGAACTTTCGGGGAAGGCTATATATAAGGAGAGCTACAGGAGCGGGATCGGCGAAATTGATGCAGTGACTGAGAGGATGTGGAAGGGGCTGTCGGAATGCGCATCCCTTCTGGTAAGGAAGCTTGCATGCGCGGCCCCGATCATAGTGAGGTTCCACAACGATGCTGACGGGTCAAGCGGCGCGTACGGCCTGTACAAGTCCCTTGAAAGCCTATCTGCCAGGATCAGCGCGCTTGACTACGAGTACAACATAACGTGGATTATGCATCCGAGCGTGTCATACGGCTCCTACGAAGCCGGCAGCGACCTGATGATCGCGAACAGTTATTCGAGCATCGAGAAGCCGCTTCTGCTCGTTATAGACTTCGGAACCTCGCTCGAGAGCAATCCCGGAATAGCGGCAGTGAGGGACAAGTTTGACGTAATATGGCTGGACCACCATCCGATTGTGGAGGGCTTCGGAGGCCTGGGCCTGGAGCACTACATAAGCCCGTGGCTTCACGGAGGCGACTCGAACTATACTGCGGGATTCCTGGCATGCGCCTTCGCGAAGACCTTCTCGCAGACTGATACCAGGGAGATGGAGAATGCGTCGCTTATCGGCGACTACAGCGACTTCGGGAATGCAGACGAGCCTGGAGCTGAGCTCTCGATGCTGCTTGATCTCGTCACCAGCGATACAAGGATCGCCCTTGGGCAGCCTGGCGCGAACCTAACGCCCTATGAGATAGACAGGATCATTGGAGACGCTGCGAGGAGGGAAGAACTCACCAGATATGCAAGCCTTAGGCTCAGTGAGGTAACGGCCCTGGCGCTTACGCTTCTGAAGCAGCACAATGGGGACGGGGTGAGGATATACACCCTGGATTTCGAGGGCATCAGGGACGAGCAGTCAAAATACCCGCTGCCAGGCAGGTTCTCCTCAAAGCTCCTCGGGAAGATAGTGGAGCTTGAGAGCAGGCCTTCTATCCTTATCGTCTACTCCGGCAGATACATCTCGATGAGGGCATCAAAGGACCTGAAGGACAGGATCGACCTGGTAAGGCTGATAGACGTGATCAAGGGCAGGCACGGCGCAGTCATCGAGGCAGGAGGCGGCCACAGGGTAGCAGCAGGGATAAAGCTGTCGGATAAGGCTGATAGGAGCAGGATCGTCAGGGAGATAGTCGAGGGGATCAAGGAGCAGCTCTCGCAGGGGCTCAGAGCGTAATGTGCTCCTCCTCAGGGAAGACGTTCTTGAGGGCCTCGCTGCTAACTATCTCCTCAGCCTTGTCCACGACCATGTAGTCCGATCCCGTATGCACGCATAGGTAATGGGTGCAGTTGTATCCGCTGCTTAGCTTCCTGTAAAACCGTATCTTTTCAGGTCTTGCCGAGAATTTCTCAGATGCCTCCTTCGCAATGACCTCCGAGGTGACGTCATAGAAGAAGTCGTCGTCTGCCATGACCTTTATAGCATCCTCAGGGATGGGATTGTGATTTGATATGCTTATCTCCTTGTGCTCGTTGTGCATCTCCTCTGAGCTACTCTCCTTGTATGTCACATATACGGAGGCGCTGAGCCTCACGTACGGCTCGCGCTTTTCGTCATGGAGCTTGACGTGCGCCCTCTTGCTGTACAAGCCTATGCCCTCGCTCTTCTTGATGATGAAGAACTCGCTGGGGAGGTGATTGAACCTGTGCGATATCCAGAGATCTGTTTCAGAGATGCTGTAGCACTCCTTGGCAGAGTCTCCGATTTCCTCCTCGGGCACTGTGTTGCCTATGCTGCCCTGGTCCCAGATTATGTGGTTGTCGAAGAATTTCAGGAGGAACCTCTTTACCTCGCTGAACTTGTATGGCTCGATGTACTGCTTTATCTCCTCCTTTGCCGCATATATCCTCTTCTCCACGCCGCTTATCCAGTCTCCGTCATTATCCACTGATTGCAAGTCATCGCCCCATCCCGCTGTATTCGTATTGTTGCAACCTACGTTTATATGCTTTTCGCGCGAGTTCGTCCTTCCGACCATGCATTGCCCCACTCGATACTGAGAGGACGAGATGTCAGTCTAAGAGGTTGTTTCGGGCCGTGGACACTGCAGCGAGTTCATTGCAGTATATCAGGCCCAGAACGACAGCGCCAGCGGCTTCGCGTCCCTGACGCATGCGGCCTCATATGGTGACTCCGAAGTATATCCGCATTACAAGGCCCAGCAGTATTGTAGCGAACGAGGCCGCAAGCGAGATCGTTATCATCTCCGCCATCCTCCTTTTTATGCTGGTGTCGCTTGTTATGGCAATCACCACCGATGCCGCAGACAGGGCTGCGACGACGAGGACTATTGCAAGCGCTATCCCGGCAATGCCCGTCACGCCGGCGGCGAACGGAGCGATTGCCACCATTGCGCCTAGGAAGTAGTATAAGCCGGTATAGAGCGCCTCGCGGCTCGGCTTTGTGGCGTTCCCGATGCCTGCTTTGCGGCCCTCCACCAGCGTGCCGGACTTGGACGAAAGGTATGCACCACCGGCCATGGACAGCGTTCCCGACACCCCTATGATCATGCCCCCTATGACAACGACGATAGGTGATGTCGCTATGACTGCAAGGCCGGCGACGGCGGCAAGCACCTCGACAAGCCCGTCATTGAGCCCGAACACCACCGACCTGATGTAATTTACTTCGCTCTCGTAGGCGTTCATCTCCGAGATGAGCTCGCTCTCGTGCAGCTGCTCCTGCCTTATTATCCAGCTTATTAATTTCTTTTCCTTATCGGAAAAGCGAAGGCGGCTGGCCGAGCTTATGTACCCTGCAAGCGATCTTGACTCGTCTTTTTCCAGCAGCTTTATCACAAGCGCTGCCCCGAAGACGGTACGCAAAGCCTGGAAGAGCGCTATCCTGAGGCCCATCAAGGCCTGCTGCCGTGGTTCTATAACGCCGTGCTCGGAGAGCGCATCCTTCCATGCGCTCGCATGCCTCTCCTCCCCGCCAGCCATTTCCTGGAGAAGCATCCTCAGCTTGGAATTGCTCTCACTGAGTGCAAGCTTACTGTAAAGCTTATAGTGGAACGTTTCCAGCATGAAGAAGTATCTCTCCATGTGTATTTTCTCGTTCAGACCACGCCTGGCCATGTTCATTGCACGCTCTTTCCGGTGCGGCATGCCACTATCCGATTGGGCATGTTTTCCGGCCTTCCCGTTAGTGGTTTATATGCATATGATTAAATTAAATAATCATGTTATTTGGCGCGAGGAATTACTCATACAGCGGCAGGGATATGTACAGGAAGGTCGAGAGGATAATAAGGTCTGGCAGGGAGGTATGCATCGTCTCGCCGTACATAGACGCGCACTATGCCGCATTCATAAGGCGGCATGCCGGCAGGAGAAGGTATTATATCCTCTCCTCGTCGCTCACCAGCCCTGCCCGGAGGATACTTGAATCGAGAACGCCTGCCTGGGGAATCGCATTCTTCGTCGCCGTGGTCCTGCTTGCCGATGCGGCAGTCTACTCGGCAGGCCTTCTTTCGCCATATATCATTGCGCTGTCACTGCTTGCGGTTGCGGCGAGATGGATGGCCTTTAGGATATGGGGAGGGAACAGGATAAGGCTCAGGGTGCCGCACGGGTTCGTCCATGCCAAGCTTTATATCTCGGATAAGATGGCCGCGAGCGGCTCGGCGAACCTTACGTACAACGGCATGCACGGAAACATCGAACATCTCGAGGTTGTCAGCGACAGGGAGTCGATAAAGGAGCTTAAGAAGCAGTTTTGGAGCCTGTGGGGTACATGACATCGCCCAACGGACGGACTTGAGGGCTTGCCGCTGCCAGATCCCACGATGCATGCTTTGAGGGAGTCCGGACTCCTGCTGCCACACTACTGCTCGGCCCTGGTTATGACTCCTGAGGCGAATATCCTGGGCTGCTGCTGCCTCATCAGCAGTATTGCATCTCCGGAAAGAAGCGGCATAGGCCTCTCGAGCGAGAGCTCGGCTTCTGCGCCTGCCTTTATCCTTGCGTTGACATGGGAGAAGTTCGAGACCATAAGATACTGCGCGCCCTCGCGGACCTGCTCGCCGGCTATTCTGCTAGCACTCAGGCGCGCATAGGCCTTCCGTGCGCTTGGAATAGGGACCGAGGAGAAGACATCGCCTTTCTCGATTTCGCCGTGCTCCATGCCCTTGATTGCCATGCCGACCCGTGTCCCTGGCTGAGCTTCCTTTATGTCTATGTCCTGGCTCTGCATTGACCTTACCGTTATGCTCTTTCCGGAGTTGTGGTGGAGCACGTCATGCACCTTCACTGTCCCGGATATGACGACACCAAGCACCACGGTCCCTATCCCTGTAACCGGAAAGGCCTTGTCTATGTCGACCCTGGCTGCATCAGAGCCGCTGCCCCTGCCAGGCCTGTACGCAGTTATCTTGCCGAGAAGCTCTTCCCTTCCGACTACCTCGCAGTCCTTGAGAAGGCCCCCTGAAGTGAACTTGCCTGCGTCTCTGTCATTGGTAAGGAGAACCCTCTTCCCGAGCAGCGATGCAGCTATGAGCACCTCCCCGAAGGCCTTCCCTATGTCGGCGGTGCTTATCACTATCTGCTCCGATACGAGCATAGATTCGGCAAGGCCGTATGGTTTCCCGTCGGCATCTGTCGGATAAAGCGCCACTATCACATCGTCGCCATGCCTCCTGTTGAAGAAGGTGATGCCGTTTACTGAGCCTTTCTTGCCTATGAACGACGCAAGCCCCTCGTCGAGCGGTACCGATACAATGTGGTTCATCTTCCCATCCTATTTGAATTCGATTTCAAGCGTGCCGGCATAGCTGGAATCAGGAGCCTTTATGAACAGGCTTATTATGTAGCTGTCCTTCCTGTCAAGCCTTATCGGCAGCTCCGGCGGGTCGGTGGAGACGAGCTCGAACGGGCTGCTCACCGATATGCTGCTCAGCGTATCTTGATATCCAAGTATCTTGTATAATTGCACGCTCCTCTTGAATATCTGGCCTTTCTGCATGTTGGCAACAATGGCTGAGTCTTCCAGGACCACCTTCGTGCCCTTTGCCTCCAGGACCATGCTGCTGATGTTCAGGTTCACCGTCTCCCCGGGCTCGTTTCCGAAGCTGACTGCAAGCGGGCCTTCATACGCTACTTCCGGAGCCTTTATCATCAGCCTGAACACCACCTTTTGCATGTAAGCCACCTCCTGCGGCAGCTTCGGGGAGATGCCAAGGAGAGTGAATGGAGGCGAGACCTCTATACTGCTAAGCGTGAGCCCCGGGCCCTTCAGCATGTCCGGCAGCAGGCCGCTCCCTATCTTGTTCTGGAACGGGAGCGCAAGCTCAAAGGTGCCTCCCTTCACCTCCCTGCCTGCAAGGCTGTGCGTCTCTCCCATGAACCTTAGATTTATGCTTGTTATTGTAATCCTGGCGGTGCCTGGACGCAACTTGCCCCTTTTGAAGATGTCTGGAAACAGAGACTCACCATGCTTTATTGCATATTTGCGGGCTTGCTTTATATATCCGCCATATCTTGCGGCTTTGAGACGGATTAGCTAATCCTTGCTTACAAGAGCATAGGCGCGGCTGCCAATAAATTCTTTCGGGCAATCTAACTTCGCTCCAGTTCCAAATGGTGTCACCTTTTTTCTATTATGACATCAATGTCATCTTCAAATTTCAGTAGTTGGTCATAATCGGTGACTTTCGGTTCTGTTTTTGGACGGCCAAACGGACATCCTGGATGCGGATGGCGTTTTGGAGAGAGGAGGTAGGTGATGGAATCTGCATACTGAATCGTGAATGCGAGAGGCTGGTCTACGGCCATTTTGATTTGAATGCCATACTGCCAGCGTCCACTTTACACATTGACATAAGCCTACGCAAAGTTACTCTCCTACAAGCTCGCATTTGACAACCTCCGGAGCTATGCAGCTCATCTCGTGTGTGTCTGGACAAATCGCTGACAGGTAACGTATCCCACCCCACTCGTATAAAGTTGGGATACATTCTTTCCCATAGCGGCTATGTATTATATCCAAAGAGAACGCTCTGAGGACGTCTGGGCTATGTTCAACTAATGCGAGAGCTTCGAGTAGTGTTAATCCGCGTCTTTTATTCTTGTGCATTTTTTCCAGTCTTGCTGATGGGGCAGTATCACGGAATCCTTCTGCGATGACTATTCTTATATTGTAGGTACCAAGCTGCCTGAGCCCTACGTTATGGAATTTCTCCAATTGTAACCGTGACCGTAACCCTAATCTTCTTATCTGTCTTCGCAACTCCTTTGGGTCGTTTCGATAGGTTATATCAAATCTTTGCATTTCTATACCCTCGGATTATTGAATACCCAAAACATTCCCCCAACCTCGTTGGGGGTTTAAGGGTCTAGTCCTGCAGTAAATATACATCTTTTCCTCCAGATTCTTCTGACGGCGAGTGGCCGCGGATTTGACGCGACCGGAAGTTTCTACCGCTGAAGCGAGAATATGATGAGTGGAACTCGTGCAAAGAATAAGAATGTATCTGACTACTAGGCTGTGGAACATAAGTCCTAGATTATCCTTTAAAATCCAAGCGGCAGGCACGCATGGAATCTCCTATCCTTTAGATAAGAGAGGATGTCAACAGAAGGTCAATCC
>JAJZYR010000004.1 GCA_021797995.1 Microcaldota archaeon
CCTTAAGCATTGATAATTTGAATTTTACTTTGGTTTTAGCACGTGCCTGTTTCGTCAGTGCCATTTGTATTGCCATTTCAGATTTGTCGAAACCATAAATTTTGAACCCCCGTTTTGCTAAGAATATGGAATTTCTACCTGCGCCACAATAAAAGTCAAGGATCCGTTTTACACCTTTTTTCTTGAAAAAAGCGCTTAAATTATTCATGCTTTTTGATGGATGTTGTTGCCCGACACCTGAGCCTTTATAATAACGTTCGTAACCATCTTTCAATCATACACCCCATTGTGTTTCCTATCTTATACCTTTATACTTTATTAAAGGGGTGTGGGGTCAAGGTATACCCCGCAGTTTAGTGCGGGGACGGAATTGACCCCACCATATTAACACTACACTATTTTTCTATCCTGAAGATAAAGAGTCTTTGGTGGCGAGTGGGCGCGGTTTGACACGCTCGGATTTTTCGCCGCCGAAGTGAACAATATGGATAGCATAGACTCTGCAAAGAATATAGAACCCGTGGCCAAGGGGCTTGGCTCAAAGTACAACTTCCAGCACTTTGTCTTCGTGACAAAGTACAGGTATAAAATGTTCAGGAATCCGAAGGCGATTGGGGTGACCTGTCAAGGCTTTTCCAGGCCTTTTTGCCTATGATGACCTCCGTGAACACACCGCTGACACGAATATTGGCGCCAAAGGCTTTTATGTTTAGCGTGACCTCCCCAATTCCATCCAGCCAACAATATCAAATAATATCAATCAATATCAATCAATATCGGTTGTGAACTGACACAAGACTAGTCCTTCCATCCATGGCGCCATTTTCAGATGTACGAACGGGGCCCCTGCAAGCCTTGTAAAGCAGGCCGGGGCATCAGGGCCTTGGCAAACGAACTGCTTTGCAAGCCGATAGCTTTCTGTGCCTCGACATGCCTCCCTTGGGAAGGACCGACTCAAATGCGTTTGTGCGCGCTCTCCGCAACGCTTGCAAACGAATTTCGCTCAGAAAGTCCTGTATCTGCCCGAGAAGCGTACTTTATGGGCGACTCCCTGCAAGGCCGCGCAAAGCGAAAGAGTTAAAAAGATAAATAGATATAAACACTACGCGGTCATAAGTCCTCATGGGCTATGACAACAGGAATATAGTGCTTAACGAGCTTATCGGGCTCAAGGTCAGAGTGCTAAGGTCCTCGGACAAGAAACAGCGCGGTCTATCCGGTTTAGTCGTTGACGAGACCAGGAATATGATTGTGGTAGAGACGGACGGCGGTGCCAAGCGCATCGTTAAGAAGTCATCGACGTTCAGGTTCTACGCCGGCGGGGCCCACTTCGATGTCCCTGGGCCGGAGATATGCTTCAGGGCTGTTGAGCGCACAGGAAAGGCAGTTAAGTTCTATAAGAGAAGAGAGAGCAAGACGTGATTTGAGTGGAGTGCAGGGATATCAGGTGTCCGGTTCACGGAGGGAATGCGCCGAGAGGCATAAACCTTACCGGCAAGGTTGTCAGCGACAAGGCAAAGAGGACGGTGATAGTCGAGACTGACTTTGCGAAGTATGTATATAAATATGAGAGGTCGCTGAGAAAGAGGTCAAGGATTCCCGCCCATAATCCAGAATGCATAAATGCCAGGACGGGAAACGTCGTGAACATCTCCGAGACAAGGAGGATGAGCAAGACCAAATCCTTTGTAGTTACCGGAATCGTGAAGTGATGGTGCCATTATGAAAGGTTTTTCGTCCAAGATAACAAAGGCATTTGTCCCGATGTCGATGATGCGTTGCGCCGACAACAGTGGGGCATATGAGTTCAAGATGATCCACATAATAGGGAAGACCGGAGGGCAGCACGGGAGGCTTACCGCCGCAGGAGTTGGCGATATAATCTCCGCGTCGGTTACGAAGGGCACCTCTACATACCTCAAGAAACCGGTCAGGGTGCTCATAATAAGGCAGAAGGCTCTCATCCACAGGGCTAATGGCATGCGGCTGAGATTCGAGGATAATGCCGGGATCATGATAAGCGATGACAACTTGCCTATAGGGACAGAAGTGAAGGGTGCCATGGCAAGGGAGGTTGTCGAGAGGTTCGTAAAGGTCGCTGGCATAGCGCAGAGGGTAGTGTAAGAGTTGATGTTTATGATACAAAGCAGCCAGCCCAGGAAGATGAGGAGATTCAGATACAATGCCCCCCTCCACTGCAGGCAGAAGTTCACGCATGCCCACGTCTCAAAGGAGCTTGCTAAGAAGCTCGGGATAAAGGCAAGGAGCATAAGCCTGAGAAAAGGGGATACTGTAAAGGTGCAGGCAGGAGGCCTGAAAGGCAGGAGCGGCAAGGTGAGCGCCGTGAATCTGGATACCGGGAAGATATATATTGAAGGCATAGTAAAGAAGAATGCAAAGGGCAAGGAGCTTCCTATACCTGTGCATCCGTCGAGCGTCTACCTTACGGATCTTGACCTCACGGACAAGCTGAGAAGCGCAAAGATAGAAAGGATGAAGGTGCCAAGGGCCGAAGCGGAGACGGCCCAGTCGCCGTCGCCAGCTGCAGTACCTAATGCAGCTCCGGCGGCAATGGCAAAGACGGCATCTAAGGTCACAGAATCGGTGGCATAATGGCAGGCAAGGGAAACAGCAGACACATGGGCAGGCTGGCGGCAAGCAACTACATGAGGCTGCACAGGAAAGCTAGCAAGTATGTCGCAAAGCCGAATCCGGGCAGGCACACCCTGGAGAACAACATCTCGCTGATAACGCTCCTAAAGGAGAAGATGGGCGTGGCTGCTGATTCTAGGGAAGCAAGGATCCTGATAAAGAAGGGCGATGTAAGCGTAAATGGAAAGTTGGTAAGGGACTGGAGATATCCTGTGGGCTTTGGAGATACGGTCTCGTTCGGGTCGAACGGCGAGTCGTACCGCATAGACGTTGCCAGGCATGGGGTAATAAGGGTGGAGCGATGCAGCGATCCTGCAAAGCCAAGGCCAATCAAGGTCATAGGGAAGTATATCGGAAGCGGAGGCAGGATAATGATAAGGCTCTATGACGGGGCTGTCATAGAGGGCAAGAGCGAAGTAATGGTTAACGATTCCGTGAATGTCAAGGAAGGGAAGGTCGAATCGGTCATAAGGTTCGCCAAGGGTGCAAAGTGCTATGTCATCAAGGGTACCCACTCCTCTGAGAGCGGGACCGTAAAGGACGTGATCGGCGGGACATCAGTGCGCGCGCCGCTGGTAAGCATAGACAGCGGAAAGGGGAGCTTCCAGACCCTGGTCGAGAATGTAATGGTAATTGGTGAGCAGTAATGGAGAGGCAGGGCAATCCGATGAGGGAGATACTTCTTGAGAAGGTCGTGGTAAACATCGGAATAGGCGATAAAGAGGATAATTACGCAAATGCAAAAGCGCTCCTAGAGAAGCTCACTGGCAAGCAGTCGATTGCGACAAAGGCCAAGATGCGGCAGCCGGAATTCAAGATCAGGAAAGGGCAGGTTATAGGGGCTGTGGTAACCCTCAGGGGTGCTGCAGCATACGACCTCCTGAAGAAGGCCATCGATGCCAACAACAATGCAGTGTACGAGAGCGCGGTCGCAAACAATTCCCTCAACTTCGGGGTAAGCGAGTACATATACTTCTCCGGAGTGAAGTATGATCCGAAGATCGGGATGCTCGGCATGAACATAAATGCCGCGTTCGGAAGAAAGGGAAAAAGAGTCGAGATGAGAAAGCGGAAGTCCGCAAGGGTGGCACCAGACCACAGGAATATAACCCCCGAAGAGATAAAGCACTATGTCGAGTCGAAGTTCGGGGCAAAGTTTGTAAAGAAGGAGAGCAGCTGATGATCCTATGAAGATGACCTATGAGCTTAAATATAAGGGAAGGGGCCTGAGGAAGTGCAGGCTGTGCGGGACCGCAAGGGGCCTCATACGTTCATACAGCCTCTTCATATGCAGGAGATGCTTCAGGGAAGCCGGACCGGAGATAGGATTTGACAAGTTCAGGTGATCGCATGACTGATATTCTGGCAGATACAATCAACAAGATCAAGGGTTACGAGAACAACGGTATGTATGAGTGCGACGTGCCCGCGACAAAGCTGATAAGGGCCGTGCTCGAGGTGCTAAAGTCCCATAGCTATGTAACTGGCTTCGAAGAGGTAAAGGACGGAAAGTTCAAGAGGCTGCGCCTGACCATGTCAAAGCGGATAAACGACATCGGCGTGATAAAACCGAGATATGCGGTTCCTTTCGGAGACTTTAGGAAGTACGAGGAGCGCTACATACCCAGCGTAAACTTCGGGGTACTCATAGTCTCGACGTCGAAGGGCATAATGACGAACAAGGAGGCGAGGGAGCAGCGGCTGGGAGGCAGGCTTCTGGCATTTGTATACTGATGGGCAGGATTGCATGAAGGAAATAGGGATTCAAAACGGCGTATCGGTTGCCAAGGAAGGTGCAAGGCTTACAATCAAGGGTCCGAAGGGGTCCACGTCAAAGTCCATAGACGAGAGGCTCGTCGTGCTCAGCATCGAAGGGAACAAGATCAGGATCAGCCAGACGGAGAACAAGAAGCTGCAGAAGAAGGGCGCCCTTGCAGTCATGGCGCTCACCACAGAGCTTACCGATGCAATTGGCTCGGTGAGCAGCGGGATCGAAAGAAAGATGACCGTCGTGTTCGCCCACTTCCCTGTATCGATGGAGGTGAAGGGCCAGGAGCTCTACATAAAGAACCTCTTCGGGGAGAAGATCCCGAGGGTTGCCGTGCTTGCCGGCGAGACAAAGGTCATGATAAAGGGCTCTGACGTTACAGTTACCGGCTGCGACAAGTACGACGTGGGCCAGACAGTTGCAAACATAATGAATGCCTGCCATGCCAGGGGGCAGGATACCCGTGTCTTCCAGGATGGGATATACCCTGCCAGAGAGGAGTGAATATGGAGAAGAAGAAGCATCCTAGGTTTGTTGTTCCAAACTACGGCGCGCCGAACAGGAAGCGCGTGAAGTACAGATGGAGGGCGCAGACCGGCATGGACAGCAAGAAGCGCGTCAAGAAGTCTGAGAGCGGCGCATCGCCGAGCATAGGATACAAGAACAGCAGGAGCATAAGGTATGCCAGGGCCGACGGCACGTTCGAGGCCCTGATACACAACGAGAGCGAGCTTCTGGCGCTCATAAGCGCCAAGGAGGGGAAGACGGCGAGGTTTGTCCACAATCTCTCGTCAAGGAAGAGGGCGCGCCTCCAGGTGCTTGCAGACAGATCTGGCATAAAGGTTGCAAACAGGATGACACCATGACGATTAAATTTGCCAAGAGGGTTGCGGCTTCGATAATGCGCCGGGGCGTAAATGCGATCAGGATAAAGCCCGGCTCGTACGACGAGGTAGACAAGGCGCTTACCAGGGACGACGTCAGGAAGCTGATAGGCACCGGAAGCGTCTTCGCCGTCGGCGAAAAGCACAATGCAAGCACACGGTCAAAGAGGCTGCACCAGAAGAGGAGCGAGGGAAGGTCGCGCGGCCCTGGATGGAGAAGGGGGACGCAGAAGGCGAGGAGGGGCAGGGTCTGGGAGAAGAAGGTAAGGTCACAGAGGCTCTTCCTGAAGAAACTCAAGTCGATGGGAAAGGTGGATACTAAGACGTTCAACAGGCTCTACGGCCAGATCAAGGGAAATGCATATGCGAGCAAGGGCGCGCTCGTTCTACACCTGGAAGACCAGGGGATTAAGATAAGCGAGGACGAGATGAAGCAGATAAGCGAGCATGCAAAAGCAAATTACAGGTAAGTCCGATGAGAAGAATAACAAAGGTCATGCCGCTCAGAAGGAGAAAGGAGGCAAAGACAAACTACACGAAAAGGTTTGCCATGGTAAAGAGCGGGCTGGACAGGATAGTGGTAAGGAGGTCAAATACCAGGATCATAGGGCAGGCTGCGGGATACTTGGAAAAAGGCGACGCCATACTCGTATATGCCGATTCAAAGGAGCTTGCAAAGTACAAGTGGCCTGCAAGGCCCAACCGCCCAACGGCGTATCTTGTGGGGCTTCTCCTTGCAAGGAAGGTTAAGGCAGACCAGGCGCTCGCGTCCGCCGAATTCATACTCGACATAGGGCTAGCGTCCCCTGTAAAGGGCTCGATACCCTTTGTCTTCGCGAAGGGCTGCATTGACGGAGGCATAAAGATGCGCAGCGGAATGGAGCTAAGCGAGAGCATATATAACTGCTCCGATGTAAAGTATATGAAGGAGCTTAAGGAGAAGAGCCCTGAGAAGTACAACAGGCAGTACTCACAGTACATCAGGGAGGGCATAGACGCAGGAAAGCTGGGTCTGCTTTTCAGCCAGGCAAAAGAGAGGATATTGCATGAACAATGACAGGAGGAACTATGAAAGGAGGAACTTCGGGCGGGAGGAGGAGCCTCTGCCTCCATGGGAGCCGAAGACAAGGATGGGCCAGCAGGTCAAGGCGGGCCAGATAACGGCAATCGAGCAGATATTCGCCAGCGGCAAGCCGATAAAGGAGACGGAGATAGTCGACACGCTCATTCCGGGCATAGAGGACAAGGTCCTTGAGATCGCCTCTGTGCAGAGGATGACGAAGAACAACAGGAAGCAGAAATACAGGGCTACGGTCGTAGTAGGGGATAGGAACGGACATATAGGGATAGGAGTGGGAAAGGACGTGGAGGTCAAGCCTGCGATAGATACCGGGATAAGGGATGCCAAGAAGCACATGATCTCGGTATATCTGGGATGCGGGTCGCAGGAGTGCAACTGCAACACGCAGCATAGCCTTCCCCTGCGGCTCTCGGCAAAGTGCGGAAGTGCGCATATAATTCTCAAGCCAGCCCCGAAGGGGGTCGGCATCGTTGCAAGCGACACCGTCAGGTCTGTTCTGGAGCTTGCAGGGGTCAAGGACGTATGGACCTTCTCCCGCGGAAGGACGAGGGACATATACAATATGGCGCTGGCAACCTACCTGGCCCTGAGCCAGCTCTACGAGCTGAAGAACATAGACGCGCTTCGCAAAAAGTCTTGACGGTGGCGCTCCAGCCCTGCGGCGCGCGGCTTCCCGCCCAGGTTCTTAAACCTTTGTTGCAATTATAAGTCCTATGGAGAACCACGGATATCCACGGCTGCAGAGCGCCATGGAGTATCTTATAACCTATGGCTGGGCGATACTCATACTCGCCGTGGTCCTTGCCGTGATATTCACGCTGAACCTCTTCAATGCCCCACAGACATGCGTGCTCGGCTCCGGTCTCAGCTGTCCGAGGTATGCAATCTCGCAGCAGGGCATACTCAACGTTACGATAGTGCAGACAACTTCAGGTCCGATCAACGTGACAGGGATAGGATGCGGTCAGGGCGCCTCGCCGCCAATCGAGGTGATATCCGAGGGCGTAATCAATTCAAGCTCATCAAGGGCGTTCACAGTGCAGTGCTATTCCTCTTCGGGGTCGCCTTTTGCCTCATCGGCCTCCTCTGAGTTCAAGGGTTCGCTGGTGGTAAAATACCACGATCAGTATACGGGATATCCGCATACGGTCTCAGGGATACTGCAGGTCAGGATATCAGGAACCGGAGAGGCCCTCAGCACCACTACAACATAAGCGGCGGATGCAGCGCATGCGGTGCGCAACAGGCTCCAGCGTTTACTTATATATGGAGCGGTAGACGTTGTTGCTGTCATCTGTTATGACAATGCACTCGCCTTCGCATTCTATCAGGCATGCCTGGCAGAGGATGCATGCAGGTCCGTTTATGGCTACCGAGATCCCTCCGCTGCCGCCCTCGTTCTTCTCCGCGAAGTGGCGGTGGCCGTCCTGTACGCTGCCCCACTTTGCAGTCACCTCTGGGAGGTGCTCCCCCTTCCATTTCCATTCATCTGGGGCCACATCCGAATTGACGTCAGGCGAATCCCTGTCCTTCATCTGGAAGACGGCTACGGGGCAGACATCGAAACAGTGCGAGCATCCGGTGCATTTTGGCTTCTCTACGTATACCTGCATTATTCGTCACCTTCAACATATCTTCGATATTAACGTTTATAAAGGCTACTTTGGCATCTCATCAGGCATAGATCCACGGCCTCATGGATGGACCGGCATGGCAGGCTCTGGCACTAGCCGGGCTTCCCAGCCCATGCCTTTGCACGAACCGCGACCAGGTCAGCCGAACAGGCTTGCAAGCCCTCCTGCAGCCTCTTCCTCGCTTACCTTATCCTCTTTGGCCTCCTCCTTCTTGCCCTTCGCCTCCGCATGACCTGCGGGAGCCTGGGCTGCAGGCGCGGCAGCGCTGACGGTCTGGGCATTCTTTATTATCTCCTTTATGTCCACGCCCTTCAGCGAGCTTGCCACCGACTTTGCCATTGCCTCATCGGGGTTTGCTCCAGCCGCCTTCACCACATTGGCCAGGCTCTGCTCATTTATCTCCTTTCCTGCCGCATTCAGTAAAAGCGCGGCGTATATATACTCCATGTTTTCTACCTCGTTAAGTATGTCATTGCTCCTTCTTCCCGGCTCCGTCAGGCGCCGCAGGCGCCTCATCCCCGCCGTCCTTTGCTGCTGCAGGTTTGATGTGCCTGTTCGCCTCAAGCGCCTCCATGACCGCCTTTGCAAGCAGCTTCTCCACAATCTCGGGTTCGTATATATTCCTGTCTACTCCGAGCCCGATTGCTGAGATATATGCCTTCCTTATCATCGCTGCTACGTTGTACGGTGTTACGAATCCTATTGCAGTGCTGAGCGCATCGGCCTCGGCGAATATCCTGGCAATGCCCTCCTCTACGTACGCCCTGTCGACTCCAAGCGCCTCCTCGGTATAAAGGAGGCCGTTGTCGAGTGCGGCCCTCAGCTTTGTTCTTGCCTCAAACGGCGCTATGTCAAGCATCTTGAGGGCCTTTGAGACAGGAACCGAGACCTTAGCCCCCTTTGCCACGATGACCTTGCCCTTCGAGATGACAACCTTGCCCTTCTGTATCTGCACGTCGATTCCAGCAGCCTTCAGGTCTGTAACAGCCTGCCCTGGCGCTATCGTCGTCTCCCCTGCCTCTACCCTTATGTCCTCAGGAGAGGTCTGGTGCGGCTTTGCAGGGAGCCTGATCCTATTCTCTGATATTATCCTGTTCAGCTCCGCAGGCTCTTTGTTGGTAAGTATAAGCGCTACATTTCCGCTGAGGTACGGCAGAAGCCTCTTCAGCGTCTCGTCTTCGGCGACAGCCCTGTCAAGGAGAGTTCTTCTGGCTACAACAAACTTGGCATCGGGCTTGAGCTGGTTCCTGACCTTCTGTACAAGCCTGTCAGGGGTGGCCCCGGTCTCAAGCACCGCCACCGTCCTGCAGGCCTTCAGCTGAGCCCTAAGCCCCTTCACGAATTCGATCTTTTCCTCCTTACGCATAAATATTACCTATATGTACCTCATCGGATGGCTCATCGTGAGCTTCACGTACACCGACTTGATGTGGTTCGGCCCTATCCTCTTGTTCACTGCCCCGAGTACCTCCTGTATGTTTCCGTATATCTTCTCGGGCTCCATGTCCTCGTTACCAACTATGCAGTGAACCGTTGGAAGGTTCTTTCCCTTGCTCCTGATCACGATTCTCCTGTTGAGGTCGCTTACTATGCCCTCCATGTTTACGTTTCCGAGAAGTGGCTTCGGCATCTTGTTCCTCGGCCCGAGGAACTGACCCATGCTTTTCGCTATCACGGGCATAAGGTTCGGCTGTGCGACAAGCTCGTACTGCAGCAGCGCAGTCATCCTCTGGCTGTCCGCCGCCGTGCTCTGTATCTCGGTATCCCTGATTATCTCAATCCCGTTCCTCTCCGCCTCGGCAATCATGTTCTTGTCCCCTGCAAAGATGCCGATCTTCCTGACCCTGCCCTTGCCGTTGGGGAGAAGGACCTCGAGGTTAAGCCTGTTGTCCTGCTTTGCAAGGTCAATGTTCTTGAAATTGATTGCAAGCTCCACGCTCTGCTTGAACTTCCTCTTGCCCCTGTTCTCGCCGAGAAACTTCGTAAGGCTCTCAAGATCCTGTGCCATAAGCTCACTCCCTCCTGCAGATGCAGTGATGACGGGAAAATAAGTGATATAACTCTGTTAAGATAAATATAAAAGGCTTGCGCAGGCCAGTTATACCATGCCAAAACTACCAGCCGTGGCAGGACTCCTTCTAATCCTTCTTCCAATTATCTTGCCAGCAGTTGCAAGCGCCGCCGGAGCAGGCCACCGCTTCTTCATCCATGCGACTGAGCTTGGCAGCGGAAGCGCTGTTGCAAGGCGGGCACTGGCGCTGCCCGCAAGCTCGACTCCTTCGGTAGTATGGGACGAGCAGATAGGGCAGACGCAGGCCGGCCAGTCCTTTGACGCTCTTGCCTATACTGTCAATGCTGTGCCACAGAACGACATATACGGCTACGGCATTGGATACCTGATAAACGGCCTTACGAACAACGGCTTCTGGTACCAGGTCGGATTGGCATGGAACTGGCCAAACCAGGGCGGCACGTATAATTCCGGATTCAATATGCTCTACGAGGTGTTCAATTCTGCAGGTGCATCTGTCTTCCCGACGAATGGAGGCGGCGGTCTGACCTCTTTCAACGGCCCTGTGAACAAAGGCGACAGCATCAAGCTCACGCTCAGCTTCTCCGGCGGCAACGTAGTGATGTCGGCAAATGACCTCACTACCGGCTCTTATGCAACCATCTCATACCCGGCCAGCGGAAACTACTTCATCGGTGCACCTTACAACAACGCCGAATATGCAAGCAATGGCAACGGCTTCTTCACCGGGCCCATGAGCGAGCAGTACCATGTGAACGTGTACTATGGCACAGAGCGGAAGGAGGACTACCAAAACGACGGCTTCAATTCAGTGTCCGGGACAATGTGGGCAGACGAATGGAATCCTGGCATTTCCCCGAGCAACGTGATCTTCTCCGCCTCCTCAAGCACTTTCACCTACAACAATATGTACAATTATTTCTATACCAACGGCATTGTTGAGTCGTCAAATATTGTGTCCGACATAACCGGCAGCCTGCCACTGCCTCCTCCTATAATCAGCGGGCAGCACCTCGGTATCAACCAGCAGTTTACGGTAACGGCTAATGCGACAGGCGGCATTGAGCCGTACACGTACAACTATGTCATAGCGAATAGCATAAGCAACACGATCGCCTTCACGGAGTCGTTCAACGGGGTCTCATCAACAACTAATGTGTTGTCTCTGAACAGCAACCAGCTGGGCCAGGGTTCGTATTATGCAAATATCATCGTTACAGACAGTGAGAGTCCTCCTGCAAACATGGTCTCGCTCAATTCGGAGCAATTCACGGTAAATGCACTGCCGAGCAACCCGACAATAGCGCCGAACGGAAATGCTGTTGACTTAGGGCAGCAAATCACGTTTACCGCAGGCGTCGAAGGAGGCTCTCCTCCATTCACCTACAACTTCCTCGTATTCAACTCGGTGTCCAACGCAATAATCGCAAACTCCCTGCAGCCTGGAGTCTACTCGCAGAATGCCGTGTTTGCCTTTACTCCGAATTCAGTGCTGGTAGGCAGCACCATAGCGGCAAATGTGGCAATAACCGACAGCGCCTCGCCGCAGATAACGGTAAACTCCCCGGAAAGCGCCACCGCAAACGTAAATGCCGGGCTCGGTATTCCCACCATAATTGCAAGCAATGCGGTATTGGACCAGGGGCAGGACCAGACGTTCACTGCAAACATCCCGGCGGCGGAGGGAGGTACGCCCCCATACATATACAATGTTGTAGTGTATAACAGCATCAGCGGCAATGCGGTATCAAGCGACCAGATTGCGTCAGCTTCGGATTCAAATGTCATATCATTTATACAGGGGGCCGCAGGCAACTTCATGGCTAATGTCATGATAACCGACAGCGCCTCGCAGCCTGAAACCACCAATTCGGCCCCTACCGCAAACTTTATTGTGAATCCGGAACTTTCGGTAAGTACCCCTGGTGCAAGCAATGCGTTCATCTACACGGGCCAGAATACCGTGCTGGGCGTGGGCGTTCCTACAACAGGCACGCCTCCATATCTGTATAAGTGGTTCGACCTGCTTCCTGGGGCTGCACAGTACAACAGCATAACCTCGTTCAACTCCATATCAGACTACACATTTGCAACCAACTCGTTGACTCCTCTCGGCAGATATAAATTCAGGCTCCAGGTAGAAGACAACTCAAACGGCATCGTAAACTCTACATATAACACCCTCGTCGTGAACTTTAACGGCATGCTGACCGTGTCAAGCAGTTCGCCTAATACGATCAACTACAACAACGGCGAAGCCATGGTGGAAATAGAGACAAACTCGATAAGCGCCATAACTGCAAACGTGCTTGTTGCAAATATAACCGGAAGGGTTGCTGCTGCGCTGGCCAATAACGACTCGCTCTCTGTATTCAATGTGAGCTTTGCGGAATCCGGGGGGACTGGCGCAAGCCTGGATGCAAATGTGGTGCTCTTATATCCATGCGGTGACAATTCGAGCCTGGTGGCCCCTTACAGATATACCGGCGGTTCATGGGAGAAGATAACCCCCTTCACGGTAAACAGCATCGCCTGCACGCTGGCCTTTGAGATATACAACGACCCAATCATAGGAACATTTGTATCAGTGCCCATTCCCCCGCCGACAACTACTGTTAGCAGCTCCGGGGGCGGCGGAGGCGGCGGTGGAGGCGGAGGAGGCGGCGGGGCAGCCGGTGGCGGAGGGCAATTCCTGCCTACTGTCATAAAGATAAAAGATGGCTATAAAATATTTAACCTAACAGAGTACGATTCCGAGTCGCTGCTCTTCGGGAAGCAGGCTTTCAAAATTACCGAGAACTTCATAACCCCGACAAGCGCCGGCATAACGTTTGGAAACAGGACATACCTACTCTATCAGCCAGGCGGGGAGACCACAGCGTACGGTCCAAACCTGACGTTTAACATCACGCTCCTGAACATAAGCTACCTTCCGATAATACATACAGTTGCAATAGGGGTAACGGCCGTCGGGAGCGCAGCCATCGCAAATCGCAGCAGAAACCAGACTGCTGCCCAAAACGTTATGGTGGTATCGAACACGTCAGGGCTGAAGAGGTCAATATACTTCGTAAAGGACCTTCCATCGAAGATATTCATGTACGGAAACAGCATCGTACTTACGCTGGTATCAGGTTCAAACCAGAGTGCTGGCATCGCTGTATCAAATCTTACAGGAAAGCTCCCTCCGCCGCCGGGATATTCCGATGAGATATCCATATTCAACCTTAGTGTATCATCAAACGGCATAAGCTCAAACGCATCTGTGGCATATCCGTGCAGCATTCCGTCAAATTCAGTCTCAGCGTTTATCGAGGCGAATGGCAGCTGGCAGAAGCTCGCGTATGTGTTAAACGCATCAGCATGCACCATAAGCTTTCCGATTCCTGCAGACCCTGTGATTGGCATATTCTCATCGTACTTCACTCCTCCTCCAGGAAACCTGCCAAAGACAACAAGGACAAGCTCCGCTACCACGACAGTAGAGCCGGCCCCGCCGCCAAATTCCGGCTATAACTACACATACGTTATGGCATTCGTTCTGGTCCTAATGGTCATCGGAGTAGCATATGCCCTGATTAGGCAGTATGTCAGGGAGGAGCAGAGGAAGGCAGACCGGAAGGGATGATGCTCCTGGCAGCAGCTTCGATCTACGCAGGCCGGATTGCAAGGAAGCTGTAGTCCCTCGATCTGATATACCGCTTGCAATATCTCTTTATGTCGCCTGTGCTGACCTTTCCTATCTCGCCCGGGAGGCGCCACGCAAAGTCCCACTCACCGGTTATAAGCGCATACGATGCTATCGAATTTGCCATGTCGAGCGTGTTCTCCCTGGCAACTCTGTATTGTATCATTAGAGCCGCCTTCGCCTTCTTTACCTCAGCATCAGTTGTCTCCCCTCGCTCAAGCTTGCGCATCTCACCGATCATTATTCTCTTTACCGTGCCTATGTCCCTGGGCTCCACCCCAGCCTGCGCTCCGATGAAGCTAAGGGTGCTGAAAGGGTAATAGCTTGCCGAAGGATCGTATGACAATCCCCGTTTTTCGCGTATCTCATCAAAAAGCCTGTACGAGAGGAGCTTGCTTATGACGAGCATTGAGGCAAGTTCCCTGGCAGAAGACCTGGCATACGGCTTGCACTTGAAGCCGACTCCTATCCTTGCCTGCTTCAGGCTCTCCCTCCTGATGGTACGCTCGCAGAGTACCTGCCGCTCTTCGGCAATAAGCCTTCTCTTACTAACGAGATCCTTCTTAAAGCCTCTGAAACATCTTGCTGCAACGAGTTTTGCACTCTTAAGGCTGACGTTGCCGTATATGGCAACGACCATGTTTGCCGGAGCATAACTCTCCGTGTAAATCTTGAGAAGGTCGGCGCGCGTTACTCTCTCTATGCTCTTTCTTGAGCCGCCTACCGGCCTTGATGCCGGATGCCTTTTATAAAGTACCCTCCCAAAATTGTCATAGAAGAAGAACCGTGAATTATCCTGGTGCATCAGATTCTCGTTTATGACCGGTCCCATCTCGAGCCTGCATTCCCTCTCCGGGAGCGTCGAGTTCTTTATCATGTCTGAGAGAAGGTCCATCATTCGCCCGAAATAGCCGGAATAGCCCTGCATCAGATAGATCGTAGTCTCATATGTCGTGGTGGCATTGATATAACCAAGGCTCCTGCCGCTATTGGTAATCTCAAGGACGCTCCTTTTCTTCGTGCCCTTGAAGAGCATATGCTCCAGATAGTGTGCAGCCCCGCCAATCCTCCCCGGGTCGTCTATCGAGCCGTAGTTCACTCCAACAGCTATCCCGACGCTCTCTAGCTGTGGCCTGGGATAGATGATGACGCGCAGGCCGTTGCCCAGCGTCAGCGCCTCGGATTTCATAGGTCACATCTCAGCAGCCGCATGCTCTAGATAGAGCCTGCAGCACAAGGAACCTTTTGACTCTGCTTCCTTAAGATCCTTTGCTGTGCCCCACATGAGCCGCATGTACTGGGTCACGCCAGGTGCCTTCTGCGGCACAGCCGGGATGCCATTGGTTATGACAGCCTCGAACAGCTTCTGCTCCAGTATATAATCGTCTCTTTCAGTCTGGCCCTCTGCAATTAGCATGACGGCCCTGCCCTCGACACCTAGCTTCTCCTTCAGCGCCCTCCTTACGGCGTCTTCAGGAGACTCGCCTTCCCTAACCATGCCCGCAGGGAGCCCCCATACGTGCGGCAGCTCCCTGTCATTATCAGGCCTCAATACTACCAGGAACTGAGATCTGTCCCTGCTATAGACCACAAGCGAGATAGAGTTCCTCACGGGTTTCATCAGCGCACCTTGGTATGCATGATTGCTGTCTGTCCTCTTTCGCTTCTTCCCATGCCTGCATCCTCCTCTGCCGACATTGTTTGCCATGGCTTCATCTGCTTCCAGTGCAGTTCTCTGTACACGTGCTTCCTTACCTTGTCGTAGATGTGCCGCAGCTCCGGGGCATGTATCCCGTTGCCGCCAGAGGAGAGGAACTCCCTCACCATCGCCGGCTTCATCCTGCTGGAATACTGCATGAGCTGGACCACATAGTCAAGTTTGTCCACTTCGTGCACGAACCTCGCTTCGACGGTTCTGCACCGTATGAACTCCCTGAGAAGGGACCTTAACTCACCGCCGCTGCTGCCAAGGCGGGACAGCACTCTCGTGGTGTCCCTGACTTCGAGCCTGTCCTTGCGCTTTGAGCTTACCCCATTCCTCGATGGGATATCGCCAGTGATCGCCTCGTGGATGTCATGGAGCAGGGCCATCTTAAGGCATTTGTCTGCGTCAAGCCCAGCATTCTTTGCAAGCAGGTAAGAGAGCACGGCGGTGCTGAACATGTGGTCGCCAACGTGTTCAGGGTGCTTTACTCCGGAGAGCACCCATCCGGTCCTATTTATCCCCTTGACCTTCGCAACCTCGACCATAAAGCCCGTTATCCTATCAAGCGCCTTCTTATCCATCAGCATCAGCTCCCTTTTACGCCGGTTAACGGCCTGAAGCTTTACAGTATAAATATCAGATGCAAGGTAATAAAAATGGGACGGGGCAGTGAAGGCCTATGCGCTATGCCACAGAGCTTCTGCTGCACGGATGTTCAAAGTGACAAGTCTCATCGCATCAACTGGCGTGTTTAGCCTATTCTGGCTTGGCCGGATACCTCTTGACATTCTCCCTCATCTTCTGCATGAACGCCTCCGACATATCTACACCGCACGTCTGCGCAAGGCCGAAGAGGTTCAGCGCCACATCAGAGATCTCATCCCTCAGGCTCTTCGAGAACTCCGGGTCCTTGAGGAGCTCCTTCACTTCCTCCTCCGATCTGAACCTGAAGATTTCAAGCAGCTCAGCCGACTCTATCGCCGTGCTTATTGCAAGGTCCTTGGGGCCGTGGTGCCATCCTCTGTCCTTGTAGAACCTTGCCGCCTCGGTCTTCATCTGTCCAATCGTGGTTTCGTCGTCCATCAGATCATTCCTCAATATGTTAACCGCAGGATTCTTTATAACCGTGATGGGCTACGACTTTCTTAGTCTGGTGGTGCCTCCTACAACCGTTCCGTCATGCAGCCTCCAGTTCAGTATGTTCTCGAGCTCCTTCACATCGACCCCCACGAAGTATATGCGTATGCCTGACCTCCGTGCTATTCTGCACGCCTCTATGTCGAACACGAAGTTGGATCCAGGTTTCCTGTCATCCGATCTTGCAGCTATCCTGGCCATCCTTCCGTACGAAATCGACTTGAGCCTGCGCACCCCTTTTATCGACGGGTGCCGGTCATAGATGTGGCTGCTCGAGCTTATGTTCATGAGGGTCCTGCTGCCTATGGCCTCCGCGGCTATGGTGTACACCGCATCGGTCGTTATGCCTTCGAAAATGCCTCCTCCCCATCAGCTGCACGTCGCATGTTATGCGCTGTGTCCTGTTTTACCATTGTCCGCAAATATTCATATACATTTGCCCGATTTTGTGGCACGAGTGCTACACAAATAGTAGAACGCTGGGTACGAGAATCGAACTCGTGAAAGGCTTGCGCCTAAACAGGTTAGCAACCTGCCGCCCTACCACTAGGCGAACCCAGCATGGATCGTGCAGCAGAAGCCGGCATTGCATAGTGAACGCATACAAGGTTTCCACGCCTCTACTCAGCCCTGTATTTCCAAAGCATAGGCCTCTGTACGCAGGGGTGCGCGGGCACCACTGCTTTATACTTAGGGTTGCTCCTTCCGGCCTGGCCCGGTTCATATAAAGAACTACCACTGGAGGCAGGACCTCAACGCTTTGGCGTAGATCTCATATACGATGCATTACACTCTGTCAGCATTGGCCCGCCTGAGGGGGTTTGCGGCGAGGGAAACCCCTAGCTTCCCGCCTATCTGCTGCGTTATACATAAGCAGTTAAGTATTTAAAAAGCTGTAGAGCGGGTAGTTTAGCGTGCAAGATCAGAATGTTGCCCTTACCTACTAGTTTATATCGATTAAGTCTGGAATACCGTTATGAGACTTGAAACGGAGAGATTAATCTTGAGGGAGTGGAATAAAAATGACAGTAGTGACTCAGTTGAAGGACTGAATAATCTCGAGGTCTCGAGATGGTTGGCATTAATTCCGCATCCTTATACTAAGAAAGATGCGAAAAGTTGGATAAAGTACTGCAATGAGAACGCTAAGAAGGTTAAGGGCAGAACTTACCACTTTGCCGTATATCTTAAATCTGAAAAGAAGGTCATAGGTGGAATAAGCATAAATAAGATAGACAGGTTTAATGGGATAGGAAGTGGCGGATATTGGATCAATGCTAAATATCAGAAAAAGGGATATGGAACGGAGGCATTAGCCGCAGAATTAGACTTTGCATTCAGTAAATTGAGACTTCGTAGGATGGAAAGTGGATTCTTTAAGGGAAATCCATCCTCATTCAGATTACAAAAGAAATTTGGCTTCAAGATTGAAGGACTTAGGAGAAAAGGAGTCAAATGTAAGGCGGATGGGAAACTAAAGGATGAATATATTACTGCCTTGCTAAAAGAAGATTGGAAGAAAAAAGGATTCTAGACTCTCAAAGCCGCAGGGTGGGCATGACAGGATCTGAACCCGCAGCGTACGGCTCCGGAAGTCGGCGTGCTATTCGAGTTGCACCGCATGCCCTTTCAATCCGATTAAACCTGCCCAAAAGAAGGGATACATAAAAGTCGGGCTTGCGCTCGGCTCAATGAAGAATAAAAAAGAAGCGAATAAAAAAAATGCTTCCCTTACTCAGGCGTGTCTGCTGCTCCTCCCTCTTCAGGAGATCCCTCAGCAGCAGGTTCCGCTTCAGGAGCCGCAGATGCGGCTGGGGCGGCAGAAGCCTCGCCTATCAGTTCACCGAGGGCGAACCTGGCCCTCACATCAGTTATCCTTATCCTGACCGACTGGCCCTGCTTTGCATCCTTTACGAAGATCACAAAGCCATCCTTCTTGGCTATTCCGTCACCCTTCGAAGCCTGTGCCTCTATGGTTACGTCCACTTCATCTCCTACCTTTACAGGCTTTGGAAGGAAGTAATTTGGCTTCATTCCCCTTCTCTCTCCTCTATCTCCTCTATCGCCGCGGTCTCCGCGGTCTCTTCCGAAATCTCGCATTTCATTTCCTCTGTAGAACTAGCGTTTTACGCTTTACTACCTGAAAGTATATGCGGGTAATTCCTATATAAAGCTATCTTTCGAGGGCTTTTGGCTGGACAGGACCATGGGGCAATGCGGTGCACTGCACCATTAATCCGACAAGGCATGCCTGAGCTGCACCAGATTCCTGTATAGGTAATCTGGGCCCACCTCTTTGAGAAGGGAGTATGGGTCAACCCCGTTTCCAACGCAGGCAATCTTTATGCCTGCAAAGCGCGCCGTGAGTATGTCGGACGCCATGTCCCCGATATATATCGTCCTGCCCTTCTTTATCCCATAACGCTGCACAAGCACCAGCAACCCCTGCGGATTGGGCTTGAACCTCTTTATTGTATCTGCACCGAGCACGAAATCAACATACTCCGCAACCCCGAGCTCCTTTATCTCCTTCATGAGCCTGTAGTTGTTCGAGTCGCTGAATATTGCAATGGTCTTCTTCCTCCTCTTCAGTTCGGTGAGGACTTCAATGGCCCCGGGCTGAAGTCTCGGCCTGGCAAAATGGAAGTAGAGGTCATAGAGACGCGCATACGCCCTGTTTACCTCCTCCCTGACGTGCACCTTCCTGGCCCCTGCCTTCCTGTAGTCGCCTGCATGCCGTCTTATATACTTTACATTATACCTCCTTTTGAAGAGCCTACTGATCCTGACAAGCAGCGTTGAAGTGCTGAGAGTGCCATCCCAGTCAAAAATAAACAGTCTGTAGTCTCCGAGAGGCATAAGGTTATTAATATTGTCAAATACATAAAAAGCTATGTGATGAGACAGGTGATCGCTGAGCAATTGCGATGACGATCGGTAGGCGGTCTGATCTGTTTTTCCTGTAACACTCTCTCGTGAGTTGCCATGGACAGTGAACAAACCGTGCTTGAAAAGCTCCATAAGAACGGGATCACTGCAACCGACATAGCGACCCAGTTCTGGTGTGAGAGGCAGATGGAGCTCAACAATCTGTACAAACCAACACCTACCAAGGCAATGGAGAAGGGTGCCAGGATGCATGAAGCCTGGCAGGCAAAGGCATACGTGCCGCTGTCGGTTGAGACGCGGTCGTACCCTGATTTCCTGTACAAGATAGCGTATGAAAACTACATGACCCTAAAAAGGCTCAAGGAGGGAAAGGAAGGAAGGGAGCTCATGGTCTACGGGTCTGTAAACGGATACAGGCTAAGCGGCAAGATTGACGAGCTGAAGATAAGAGACGGAAAGACCGTGATCGTCGAGGATAAGACGGTAAAGGAGGGCATGACGATAGACAGCGCGCACACGAAGCCCCATATAGTCCAGATAATGCTCTACAGGAAGATGCTCGACGACATCAGGTGCAGGAGCTACTCATATGACAACTTTGCAAACGTCTACAGGCTAAGTAAAGCAAAGCTCTCTGAGGAATTCTTAAAAGGGCTCGGGGAGATAAACCTGAAGGGCGAGTATCTGAGCTTGGAGTCAATGTACAGGAAGATGTTCGAAGAAATGCATGCAATGCCAGAGCTGTGCGATGACCTGGAGCTGAGATACGTGGACAGGAGGAGCGGTACCGTGGCGGCGGAACTGAAGGTAAGATACGATAGGGACATGCTTGCCGGAGACCTCTCCTATGCCATGCAGTACTGGAGAGGCGAACGCGAGTCGGCTCCGGTGGCCGGGCAGGAGAGATGGAAGTGCAATTCATGCAAATTCTTCGGGAAAAAGTGCATGGTCTGGTGGACCGGTGGTTGAGTGCTCGGGATAAGCGGTGATCTCAGTAAGGATGCGCTGAGAAGAGAGTTCTCAAGGAATGCAGACCGCTATTATAGCGTGGAGCTGTTCCGGCAGGAGGGCTTTGCAAGGCGCCGGTGCCGCATATGCGGAAAGGGCTTCTGGAGCATAAGCGACAGGGACACGTGCGAGGATTCGTCGCACACCGAGTACAGCTTCTTCAAAAAGAGGCCGGTCAAGGAAGGATATGTGGAATTCTGGAAGAAGTTCGCCGACTTCTTCAGGAAGAACGGGCATACCGAGATAAAGAAATACCCTGTTGTCTCGCGATGGAGGAGGGACCTCTACTTCACGATAGCAAGCATACAGGACTTCCAGAGGATAGAGTCAGGAAAGATGGGTTTTGAGTATTCGGCTAATCCACTCGTCGTCCCACAAATGTGCCTCAGATTCATCGATATCGAGAATGTGGGCGTTACTGGCAGGCACTTCACGTCATTCATGATGGCAGGCCAGCATTCCTTCAATTATCCGAAGGAGGGATACTGGAAGGACAGGACCATAGAGCTTAATTACGGCTTCCTCACGCAGGTGCTAGGGGTAAAAAAAGAGGACCTGGTGTACAGTGAGGACGTCTGGGCAATGCCAGACTTCTCTGAGTTCGGCCCATCCCTTGAGAGCTTTGCGAACGGTTCAGAGCTCGTCAACAGCGTATTTACCGAATTCGAGTATGCCAATGGCGGGATAAGCGAACTCGGTGGCAAGGTTGTCGATGTGGGCTGGGGGCTCGATAGGCTGCTCTGGTTCTATACGGGTTATGACAATGCATACGAGGCGGTATTCCACGATGTCCTGGAGGATATCAGGAGGAAGACCGGCCTTGGACTGGAGACCGATAGCTTCAAAAAATTCGCAAGAGTCTCAGGAGAGCTTGATGTCGATGAGGTGAAGAATGCCAGGGAGAAGGAGGCGGCACTCCTAAAGACGGCAGGCATATCCGCGGAGGAGTACGAGAAGAAGGTAAGGCCCATACAGGGTTTATACGCAATACTTGACCATACGCGGACCCTTATGTTTGCAATAGCTGACGGCGCCCTGCCGTCAAACATCGGAGGCGGATACAACCTCCGAATAATACTCCGGCGGTCATTCGACTTCATGGACAGGTACGGTTTCAGCATAGATCTTGCTGATGTTGCGAGGACCATTGCGGACGATATGCACGGGCTGTATCCCGAGCTTGCGGAGAGCCTTGATTCGAAGGAGTTCGAGACCGTCATAAAGATCGAAAGGGAGCGATACGACAAGAGCAACAAAAATGCAAAGCAGATAGTCAGCACGCTGCTCGGCAAAGGCGGCGACATAAGCACAGCGCAGCTGAAGACGCTTTACGAGAGCAACGGCATAACTCCGGATTTCCTCGCCAGCGCAGCAGCGTCACGTGGGATTTCCATCAAGCTGCCAGAGAACATCTACGGCGGCATTGTGCAGGGGGATCTCGTGAAGAGGGAAAAGGCGAAGCGGTCGGGCATTGCGCTTCCAGCTTCCCTAAAACCGACCGGTCAGCTGTATTACGACTTTAAGACCGACGCGAAGGCAACAGTCGTGCTTGCAGAAGGAAATTCGGTGGTGCTTGACCAGACGCCCTTCTATCCTGAGGGCGGCGGTCAAGCGGCGGACCGCGGGACCATAAACGGAATTGACGTAAAGGATGTCCAGAAATACGGCAATGTCATCGTGCACACAATGGACAAGGCAGTCGGCGGGCTGCAGGGCTTTAAGGCAGGGTCGATAGTAGACGCCCGCGTCGACAGGGATGTGAGAAGGAGGCTAACGGCGCACCATACGGCGACACACCTGATAAGTGCGGCTGCCAGGAAATTCCTTGGAAGGCATGCGTGGCAGGAGGGTACGAGGAAGGAGCCCGATAAGGCGCACATAGACATCGCGCACTTCGACAGGCTGAGCCACAAGGAGCTGAGCGGAATAGAGTCAATCGTGAATAACTGGATATTCGATGGGATCAAGGTCGAGGCGAACTATATCCCAAGAGGCGAGGCTGAGGGCAGGTACGGATTTGAGATATACCAGGGGCACGGGATACCGGCAAAGACGATGCGGATAGTCACGATAAAGGATAAGTCCGGAAAGGTTCTTGATGCACAGGCCTGCGGGGGCCTCCACGCCATAGGCCAGGAGAGCATACTGGGCCTCGTAAAGATAATAAACTCATACAGGTCGCATGACGGGATTGTTAGGATAGAGTTCGTTGCAGGTCCTGCGGCTCTTGAATACTTCGACAAGGAGGATGCGGAGCTGCATGCGGACTCCCAGCTCCTGAATGCAGAGATTTTCAAGGTTCATGAAAAGATACTCGAGGTCAAGAGCGAAAGCCAGGCGAACTATGACAGGCTCAGGAATTATACAAAGGCCGTTGCAAAGGAGACTGCCGGCTCGCTAGGGGGCGGCAAGACCATAGACAAGGAGGTTGACTTCACGCGCGACATGATGCGCGAGATGGCAGACAGGCTTGTGAAGGAGGACAAGGGCAGGATCGTCACCCTGTGGAACAAGCAGAATGAGATAATATGCATAGCCGGGGAGGACTCTGGAAAGAGCGCAATAAAGCACCTCAGGGAGGCGACTAAAGGAAAAGAGTTTGTCGGAGGGGGAAGCGAGAGGTACGCTGAAGGGAAGGTTAAGTAAGTTAGATGGTATTTATGCCCGGCATTTTATACCAAATGATCATATATCCGATAATATACATCTGGCCGGCATATGTTGCCAACGGCGCCCCGGTGATATTCGGGAGGGGAAAGCGGCTGCCTCTCGACTTCAATAAGAAGCTCTGGGGCAAGCCGATCTTCGGGGTCCACAAGACCGTCAGGGGGCTCGTTGCAGGCCTGCTCGCCGGGCTCCTCATGGCAGGAATTGAGTCCCTGTTCATCCCGTACATGCTTATAGTGGGAATCGCGCTTGTGATAGGCACCCATGCCGGAGATCTTCTTGGCAGTTTCATAAAGAGGAGGATAGGGCACGAGGAGGGGGCGAAACTCTTCCTCCTGGACCAGTACCCGTTCCTGATCCTGGCGCTGCTCTTTGCGCTTCCATTCGGCAGCATGCCGGGAGCATACGGAATAATCTTCCTGTTTATCCTTACCGGGATCTTGCATCCGCTTACAAACCTTGCCGCTCACAGGCTGCGGATAAAGAAGGTTCCTTGGTAGATTTGGGTGGTATAATGGAAGGATCGGCAAAGCAGAAGGTTCCTGGAGGCAAGCTTATCTCAGTGAGGATATCGTTCGACACCTTGATCAGCAGGGTTGAGATAACCGGTGACTTCTTCCTGCATCCGGAAGAGGCGCTGTCCTGCATAGAAGGGAGCATGGCCGGTGTAAAGGCCGACGAGCCGGAGCAGGAAATGGCCGCAAGGGTAAGGTCAGCTGCGGAATCACACGGAATCGAGATGATAGGCATAACACCGGAAGCAGTGGCGAGCACTGTAAAGATGGCGATAAGGAATGGAATGGAGAGTAATAAAGCTTAGGCCCATTGGCGCATACATGAATATGGGCATCGACGAGGCCGTGATGGAGAGCGTCAGGGACGGGCGCGCCGATCCCACGATAAGGTTCTACACGTGGAACCCCAGCGCCGTCTCGATCGGCAGATTCCAGAGCATGAGGGAAGAGGTGAACATAGGCAGGTGCAAAGAGCTCGGAGTCGATTGCGTGAGGAGGATAACCGGAGGAGGGGCGGTATATCATGACCGTAACGGTGAGGTAACATACAGCGTTATAGCCCCAGAACGGCTCCTCCCAAAGGGCATACGCGAGAGCTATAGGGAGATCTGCGGTTGGGTCATATCCGGCCTCGCGTCCATAGGGATACGTGCGGAATTCGCCCCGATAAACGACATTACCGTAAACGGCAAGAAGATCTCCGGAAACGCGCAGACAAGGAAGGACGGCATAGTGCTGCAGCATGGAACCATACTGTACGACCTTGACATAAAGGCAATGTTCGGTGTGCTCAACGTAAGCAGGGAGAAGATATCTGACAAAGCGATAAAGAGCGTTGAGGAGAGGGTCACTAGGGTACTTGACTACTCAAGCGTCTCGCAGAATGGGCTGTATCTCGCGCTCCTGTCAGGGTTTGTCAGGAATAAGGAATATAAGATGGGGGAGCTTACTGCCGACGAGGCATCAAGATCAGAGGAGCTTGCCGGATCGGTTTACAGGAGTGACCAGTGGAACTTCAGCAGGTAGTCACTGCCTGTCCCGCTCTATCGATCTCATGAAGAACTCGCCGGCCCTGTAAGAGCTCCTTACGAAAGGTCCGGCCGCAACGCACCTAAATCCCATCTCCTGCGCCCTCCTCCTGAAGAACTCGAATCTTTCCGGCCTTATATACTCCTTGACCTCTACGTGATTCGGACCAGGCCTGAGGTACTGCCCCACTGCAAGAAAGTCGACGCCGGCACCCCTCAGATCGGCCATCGTCTGGATTACCTCTGAGTCTTCTTCCCCTAGCCCCAGCATGATTGCAGATTTTGTGTATATCTGTGCATCAAGGGCCTTAAGCATGGCAAGCACCCTGAGCGACTGGTCATAGCCTGCGCGCCTGTCCCTTACCATGGGTGTAAGCCTCCTGACCGTCTCTACATTGTGCCCCACTACATCAGGCGATGACTCTGTAATTGCCTTCAGGCAGTTTTCATCGCAGCGGAAGTCGGGTATGAGCAATTCTACAAGCGTGTTGGGGCTCGCCTTCCTTATCTCGGTTACGCATCTTGCAAAGTGACCAGCACCCTGGTCAGGCAGGTCGTCCCTGCATACGGAGGTTATGACTGCATAATTGAGGCCCCACTGCCTTACCACCTTCCCCAGCCTCTCCGGCTCAAGCAGGTCTATCCGGCTCCCCTTCGCGCTCTTGCCAACCGCGCAGAACCTGCAGCCTCTTGTGCATAGGTCCCCAAGGACCATAAACGTCGCAGTGCCGCCGCTCCAGCACTCCGCGATGTTGGGGCAGCGGGCCTCGGCGCACACCGTATGTAAACCATTCTCCAGTACGTCCCTCTTTATGCCTGCATACCTTGACGTTGATACGGGTTTTACGGTCAGCCATTCGGGAAGCATGCCATCGCAATAGCATATCCATGGCAATGTATAAAAAGCAGGGAGCGCGCTAGAGCAGCTTCAATATGTCGTATATGGTTATAATCCCAATCGCCTTCCCCTTCTCTACAATCAGTACGGCCTCCCAATTCTCTAATATCCGCTTTATCCTTCCGGTGTCCGTGTCCTTCCCCACCATGGGTATCTCCTCGTCCACTATCTGGCTGACCCTGATCTTGTCGAGCATTTCCGGCCTCTTTGTTGCTATGCTCATCAGCCTCTTCTGTGAGACCGCGCCAATCACTGTCATATCCCCATTCAGCACTGGGAGCTGCGGAAAGTCGTATTCGCGTATAACCCTTATCGTCTGGGCCACGGTATCCCCTGGCTTTGCATATACTATCCTCTTGTGCATTATCTCTGCCGCAGTCCTGTTGAGGATGCCCTCCCTTGCGCCTATCGCCGAAAGACTGTCGAGCGTTGATATGACCTTCAGTACCGTGCTGTAGCTTGGATTCAGACTTTCTATGTCGCTCTCGAGCCTGGCGATCGTGCTCTGGCTCATGTGCACGTATTTCGAGAGTTTCTTCTGGCTCAGGCCAAGCTTTGCCCTCCCTTCCCTTACCAACCTAGATACTTCCTCCAGGGACTCCATCCAAAAGCACGATTACTACTAGTAATAATATATGTAACAATAATTATAAATAGGTTGCCATGACACAGGTAATTAGACACATGCGGAGATCCGCTGTTTCTTGCAGTTGATAAAATGAGAAACATATCAATAGAGAGGTTGGAGTTGAAGCCGATAAGCGAGCAGGGCACGGAATACGTCGAGAGGAAAGGGATAGGCCACCCTGACAGCCTTATCGACGGCATCGTCGATGAGACGAGCCACGCGCTGTGCAGGGAGTACCTCAATTCATTCGGGACCATCCTCCACCATAATGTTGACAAAGGGCTTATAATCGGCGGGGCGGCAAAGGCCACATACGGAAGCGGCAGGATAACGAAGAAGATAGAGGTGATAGTCACCGGAAGGGCGATAAGCAAGGTAAAGGGAAAGACTGTCGAAGTAAACCGGATAGCTGAGGACGTGGTGAGGAAGTACCTGAAGGACAACACGAGATTCCTCGACATAGAGAACGAGGTGGTGATAAAGTCCAAGATCGCGAAGGGCAGCGAAGACCTTACGCATATATTCGGAAGAAAATCCGAGGTCCCTCTGGCAAACGACACCTCGTTCGGAATAGGCTTCGCCCCGTTCTCCGAGACAGAGAAGCTTGTACTGGAAACAGAGAGGTACCTTAACAGCAGGGATTACAAGGCGCAGGTCCCGGCAGCAGGAGAAGACATAAAGGTCATGGGCTGCAGGAATGGCGACAGGATAACGCTGACCGTAGCGGTGGCCTTCATAGCGCAGCTGGTCAGCAGCAAAGAGCAGTATATCGAGCTGAAGCACAGGGTGGTCGGCGACATTCTTAAGTTTGCATCAGGGATAACGAAGAAGTCGGTTGCAGTGGAGCTCAACACGGGCGACGATGCCGAAGGCGAGGCTCCATACCTCACAAAGTCCGGCCTGAGCGCCGAGGCCGGCGACGACGGCTCCGTGGGAAGGGGAAACCGCGTAAACGGGCTGATCACGCCATTCAGGCATATGAGCCTGGAGGCTGCGGCTGGAAAGAATCCGATAAACCACATAGGCAAGATATACAACATACTTGCAACCCAGCTGGCCGTCGACGTGGTAAAGCAGTATCCTCAGATAAAGGAGTGTGACATAGCAATCCTGTCGCAGATCGGAAAGAGGATAGACCAGCCGCTGAACCTTAACATGAACATGATAGTGGAGGGCGGGGCAAACTTCGACAACATACGGAGCAAGGCGCACTACATAGCCGACGGATGGCTTGACAATATAGGCAAGCTTACGCTTGACATATCGCTGGGCAAGTACAAGACGTTCTAGCAGGAACAGGTTGATGATGGTAATGGCAGCTAACAGGTCAGTAACGCGCACTGCAGTTCCAAAGTTTGGCTCCGCGGGGGAGGTCGAAAGAAGCTATGCCATGAGAAGGGAGCTGCGGGGGCTGGATGGGCTGAGCGGAAGCGCAGCGGCAAAGGGTCCAATGCCCGAATTATATCCGCGCGACGGATTCCGTGCCCTGACGGAACTGGAAAGCCGCATTAGCGAAATTGCCGGAGTAAGCAAGGAGTCACTGCTTGCGTACCCTGCAGGAATGTCATCGATTGTCGCTGCCGCCGAGTCGGCACATCCCACACAGGGGACCACGCTGCTATTGGGCAAAGAGCACTATACCGAGACTCCAAGATATGTCGATGAGCATCTCAGGCCGAGAGGAGTCAAGGTAGTCCGGGCCGATTCCGGAAACGCACGCGAGTTGGACGCAGCCATAAGGAAGCACGACCCTGACATAATATTACTGGAGACGGTGTCGAATGGCGTAAGCATGCCAGTGGTGGACATACCTGCGCTCTTCGCCTCAATCAAAGCATCAGGTAAGAGCCCATTGGTGATACTTGACAACACGCTTCCGACATCAACGATACTGGCTCCTGGAGCCCTGCTCGGAGATGGATCTGTCACTGTTGCTGTTGTGGAGAGCGGAACCAAGGCCTACGCAAGGAATTCCGAGATGCTCGGCATCCTTTATACTAACAACAATGAGCTGTATACCTCTCTATATAGTGCAAGGATAACCGTAGGCTATACCCCGACCCCCTCGGCAGTTGAAACAATAACATCATCACTGCCTGACTCAAAAGAGGATTTCGATAGGAGAAACAGGGCTGTCTTCGCCAATACGCTTACTCTCGCACGTGCACTCGAGCAGGTATCAGGGCAAGTCTCAGGGCTGACGGTAACACACCCCAACCTTTCAGGGCATCAGAACAAGCAGCTATCAGATTCCCTGAACCCGGATGGGGTAAGCCCTGTATTCTACATAAATAACGGAAAAGACCAATTTGAGCTTACGGACCTGCTCATGCAGGATGGGACAGTGCGCGAATTATGCGAGATAGGCCAGAGCTTCGGATTCGACAAGACAAGGATTTACCCTTATTACGGCAATCCATTTGTCAGAATAGCAGGAGGGGCATCGCATTCAAGCGATGAGGTTGGGGAACTGGCAAATGCCCTCGCGTCTGCGCTGAAAAGAGCGTAAATGGCGCCATTCTGAGGGCGCACGACGGGGTTTACAGGGCGTGCACCATAGAGAGCTATGGCTTAACGATGCGGCTGGGAAATCCCTTGCAGTCTGCGTATTGTGTGATACTACTTCTATGGAAGTAGCATGGAAGCAAAATGCGGCAGATGCACGAGTGTATCCAGGCAGAGGCAATATGAGAAAAGGAGAAAACTGAAAGCAGGGATAAGGCCTAAGAGAGCGTCATCTCGATCTGCACCGTGTCAGGCACTGTGATCCGCATGACCTGCCTGAGGGCCTGCTCGCTTCCGTCTATCTCGACAAGCCATTTATGTATCCTCATCTCCCAGTGTTCGTACGTGTGCGAGCCGTCCCCGCATGGCGTCTTCCTTGTAGAGACCTTGAGGGTCTTCGTTGGAAGTGGAATAGGCCCCTTGAACTTGACACCCACTGACGCTGCAATCTCGATTATCTGCTTTGCAATCCTGACCACGTCATCCTTGTTCCTGCTGATGAGCTTTATCCTGGTCGTCGGCAATCAATCACTGGGCCTTCTTAATGTCAAGTACCACTCCTGCCGCAACAGTCTGGCCCATGTCCCTTATGGCAAACCTTCCGAGCTGCGGGAACTCCTGGAACTTTTCTATGCAGATGGGCTTTGAAGGCTTTATCTTCACGACTGCTATATCTCCATTCTTTATGAACTCGGGGTTCTTCTGGAGCGTCTGTCCGGTCTTAGGATCCTTCTTCTCGGCTATCTCAACGATTGTGCATGCTATCTGCATTGTGTGGATATGGAAGACAGGCGTGTATCCAGGCGCTATCGCAGTGGGGTGGTTTATTACGACTATCTGTGCAGTAAACTCCGCGGCAACTGTCGGGGGGCTTGTAACAGGCCCTATCACGTCTCCGCGCCTTATGTCCTTCTTGTCAACCCCCTTTATGTTGAAACCCACGTTGTCTCCGGGCTCCGCCTTCTGGAGCTGCTGGTGATGCTGTTCTATACTCCTCACTTCTGTCTTCACTCCTGACGGCATTATGATTATCTGCTCTCCGGGCTTCATTACTCCAGTCTCAACCCTTCCTACAGGAACGGTTCCGAAGCCTGCGATCGAGTATACATCCTGCACCGGAAGCCTGAGGGGCTTGTCCAGCGGCTTGTTCGGCACTGTCAGCGTGTCGAGTGCCCCAAGCAGCGTCGGGCCGGTGTACCACGGCATCTTATCCGACTTTGCCGCAACATTCGACCCTTCAAGCGCAGAGTACGGTATGAACGTTATCTTTGATAAATCATATCCGACGGTCTTCAGCAGTTCGCTGACCTGTGCCTTTTGGTCATTGAACTTGGCCTGGTCAAATCCCGCTGCATCCATCTTGTTTAGCCCTACTATCAGCTGTGAGATTCCAAGCACCTTTGCAAGGTATGCGTGTTCCCTGGTCTGCGACTGTATGCCGTCAGGGCACGAGACGACCAGCACTGCTGCATCTGCCTGGCTCGCCCCGGTAATCATGTTCTTTACGAAGTCCCTGTGACCTGGCGCGTCTATGATTGTGAAGTAGTATTTCGGCGTCTGGAAGTCGCGGTGCATGATGTCTATCGTTATGCCCCTCTCCCTCTCCTCCTTGAGCTGGTCCATTACGAAGGCGAACTCGAAGGTAGGCCTATTGTACTTTACGACTTCCTCCTTGAGCTTCTTCAGGTCCTGCTCCGTTACTGCCTTCGTCTCGTACAGCAGCCTTCCAACTGTCGTCGACTTTCCGTGGTCGATGTGCCCTATGAAGATCAGGTTCAAGTGCGGTTTCTCTGCCATTTGATTCACCAAATACCATTATTTGTTCTATTTTCTTCCTTTTGAAGCAGAAAATATAAAATCTAGAGAAAGTTTTACCCGTCTGTAGATTACAGTTATTACACTCTTCGTGGAATAAGCTGCAATATTATATACCCTATAACGTATTTAAATCTTTCCTTGCCCCAGGCTTTGTAGCTACAAAGCTTCCCTGCCCTGCTATTTATATAGTGTACGGAACTGCAGCCCCCGCGGCAGCTGGTTCCCTTCCTCCTGCCTTCTGAAGCGGCAGGCGCACTTTACATTGGCGTTTGCCTCCGCTGTTGAACAACCCATTAGCGCCTCAGAGACTCTCTTTGTCATCACAATCAGAAATACCTCGTATCATCACAGGCGCCCGGGAAAGTCGGATTAGTCCCGACCAGATTCGGACTGGTGTTCATGGGTCCAAAGCCCATTGTCCTTGGCCACTAGACGACGGGACTGCAGATACCATTCGCCTTACCAGCTATAAATAGCCGATGCTTGCGTAGAAGCTGCGGCGGGGTCACGGAGGAAAAGGCGCGCCAAGGCCGGTGCAGGCCTAAATGAGATAGCTGTAGAGCGGGTCGTCGTCAGTTATCCGCCTGTAGCTTATCCCAAGCCTTTTCATCTTCTGGAGCAGGGGTCCGAGGTCCTCCCTCTTTGCAAGCTCTATTCCTACAAGCGCCGGTCCTGTCTCCTTGGAATTCTTCTTTAAGTATTCAAAGCGTGCTATGTCGTCAGTGGGGCCGAGTGCGCTATCCACGAACTTCCTCAGCTGGCCTGGCTTCTGGGCAAAGTCTATCAGGAAGTAGTGCTTGAGGCCCTTGTAGGCAAGGCTCCTTTCCATGACCTCCGGATAACGCAGTATGTCGTTGTTTCCGCCGCTGAGCACGCATACGACTGTCTTGCCCCTGATCTTTCCGGCAAGGCTGTCCAGTGCGGCGATCGAGAGTGCGCCAGCCGGCTCGGCAACTATGCCTTCATTCTGATAAAGTTCTATCATCGTTGCACATACCTTCCCCTCCGGAATAAGTATTATCCTGTCAACAAGCCTTCGCACTATGCCGAATGTGGCCTTGCCAACGGCCTTCACCGCCGCTCCGTCAACAAACGTATCTATCCTGTCAAGTGCGATCAGCCTTCCGGCCTTGACTGACTCGTACATGCTCGACGCGCCAGCCGGCTCGGCGCCTATAATGTGCGTGTGCCCCTGCTTTGACTTGATGTAAGCCGCAACGCCTGATATAAGTCCGCCGCCGCCTATGGGGCAGACTATGTAGTCGATGGTACCGTCGCTCTGCTCGTATATCTCCTTCCCTACTGTGCCCTGGCCTGCTATCACCTTGTAATCATCGAAAGGCCGCACGAAGATTGCATTGTTCTTCGCGCAGTATTCGTGCGCTGCCTTCGACGCTTCGTCGTAGTTGGAGCCAACGAGTTTTATCTCTATCCATGCGCCGCCGAAGTGGCGCACCCTGGCTATCTTCTGCATGGGGGTTATTACAGGCATGAATATGACCGCCTTCGCCTTCAGGAGCGAGGCGCTAAGCGCCACCCCCTGCGCATGGTTTCCGGCGCTTGCACAGACAAAGCCCCTGCGTCTGTGCATGACAGGAACAGAGCTCATCAGGTTATACGCGCCGCGCACCTTGTACGACCTTACTACCTGAAGGTCCTCCCTCTTCAAGTAAACCCTTGCACCGTACTCGTCGGAAAGCCTCTGCGAGAGCTGGAGGGGCGTGGTGGAGACTGTGCCATCAAGCCTCTTAGCCGCCTCGTCTATCATATCCGCAGTCACATCCATAGTTACACCTACGACCTCAGTCAAGCGAGGCAATGCACGCGACCTCGACCCTGGCGTCTTTTGGGAGCCTCGCCCCTCCTACCGCATACCGCGCCGGCTTCGTGTCCGCGCCGAAGTACCCTGAATACACCTCGTTGAATGTGGGCCAGTCGTTCATGTCAGCAAGGAAGACCTCTACCTTCACGACGCGGTCTAGGCCTGCGCCAGCCTCATTTAGCACGGCCTTAAGGTTCTCCATCACCCGCCGCGCCTCAGCCCTTATACCGCCCTTCACCAGCTCCCCGCTCTTCGGGTCAATTCCTATCTGTCCAGAGCAGAAGACAAGGCTTCCGGAGCGCATGGCCTGCGAATAGGGGCCGACAGGCGCGGGTGCGCCATCCGAAACTACCGCAACAGGTTTCATGCCATGGTATGCTCACAGTAAGTATTTAAAGCTCCTTGGTTGCCGTGTCCACCGGCTTCTTCTCAAAGGCGAATACTGCTTTCTTCACTGCCCTCAGCGACAGCGTTGCGCAGTGCATCCTTACCGGGCCTGGGTCGATATTTATGAGCCGCAGGAGTGCAGCCCTATCAATTCCCTCAATTTCAGCAAGGCTCATGCCCTTAAGCGACTCTGTGAGAATGCTTGCCGCGCCCATGGAGATGACGCACCCGCTTCCCTCAAAAGTGACTTCCTTCGCCTTTCCCTCCTTTATTTCAATGAAGATATCTATTCTATCCCCGCAGGAGATATTCTCCTCGTGCATCCTCGCGTTCGCTCTGTCGAGCTTCCTCTTGTTCAGCGGATGCTCATAGTTGTATATCAGGTTTTCAGCATACATGTCGAGTTCCATAGTTGCACCGGTGCTGCATGCGCGCCCACGCGATATTATGCGCCTCCTGCATTATTACCCCCTGAGTTCTTTCGGAGTGCGGGAACCCAGAATCCTGTACAGAATCCTGCCTCCAATCGTGTTTATCCAATTCCTGCACTTATAAAGGATGCCTGCGCCTACCATGCTCAGCACGGCCCCTGCCACAACGTCCGTGAAGTAGTGCTGCCCAAGGTAGACCCTTCCGAAGAGCACCATAATGAGCCAGGCCAGGTAAAGGACCCTCAGATACTTGTAGTTGTTTATGAAGAGTGCAAGCCCTGTCAGCGTCATCGCATGATCTGACGGGAAGCTGTATCCGCCCTCGCATCCGTATGTGTTTATCCACGAGAGCGATGTGACGTCGCACGGCCGCGGCTCCTTTACAAGCATCTTAATCAGATCCGCAATCACATACAGCAGAACCACGGCTATCGCAAAGACAAAGACGTTCTTGTCCTTCTTGTAAAACAGGTAGATTGCGATTGCCGGCAGCACTATGAAGAAACTGGATGCCCAGTAATGCATTACCAGGTTCAGCGCCGGGCTGTAAACCTCTTTGACCATGCCGAATGCGCCAGTATTTATGGCACTTATTATATTCTCCGCAGTCATAAAGCAAGCACAAATGGTTTTAATAAAGAACAACTATATATATGCAACATCGCCAAAGCCCGCATGTCAGGGCTGCGGATGGTCTGCATGCCTGCGCGATATATAATAATTGATACAAGCTCGATAATCTTCGGACTGTCGAACGGGAAGGACGTGTTCAAAGCAGTGCGTGAACAGAAGTACGGATACGCGGCAATGGTATCCGAAGGCATCATGCGGGAGCTTGAGAACATAAAATCGAAAGGGGGGAGATATGGCAGATATGCAGGCCCAGCAACGGCCCTCATAGCACGGTACGGCATAAGGATCTCCGCAGACAGCTCCCCCGTAGACTCGTGGATCCTGGAAGAGGCCGGGAGGAACGGCTATGCCGTATGCACCAATGACTCAGAGCTGAAGAGGAGGCTCAGGGCCGTTGGAGTAAGAGCGTTCAGCATCGCAAGGTCAGGGCGTTTGAGATAAGCATATAAATATCTTTCTAAACATATCCTATGCGGATTCCTTTCTACAGTTCGTCATGAAATCCGCCTGTTTCGGTGAGGAGTTGTACTACATACACACGATAAAGGACACAATAAGCATAGCACCCAAGTACTTCGGCTCAGACCTGAGGAAGTCGGCAGAGGAGATACTGCGGGCAAGGTACGAGAGGACGATAGACAAGGAGCTCGGAATCATACTCGCCTTATACGACGTGAGGGACATAAGCGACGGATACCTTGCACCTGGCGATCCCTCAACGCACAACGACGTGACGTTTGACGTCCTTACATTCAGCCTTGAGGTGGATGAGATAATGGCAGGGGAGGTCTCTGAGCTTGTAGACTTCGGCTGCTTCGTGAGGCTGGGGCCGATAGAAGGCCTTGTCCACCTGTCGCAGATAACCAGCGACTTCATAAGCTATGACAGGAAGGCCGGCGTCTTCAGTTCCAGGAACACCGGAAAGACGCTCAAGAAAGGCGACATGGTATATACCAAGGTATCTACGATAAGCCTGAAGAACAGCATAAAGGACACGAAGATAGCCCTTACAATGAGGCCCGATGGCCTTGGGAAGCCGGAGTGGCTCAAGGAGGGGAAGGTAAGGGAGAGAAGGACTGCCAACCGCAGGCCCAAGAGGAGATGATGCCATGCCAGACCAGGCTTGCAAGAACTGCAGGTTCATAGTGATGCAGGGCGGAGTATGTCCTATATGCGGCTCAAACCAGCTTACGACAAAGTGGAGCGGCATGGTCGTCGTGCTCAACGTTGAAAAATCCGAGATTGCCAAGAAGCTCGGCATAAAGATGGACGGATCCTACGCTATAAACATAAACGGATAGACGCATGCCATCTGCACGAGCGACAGCAGCACGATTGCAGGCATGCAGACCAGCATGCCTGAAGCGCAGTTGCAGGCAGGCAAGCAGGATTGAAGGAATGGAAAGGACGTGCCGCCTGATCGGACTATCTATGCACCAAGCTAACCACCTATCGTTGCCTTGGAATACGACCTGCAAATGCAGGGAAGCCTATGGTTATCATTTGTTGGAGGATGCCACAAGAGGACGGTCAGGAACGTCCGGAGACATCCGAACATCACTGCCAAAGAAAGCCATACGGTGCTCTTTATGCGCTCCGGGCGTGCGACGGTATAAGGACAATCGCCGCCCACTTGGCATCAGCCTTCCTTCTTCTCTTCCCTCTTTACGTACTCCTCTTTTACAACTACCTTTGTTATCCCAGGGAGGTACCTTAGGACCGATCCTGTGAACGAGGCCTTGTTTAGGAAGTAGTCCGCATTCTTGTCTATCTTCTCGCCGAACAAGACCTCCGCCGTGCCACCTTCCACCTTTATGCTGTCGGGCTTGAGCCCGTTCATGCCCGCGAGCGCATCAACCTTGCTCCTTTCATCATCAAGCTTTGCAACCACCTTTAGATCGTAAGTGAGCTTTTCCCCGGCAAGCGGGTGGTTCGCATCCACAGTGACCCTCCCAGAGTTCACCGCAGTTATGACTGCTATCGTTCCGTCAAGGTCCACCTGCATCCCGGGGCGCGGATCAATGTCCCTGCTCCTGAAGTCGGAAACCTTCATGACCCTTACAAGATCCTGGTTCCTCTCTCCGAAGGCCTCGTCAGGCCCTATCTCCACCTTCCTGCTTTCATTAAGGCTCATCAGCCTGAGCGCCTTGTCAAGGCCCTTGATCGTCGTGTCCTTGCCTACTATGACAAGGTTTGGTCCGTATTTATGGTCTTTGCTGTACAGGCCGTTCTTTTCAGCAGCAGCCTTATCAGTAGTGTATACCATTGAACCGTCGGAAGCCCTCCACGCGCTGTACTCTATCTGTATAAAATCTCCGTCGTTGAAACTCACAAGAACACCCATGATGCCTGTCTCTAGACCCCGATAAGCAGGACTGCCGAGGCGAGGTCAGAACCGAAAGCATAATAATAGTGTAACACAAGATATAAAAACAATTTGCAAACGCACTCCTGTTGCAGTATCTGAATCAAGCCCAATAGCGGATGGTAAGATGAACAAAAACAATGCCATAAAGGCCTTAGCAGCCCTGTTCTTCGCCGTAATCTTCATAATATCCTATTCGACGGTGTTCAACTTCGGTTCCCCTGCAGGTACAACTACCGTTGCATCAAGGCCGGCTACGGTATATGCGTTTGCCTACTCGAATGCCATTGTATCAGAGTACACTCCAGTATTAAACATCAGTGTAAAGTGCCCAGACGCTGCAGAGTCAATCGGAGTGTCTGCGGAGATATCGAATGCGATCTCAGACCTCGAAGCGAACAATTCGGTGAGCACGTTCTACAGCGTGCGCAGCAACATCTCGCTAGACGCCGGGAACTCAAACACAATCCAGATATACAATTACATATACTCGCATCTCAACGCGTCAGGAGAGGCATGCGCCGCATTTTCTTCAGGGGCGCTCTTTCTCCTCCCTAAGGTTATCAACTTTACAGTCAAGACGCAGACGGTGCAGGTTGTCCTGCAGAACAGCACAAGGAGGTTCATCGCTCCGATAAACCTGACCCATAATGCGAGCCTGGTGGCTGGTGTGAGGATCGCCGCGTTTCTTACTCAAAACGCCACAGTATACGGCAACCTGAGCATAACAAGGGTATGAGTGTGGGATTGGCTATAAGCAGGCAGACGAAGGGTCTTATAAGAAAGCTTGCAGTAAAAAATGCATTCGACTACGGAAGCGCCAGGGAAAATCCGATCCTTGCAAAGGTGCTGTCAAGGGAGCCGGGGCTGAAGGCCGAGATGAAGAGCCTCAGGACCGAGATAGAGAGGATAGTTGCAGAGGTAAATGCGCTGCCAAGGCCTGACCTCGAGAGGGAATACGGGAGCCATGCCGCTGAGTTCGAGAGCGAGCAGGAGGAGAAGGCTGAGAGGTCGGCAAGGCATAATTTCTCCGTCGAAGGCGCCGAGGTCGGGAAGTTCGTTACGAGGTTCCCTCCCGAGCCTGGCGGCTACATGCACATAGGGCATTCAAAGCCGTTGTTCATAGAAGACGCGCTGAGGCAGGCATACGACGGGAAGCTGATGCTATATTTCGACGACACGAATCCGGACAACGAAAGGCAGGAGTTTGTAGACGCCTTCAAGAGGGACTTAGAATGGCTCGGAGTGGCGTTTGATGGGGAGTACTATGCGAGCGACAGCATACCCCTGCTCTATGGCCATGCGGGCAGTATGATAAAAAAAGGCATGGCGTACGTCTGCACGTGCAGCAGCGAGAAAATAAAGGAGGGCAGGGCCGAGGGAAAGGGGTGCGAGCACAAGGAGCAGGATCCCGGCCAGAACCTCAAGCTCTGGTCAGAAATGCTCGGCGAAGAGCATGGGGACGGCGGAGCTGTCCTGCGGCTGAACTCCAACATGTCAGCACTTAATACTGTGATGCGCGACCCGACACTGTTCAGGACAAAGCGAGCCAGGCACTATAGGCAGGGCGATAAATACCATGTCTGGCCTACCTACGACTTCTGTACTCCTGTCATCGACTCGATAAGGGGCATAACTGACGTATTAAGGAGCAAGGAGTACGAGCTGAGGGACGAACTCTACTTTGCCGTCCTCGGCGCCCTTGGACTGAGAAAGCCGCGGATAACGAGCTTCTCAAGGCTTGAGATAGCAAACAACATCACCTCGAAGAGGAAGATAAGGCAGATGATCGCCGACAAGCTGGTGCAGGGATATAGCGACCCGCGCCTTGTGACGATATCAGCGCTTCGCAGGCGTGGAATAACGGCCAATGCGATAAGGGAATTTGCCCTGAGCTTCGGAATGGGGAAGTCGGAGAGCGTTGCAGACCTCGCCGCTCTTCTGAACCTGAACAAGAAGATTATAGAGCCCATAGCCAGGCACCTGTCTTTCATAGACGATCCTGTGCCTGTGCATGTAGCCAATGCGGAAGGCATTGAACTGTCGCTGAGGCTCAATCCCTACCAAGATATCGGGTATAGGCGATATATGCTCAATGGGCACTTCTTTATAAATGCTTCTGATTCAAAAAGATTAAAGAAAGGCGATACAGTACGGTTCAAGGACGCTTTCAGCGTTGCGGTCATAAGCGTCGGAGATGGGGTTGAGGCTGAGTGCGTGGGTAGTGGGTCCGGAAACATGGTTGTAGTGCCATGGATAGCAGAGAGCGGGGCAGTCAGATGTGAGCTTCTGCATATAGGAAACCTGATGGAGGGCGAGCGATTCAATGACAGGAGCATCACAAGGACCCATGGATATGCGGAAGGATATGCTTCCTCCCTTGTCGGGGGTGAGATCGTCAAATTCGAGAGAAAAGGCTTCTTCAGGCTGGATGGAAAGGCCGACATGTCTTTTATCTCAGTATAAGGTGCTGCCTTGCCGAGTATCTCCGTTAATAAACCTGGCAGGGTCGCAGTTGCGGATTCCGAGCGGCGCCAGCCGTCGGATACGTTTGAAACCGACGTACTGAAGAATGTCATAAGGGAGAACTGGCGCGATGATGTAAAAACAAGGGAGGCGGTCAGAGAGCTACTCTTCAGCCTAGACGAGCACGCAACCAACATGCGGAAGATGTTCGGCGCATACGATTATGAGATATTTGGAATGCCAGTCATAGTCTCAAACACGGTGCACATGAAACCCGAGGAGGCAAGGCAATACCTTGCGCATCTTGAGGCAATTGCCACAGGGTATAGAAACCTGCTTGGAGGAGACATAGCAAACCTGATAATGATAGGCCTGCCAAGAAAGGCAAAGGACCTTCGGGGAGCAAGCCGCTACACTACGCTGTTGGTAAAGGAGTTGGAGAGGAGGCACTTTGCATACAGGAAAAGGATGACAAGGGAGAGTATGGCTCTCGACGGCTTGGCCAGGAAGCTTGCGGAGAGCAATTCGGGGATACTGCGGTTCTTTAGGCATGGCAGGATCATGCGGCTGAAGGACAGGAAGAGCAGAAGACTGTCAAGAATGGCAAAGCTTGAGACAGGGATGTCAAGATACCTATATCTTCTCGACATGGTAAGGGAGAAGACCGCTCCAGCGGACCAAAGGCGCTGACTCCAGTCATCTCAAGGCATCTGCGATCGGTCCTGATACATCAACTACGCTTGCATTGCCGAACGGGATCGTATTGGTTCCATAGATCCTCGTGATTCTTGCCTTCCTCAGCCTGTCGTAGGCATCGCCTGCCATCACTAGATGCACAGCAGCCACGTCCACCTCGGCCGCCCCTCGCGAGTATGCAAACTCCGCGGCAAGGGCTATCGTGCCTCCTGTGCTTATCATATCATCAACGACGAGCACCTGCTTCCCGTCAAACCTCTGCTCCGGCGCATTTCTTATACTGACGGCCCCGGTGACTGGGTCGCGCTCCTTCTCTATGTGCGCATATCCGCATCCGAGCAGCTCAGCCGCCCTCGTCGCAAGCCCTAGGCCTCCCTTGTCAGGGGCAAGCACATAAGGCTCCCTGAGGTCTTTTGCAATTGCGTCTATCAGCGTATCAACCGGGTAAACCGGGATTACCTTGCCCCTGAACATCCTGAACGGTTCCTCCTTGTGCGGCTGCACCGTGACAAGCCTGCTTATCCCTGCGGCATTCAGCAGCTTCATTATGACATGTGAGCTTACGACCTGGCCATCGAGGAACCGTCTGTCCTGCCGCATGTATGCAAGATACGGGACAACGGCGCTTATGCTCTTGGCGCCCATCGAGCTGAGCGCATCGGCGATGAAAAGCAGCTCCATGAGGCGCCTGTCGTGCGGTGCGTATGTCGACTGCACAATGGCTATATCCTTGCCTTTCGCGTCAAAAGGGACCTTTACAACGAATTCGCCGTCAGGGAAGTCCCTCTTCTCTATGCTGAAGTACCTCGCTTTGAGTAGCCTGGCCAGATTTGGTCCTATCTCACCGCATGCGGAGCCGCCTAGTATGATCATCGTTTATCAGCTTTCATCTTCAATCCTTGATATCTTTCTTATTCTGCGTACGTGCCTCTCCTCGCCTGAGAATTCCTCTCCAGCCCACACGGACGCGATATGCCGCGCCTTCTCCACATTTGTCAGCATGCTGCCTATGCATAGCACATTTGCATTGACATGCTGTTTTGCTAGCCTTGCCCCCTGCACGCTGCCTGCAGTCACTGCGCGTATTCCGCGCACCTTGTTCGCTGCTATGCTCATCCCCTGGCCGCTCTTGCATGCGAGTATGCCGATGGCGTTGTGTGCGGCAACCTTCCTGCAGAGCCTTCTTGCGTAGTCAGGATAGTCGTCTCCGGCATCGTACTCATAGGCGCCTACATCGATGACCTTATACCCTTCATCCTCAAGGTGCCCCTTTAGCGCCTTCTTAAGCTCGAATCCGCCGTGGTCGCCGCCTATGTAAATAGTACGCATCCTCATCTTACCACACGAGAAGAGATTTATAGAACATCGCAGAGATATATATTATAGGAAGGTAACAATCCTGGGCCGGTCTGATGAAGAACAGAAAAACGCACATGATGGGCCAGGTCTTTCTGGTCAGCCCGCACATCGCCGAGATAGAGGCTGCGCATGCCATTGGCAAGAATGTGCTTGAGATAGGCCCAGGGCAGGGAATCCTGACCAGGGCGCTCCTCAGGAATGCGAGGCTTGTGGTGGGCGTGGAGAAGGACCGCGGCCTCTACGCGGCATTGAAGATGAGCATTGCCTCAAAGAAGCTCAAGCTGCTGCACAGGGACTTCTTCGACGCTACAGATGAGGAGCTTCAGCTCGGCAAGGTCGATATAGTGATATCGAATGTACCATACTCCCTCTCGAGCAGGATCATAGGCTGGCTCGCTGAGAAGAGGATGCAGGCAGTCCTCTGCCTTCAGAAGGAGTTCGTGGACCACATGCTCGCGGAGCCAGACACGAGGGAGTATTCGAACATCAGCGTCACTACGGCTCTATGCTTCAGGGTCACTAAGATCATGGAGGTGGGCAGGAACAACTTTAGGCCAGTTCCTCTCGTAGACTCATCGATAATCTACATGAAGCCGCTGCATGGGATGCCGGGAAGGGAGGAACTTAAGATAATCGCTGCGATGATGCAGCACAAGAAGAAGACGGTGAGGAACGCGCTGATAGACTCGAGCTGGAGCCTTGGCATCGAAAAAGGGGAAATGGTGAAGATCGCAGATGCGGTAAGGAATAATGGCGGGAGGGTATTCAAGCTTGCTCCAAGTGAGCTCCTCGAACTGTCAAGAGAGGTAATCAAAAGGGCAAATATTCCGATAAACAGTGTGTAGAAAAGGCTCTTAAAGATCGGAAATGCATAATGAAATGTTAATCTAGGTGAAAGAATGTACGAAGGCACAAGATCAGCTCCATAAGCCGTTAGTTACCTTAAGTAATCCACTCTCGAGGTTTCTGTTAGTTTACCAAACTTGAGTAATGTTTCATACTGCCTCGAATAACCACTATCGAATTTTCTTAAACATAATTCACCTAAAATCAAGTCTGTTGCTATAGCTATTTTTATAGATGCCCCTTTAATTCTCGATAATTCCCTGCTTACTGCTTCTAAATCTTTATTATCAAAAACAGGGCGAAATAAAATAACCCCATATGGTGTTCCTATGTCTCCAACAAGAGAATAATAATTGGCTAAATTAGTATCCTCCTTTATAATATTGACCAAAAAATCTGGTCGCGACTCATCGAATTTATTAGTATCATCGATAACTAAGAATATAATTCCGATATATTTTACAGGTAAGCTCCTCATAGTAATAGTTACGCGCTGAAGCAATCCATTCTCCAGCATTTTATGATATGAATACTGGGCCCTTCCTTCATCAAATCTATATTTCTTATCTATATCTGTAAAATTCATTATACCATTAGTATTCAATTCTCGAAGTACTGCAAATTCTCTCTTCAGAAGGCCTTTCTCATTACCGCTTAATTTTTCTTCAAATAAGTTTTCTTCTTTAACAGTGGCCTCGGACAAAGTTTCTATTAGCTCATCGCGCAAAGGTACAAAATTATAATACTCAAAAAATGTAGTTATGTACCATTCTGAGCGATGATGATAAAACTTGCCCTTTCGTCTAAGATCCCTGCACAAAAAGCTAAGTTCTTGATTTGTTCTTGCAATCACATACAACAAAAGATGATATTCTGAGCCAGTAAGCTTCATAACTAATTGAACTCTAGATTCAGATCCCACAGTTTCTTTTATTTCTTCTATAGAGGGTATCCTATCTAAAAACTTTATGAAAATAAGGAATTTTAGGTAGATGGCACGACTTATACCCCAACCCTCTATTATTGAACCCGCCATCAGGACCATATCCAATCATCTGCGCGTGAGGGCTCCCACCCGCGCGCATTATACTTGCTGGAAGTGCAGCGAGAGCTACGGTGCTCCTGGAGACTTTCTCTGGCACATACGATACTGTGTTGTATGAGATACATACGGGTGGGTGGAGAGATGAAGAAAGAGAATGCAAACGTTAGAAGGAGCTATGGAAGGACGTGCAGCATCTTTTTTGTAAGGCCAAAGAGCATGGCCAATGCGCACGAGGCCGCGAAGAGGTTCATGGGCATAAGGCACGTGAAGGGGGTCTTTGTCACCGAGGGAAAGTACGGCTTCGTTGTAAGGACGATGGATCTCGGATTGGAGGAGGAGAAGGAAGTGGGCAGGATTATGTCAAAGGCTGCGGGACCGGGCCTTGCGAAGATGACATGCTACTACTCATACAGGAAGTGAGCGGAATGCGAAGACGAAAGGATAATAGTAGCGGGACGTGGCGGGATCAAAGCCCACCTTCCTATGACTGCCGGCCGGCATAGGCTTTTTATACCTGTTTGGTAATATAAGAGCATGGAGACCAAGAGGGTAGTTATAGAGGTGCCCAAAGAGGCAAACACAAGGGAGGTCAAGGCCATAGTCAAGAGGATATTCTCGTTTAATGTGAGGAAGTATTATGGCAGATCGAGGAACTTTCCGAAGGTACGCGTTAGATGGCAATTGTCTGTTTAGACACGGACGTGCTGGTTGACATAATACGTGCAGACGAACCTCTCTCCAGGCTAAGGGGCATAAGGTATCTTGGCTCATGTACCACGATAATCACGCTTCTGGAGCTCTACTACGGGGCCTTTAAGTCTGGCAAGCAAGACGATCTGGCACTAATCGAGTTCCTGAAGAATGACATAGTGGTGCTTGAATTATCAGAAGGCGATGTCAAACTCGCTGGAAAGATCATGGCTGACCTTGACAAGAAAGGCCTTAAAGTGGATTTCAGAGATGTCGTGATAGGGGCGATATGCATAAACGAGAAGATAACCCTGATGACAAGAAATATAAAGCATTTTAAGAGGATGGAATCGTACGGTCTTTCTATAACAACAGTATAAGCCCCAGATACTGTGTTGTTTATTTATCAATTGGCGCGGCAGGGTTCTACCGAGGGCTGTAGGCCCGGGCCTTGCAAAGATGACATGCTACTACTCATACAGGAAGTGATCAGAACGAGTACCTGGGCTCCTGGATCTCCTTCAGTAACACTGCACTCTTCAGGCTGCTCTTGAAGAGCCTCTCCGCGGCATCAGACTTTTCCTTTCCAAGCACCGCCTTGTAATGCATGGGAATGGCCTGCTTCAGCACCATGCTCTTCGCAGCTTCTATCGCGTCGTTTACGTCCATCGTGTAGGTCCCGCTCATCGGAAGCAGTGCAATGTCCACCCTGAGCCCCCTCATCTCATCTATGAAATCGGTATCTCCGGTATGGTAGAGAAGCCTTCCACCGTCCAGCTCGATGACATATCCTACCCACCCATTTGACCTGGGATGCTTGTCCAGCCTCTCCTTTACGTTGTTGTATGCAGGCATTGTGCTGAATCTTATGCCCAGTGCGCTGTACCTCTTATTTGGCTCCACGCCAGTGACTTTGCCCACCGGTATCTTGTCCGTGCTGTCTCTGGGCACGAATATCTCCGTATCCTTGTCCGCTATCTTCCTTATCGAATCAGGATGAAGATGGTCGAAGTGCGGGTGCGTTATCAAGATCAGGTCGGCATGCCCCTTCACTTCCCTCAGGTCGAACGGGTCTATGTAGACCTTCTTGCCATTAATCCTGAGAAGGAAGCTTGCATGTCCTATCCAGTTTATGTCGTCCATCTCGCCCATCTATTTATGATATTAAACATGGCAAGGGATATAAAGCTCTGCCGGCCATGTTGTATCATGGGACCGACCCGCGCAAATCCGCGCACGAAGAGCAATATCCAAGAGGTACTGCGCCGGGCAGGCATACAGACAGGCACCGAGAGCCGCCTTTCCGTCAGTGCCGTCATAGCCGATGATCCGCTCGCTCGTGATCACAGGTTATTGATGCTTAGAAGGAGTGATCCTCCAGAAAGCCTGGAAATCCCTGGAGGGGGGGTTGACATAAAGCGCGTGCAGACTCATTTCGGTAAGAGCAAAAGGAGAAGTGAGACTCTCTCAGAGGCGCTTAGGAGGGAGGTTAGGGAAGAGACAGGGCTGGAGTTGGATAAAATACTGGCATACCTCAGTACGCATGAATTTATCTCGCAAACACACAAAATCCACACGATTCAGCTGGCTTTCTTTGCAAGTGTTCTGTGCCCCAATACCGTCACATTGAGCTATGAGCACACGGAATATGGCTGGCTTACCAAAGGCGAACTTCTCGCGCCGGAGACATGGAACCAGATAACAGAGAGATCGCAGATAGCGCTCTCAAGTTACTGGGAGTTGCAGGGCCGCCAGGCTGCCGCCCATAGAAAAGGATATAACACTTAGCGACAAAGATTGGACATGGCAGCCAAGCAATACGTCTGGATGGATGGCAGGTTCATTGACTTTGACAAGGCAAACGTGCATGTGCTCACGCATTCGTTGCAGTACGGAAGTGGGATCTTTGAAGGCATCAGGGCATACAGCACGGAGAAGGGCCCTGCGGTCTTCAGGCTTGCAGAGCACGCGGCAAGATTCATCAACAGCGCAAAGATCGTTGGCATGGAACTCGGATTCTCCAAGAAACAGGTTGCCGATGTAATATTATCCACGATAAAGAAGAACGGTCTGGCCTCGTGTTACATCAGGCCTTTTGCATTTTATAATGACCAGCAGATAGGGCTCAATATTACCGGAAAGAAGGTGAGTTTTGCCGTTGCCGCGATACCTTTCGGGAACTACTTCCAGACCAAGGACAAGGGCATATCATGTAAGGTTGCGTCGTGGCAGAGGATAAATTCGCACGTTCTTCCGCCCCAGGCAAAGGCGAGCGCCAACTATCTCAACTCGATCCTCGCCTCGCAGGAGGCAAAGCACGCAGGATACGACGAAGCAGTGTTGCTTTCTCCGCAGGGGCATGTTGCAGAAGGCCCTGGGGAGAATATCTTTCTGGTCAGAGACGGCAGGCTGCTTACCCCTGGCCTTGAATCAGACATCCTTCCTGGCATAACCCGCGATTCGATAATAAAGCTGGCATCCCGCCTCGACATCGTTGTTGAGGAAAGGGCAGTGCACAGGGAGGAGCTCTATACGTGCGATGAGGCGTTCTTCACCGGAACAGCTGCAGAAATGACTCCGATAACCTCGGTGGACTCAAGAAAGATTGGAGACGGCAAGCCGGGACCCATAACTGCCTTGCTCTCAGAAAGGTTCGCTGCGATCGCACACGGAAAGGACAGCGAATACAGCAAATGGCTGACATTCGCCTGAAGTGCTGCAGAAAGAGCTAGAGCAGTTTCAGTCCTGATGTAAATGCATCTATCTCAGAGCCCTTCCAGGGCCCTATCCCCAGCGCCGTAAAGGTCCCTGCAGGAAGTTGCGTAAGTCCGGCGTCGGTGACCAAGGCGCACGGTATCTTCTTGTACTCGAATGCCTTCTGCAGCTTCTTCAGCGCCTCCTCGCCCTCAACCTTCAGCACTATCTTCTTCTCGCCGGCCCGTATCCACCCGTCAGCTATGTCTCCGTGCTTCTTTGCTGTTTCAAGATAGCTCATGAGCGAGGCGTGCGCACCCTGCGCAACTGTCTTGCCGACCCCCATGCCGATATCCTTCCTGATCACTATTACCTGCTTCAGTTCTTCCATCGTCTCATTTCCTGCCGTTCTTATGTTCCCTTTAGTACTATCAATACGTCTGCCATGGTTTATTACTTTTTGCCTTCATGGGGCTATTTATCTATGCGGGCGAAACGCCTCATTCATTGCGAATGGGCAAATCGGGGTTCCCACTGCCGTAGAATAAGCTTAAATGGGTTTGCCTCTACCTTCAGGTAAATGTTGTTGATGCGGGGATGGGTTCTACAGCAGCCAGAATAAGGAGCAGGGATGCCAGCAGCCATGCCGGTATTATAGATGCTCCATATCGCGGTTCTACCTCATTGTCGGGCCGGCACAGTGCGCCTGTCCTTACGCTTTTAGAACCTGAGAGGGATACAGAGGAAAGAGGCCATGTCAGTGCACTCAGGATGCTGGCTAGGGACCTCCCTGCTCTTGCAAGGGTCGCCTCGCAGCTCGCCTTTTCGCCTCCTGCGAAGATTATCAAGGAGGAAGCGCGGATAATCGGCGAGCTTGCAGAGCTCAATGCATTTCAGGGCACATCGGCATGGAAGACAGGTGCAGGGGTTCCGCATGGTCATGGCGAGCCTGTTGCAGTGCTGCAGGGATTTATGGAAAGACACGTAGACATGAAGCATCTGACGCACTGGCTTGGGGTCATAGGCTACAAACCCGTACTTGTCGGACCTAGGATAAACATATATTCGATAACAAATTCGCTCAAGAAGGCAGAAATGGACATAAGTGGCATAGTCGCCGAGTATGGGGCACCCGTAGCTGCAATAGGCCACAGCCTAGGCGGCACGCAGCATGTGCTTATCTCGCACGGAAATCCCGGGCTCTTCAGGCACATCATCACCCTCGATTCGCCGATAAGCCTTCCGCTGAAGGTTGCGCCTGAGATTGCTGCGCTTGCGCTTCCGGTGCGTCTTGCAAATAGCCTGGCTCTTGGACTCCGCGAGATGCAGGAGGCGCTAACGGGATGCAGCGGCGCGGAAAGAGGGACTGCCAGGATGATCGCATCAGCAGGTTCAATCCTGCACGGCCTAATCCTCGGAAGCCATGAGGAGTTGGAGGCTCTGAAGGCACTGGAACGCGGGCTCTCAGTGCCTGTTACAGCATATCATGGCACTGGCGGCGTGGTAGGCTCATCCTCAACCACAAGACCGGATGCCAAGGAAACAGTGGAGACAGGGGCCACGCATCTCGGCCATATAATAAAACCAAGTGTCTTCCTCCAGCTTGCGCAGACTCTTGACAGTCTGCACCGTGGAGATGCATGACATCCTTCCATCAGCAAGCGGCGTGTGATTTCCCGCTCGCGTTGCTAAGCCGGCCTTATCAGGCTTCCGAATGGCATTTTACTGCTATTCAGTATCGCGTCGTCCCTCCTGCTGAGGAAGGCAAGCACCAGGTCGTTGAATTCCTTAGGCTTATCGAGATGTGGTCCGTGGCCGCATCCATCAGGCATCCATAGCCACGCTCCCGCTATCCTCCTGCTTGCCTCCTCAGATGCAGAGGGCGGCAGGAGCATGTCACGCTGACCATGGATGAAGAAGGCACCAACCCCTGCTGCGTCAAGCTCATGGAGCCTATTCATGTAATTCGTTGCGAAGCCATCTTTCCTTATCTCGTCATGCATGGCTTCGTAGAAGGCGCGAGGAAATCCGTACCGCAGGTTCTGCTGCATCCTGAGCACCATACTCTCTGATATATCCTCCTCTGCCCTCTCTGCATGTGCGATGCCCCACCTTACCAGCGTCCTGCTCGTCGAGAGGACCTTCCCGACCGTCGGACTGAGTTGCGGCACCATGAAGGGAAGTCTCTGGACCAGCGTAAATCTCCGTGCGTCTTCCCTGTCCGAAGGCAGAAGTCCATATGCGTCTACAAGAACCAGGTTGGCCACTGCGGAAGGGTTTGACAGCGCAAATCCGAGTGCTATGCCGCCTCCGAGAGAGTAGCCTGCGATGTCCAGCCGGCCACCGACTCCAGTCCTTTCCAGAAACTGCGGGAGAAAACCGTTTATATAGTATCCAAGCGTGCTCCTGCCGTGGTTCTTCTCGCTTCCGCTCCTGCCTCCGTACCCTGGCAAGTCCGGGGCTATGATATGAAATTTCTCCAATAGCCCGGGTATGTTCGGACCCCACGAGGCTATTGCATCAGAGGTCCCGCTTCCGTGAAGCAGCAGGAGTGTTTGGCCATTCCCTTCACCGGCCTCGAAGTACCTTATCCTGATGGTCCTTTCCCTCCCTCCAGACGCATCATCAAGCTCGGTGCTCCTGGCAGAGACTCCGTGCCTTAGCAGGCTGCGAAGCATGCGATCCTCATTGCGCCTTGCGTTCGCAGTATCCGTCCTCGCCCCCAATTCACTTGCCAGTATCCCCTGCCTGCCCCTACTGGCAGACTCCAATGCTCTAACTGCCATATGACACCAGATAAGTATCGGTATTTAAATACATTTCCTACTAATGAAGATACGGTGCAGATGCAATGGCCACATTGAACCAGCCGCAGTCCCAGGCAGGGATCCTGAGCTTCTATGATGCCCCAGAGCGCGGCCCGAAGTTCGGAGCAAAGTCCATACTGATAGCAGTGGCTGCCTTTACCATAATAATAATGGTCCTCGACCACTTCATCCTGTGAATCCTCAGGCAAGCCTGAACAGATCCCGCTTCTTCTCGCAGACGTCCCCATGCTCGGACATGTAGTAAAGGACGGCCCGCACCCCATCCTCGTCAATCCTCGCCTTCTCAGCCAGTTCCCCTACCTTCCTGTCGCCAGATTCAAGCTCCTTCGCTATAAGCACTGAGTACCTCTCGAGGAACGACCTGAGCACTATGTAAAACTTCCTGTTGAATGCGCGCGTGCCGAAGACCAGGCCGTGCTTTATGCTGTCCTCAAGCGCGGCAGAGACGCTGGCGGCCTCGGCCTCTGTCTGGAGGACTACGAAGCCCTGCCTTTCCAGCAGCTTTATTCTCTCGTCATTTATATTCCCCCTTATGTGCAGCAGGTGCTCATATCCTTCTCTCGGGGCTGCCTGACCCGCTTGAGGTGCGGTACTCTGTGCAGCCTCCTGCCTCTTTCTCATCAAGAACCTGTCATAGACACCCTTTGATATGCTGTAGAGGAATGCCTTCTCCTTCTCGCTCCTGAATGTAGAGACCACTCCTCTTTTTATCAGCTGCCCGAGCACCTTTACCTCCTGCGGGCCGAGCATCCTCTCGACTTTTGCCGTGGTCCTTTCCTTGTACCTCAGCGTATCCAGCTTCTTCAGGACAGCGATCTCATTATCGCTCAGCCCAGGTCCCGGCCCTTGCTGCATCGGGGTCTGCGCCTGCGATGCACTGGTTCCTCCCTGTGGCGCCATGCTCCCGCCGATTATCATGTTCATTATGTCGGACTTCTTTGCAAATAGGAATGCTTTGTCATTGTACCTGAAGAAGTCAATTTCATCGCCCTCGCCAATCCCCAGCGTCTTTATCACGTCAAAAGGAAGGTATACGACCAACTTGTTGTTTGATTTATAGACTTTTGCCATCGGACGACCAAGCAGTATTATAATGCCGTAAGGAATAGTGGTATCATGCAAAATATAAAAGGGTTTGCAAGCAGGACTGCTGGCCCTGCAATAGGGATAAGGACATCGGCCACAACCCTGGCAGACATAAGGAAGGCGGTGCAGCCAAGGGACATATTTACGGACAAGAGGGGGAACGGAACGGTGCTGGTGATTGCCGGAAGTTCAAGATATCACGGTGCGCCGTCGCTTGCCTGCTCGGCTGCGCAGAACATGCTTGCTGCCCTGAGGACAGGCGCGGGATATGCTGTTGCATACGTCCCCATCGCGATCCGCGACATAGTCAGGAGGCAATCCCCCGCAATTATAGTCAATGCCCTCGGCAGTGACCATATAATCTTCAATTCCGAGATACGGGAGGCGGTCTCAAAGGCGGACGCCGTCGCCATAGGGATGGGAATAGGGAGGGAGACAAGTACGCTGAGGCAGGCTGCCTTGATACTCGATCATTGCTTCATGCTTTCCAAGAAGGTGGTAATCGATGCCGATGCAATATACGCCGTCAGATACACTAAGTCTGGGATGAACGGGAATGTGGCGGTAACCCCGCAGGGCAGGGAGTTCCGCGAGCTCTTCGGGAAGAGCCCCTCACATGGCGACGACAATGCGCGGATAAGCGCGGCTGCGGCGCTTGCAGGCAGGCTCGGTGCAAATATTATCCTAAAGGGCCACAGGTCGATAATAACAAACGGCAGCGTCGCAAAGATAAACAGGGCGGGGAGCTCGGCCCTTGCAACAATGGGAACAGGAGACGTACTGTCGGGCATCATTGCCGGATTTGCTGCGGCAGGCGCGCCAATGTTCGATGCCGCTGTCGCAGGCGTCTGCCTCCACTCCAAAATCGGCGATGAGCTTGCAAGGAAGATGGGAAACCATATAATCTCCACCGACGTAGTGGAAAGCATCCCTGCAGTCATGAAGAAGTTTGACAAGAATAAAAGGTAATGCAACGCGCTCAATCACAGAAAAGAGGATAAAAGACAGCATATACGGCAACATATCGATTAGCGGGCAGGAACTCAGGCTGATCGATACCCCGATCTTCCAGAGGCTTAGGCAGATCAAGCAGCTCGGCGCCACGGACCTTGTCTATCCCGGTGCAACCCACACAAGGTTCTCGCACAGTATCGGGACAATGCACATCACGGGCCGCTTCGTCGACGGCGCAGGAAGAGGGCGCGGCAAGGCCGCCGAAGCCCCTGACGAAAGGGAGAAGTTCAGGATTGCGGCGCTGCTCCACGACCTCGGGCATTACCCATTTTCCCATACAACCGAAGGTGCGGTCTCGAAGGTCTTCGGCGGCATGGATCATGAGCAGTTTGGAGGGTACCTGATAAGAAAATTCCTTGCCGAGAGGCTTGATTCATACAAGCCCTCCGAAATCATAAACGTATTCACTGGCAGGAGGAAGAGCCCACTCCTCTCTTCGGCCCTCGATGCCGACAAGGCCGACTATCTGCTCAGGGATTCATACAACGCAGGGGTTCCGTACGGCAGGGTGGGCCTCCAGCGGCTCCTCCGCACCATTTCCTACGTAAAAGGCGGCATAGTCTTCGAGAAGGACGAGGTCGCAGTCGAGAACTTCCTCATAGGCAGATACCATATGTACCGTGCCGTATACCACCACAAGGCTGTCGTCTCATTCAACCTCATGGTGGGGAAGATATTCGAACTGCTGACGACAGAGAACTACCTGCCGGATCCGACGGACCTCGTGAAGTCGGAGGACGAATACGGCCTCTCGGGCTACACCGACGGTCTTGTCGTTGCCTGCATGCACAAGTACCTTGAAACAGGGAGGGACAGGTTCCTCAGGTCGCTCATAAAGCTCTTCCTTGCGCGTGAACCTCTTGAATCAATTTACCTGAATCCGCAATCGTCCAGGCCAGGCGGGATCCCAAAAGAAACAGCAGCAATGCTGGCGCTTGCAGAAGATCCGGCAATAACGGAGAGAATTGCCGAAGCTGCCGGAGTGGATGCAAGGGAAATATTCGCAATAAAGATGAGGCCACTGAGCCTTATAGACGAGGACACAAAGATTTATATCAGCAACAAGGGCAGGCCAAGGTCGATCACCGAGAGCGGCGGCCTCATAATGAACATGATAGGGAGCAGGACCTTATATGATGCAAGGGTATACGCCATGCCCGGAAGGTCAAAGGCCGTAGCTGCAGCGCTGGGCAAGTACCTCAGGAAGAATTTGTGAATGGTGGAAAGATGACTGGTCCAAGCCAAAACCTGAAGAGGGAATTCGGAGTTTCCCTTTCTGCCGCGATAAAGCTGGCATATCCGGGCATTGCCATAACAGACGAGCAGCTGGCCATCTCGATAACAAAGTCAAAGCCCGGGCATGGCGACCTTAGCTCATCAGTCTCATTCGGCCTTGCAAGGCTCCTCAAGAAAGCACCGCAGGAAATTGCAAAATCAATAACATCAATGCTGAAATGCACAGACATCCTCTCAAAGTTCGAAGAGTCTGGGGGATACATTAATGCATCAGTAGACAGGAAAGCTTACTCGAGGGCCGTCATCTCTGCCATACTCGAGCGCGGAGACCTTTACGTAAGCAACTCTGCAGGCAGGGGAAGGAAGGCGCTTATAGAATATCCGTCCGTCAATCCGAGCAAGCCGTGGCATATAGGGCATCTCAGGAACGCGCTTCTCGGCGATGCCATAGCGAACATCATGGCAGCTTCATCGTACAACGTGGAGCGCGAAGATTACATAGAGGACCTGGGCCTTCAGATAGCCGAGATTCTCTGGGGCCAGGCAAACATCGGGTCGAAGCCTGACGGGAAGTTCGACCAGTGGCTTGGGGAGCAATACGTTGCGGTGAACAAGAGGCTCGAAGAGCCAGGGGTAAAGGACCAGATAAATTCTATATTAAAGAGGATGGAAGATCTGTCAACGGAGGAGAGCAGGGAGTCAAGGCGGGTGTCTGACAAGTGCGTCAGGGCGCAATACGAGACTGCATACAACTACGGGCTCTGCCACGATGTCATGATATGGGAGAGCGACATAGTCCGTGCACAGCTTCTTGAGAAGACGATAAAGATGGGCGAGGAGAAGGGGGTGTTTGAGAGGCAGACAGAGGGCAAGTATGCAAAGTGCCTTGTGGTAAATCTCTCGAAGATGAAGGGTGTTGCAGAGGATCTTGGCAGTCCAAGCGAGGAAACAAAGGTAATCCTGAGAAGCAATGGGACCGCTACGTACATAGCAAAGGACATTGCTTTACACATGTGGAAGTTCGGCATAATCAAGGCAGACTTCCACTACCGTCTGAGGGAGGAAAAGCAGGGAGACGGAAAGCCCCTCTACACGACTGCAGAGGAAGGCGTGGACGCCATATTCGGAGGTGCCGATATCGCGGTAAACGTAATAGGATCGGCACAGCGATATCCGCAACTGGTGCTGAGGTCGGTAATGGCGCTGATGGGCTATGAGAAGCAGGCTTCAAGCATAATCCATATCTCGTATGGGAAGGTTGGCATCAAGGGGGGATCGCTGAGCGGAAGGAAGGGCGGCTGGCTCGGAGAGGGCAGAAGCTATACTGCTGACACCCTTCTCGGCGAGGTAATGGCAAAGGCCGGCGAAATAGTCGGCAATAGCGAGAAGATAGCCGACAGAGGCAGGGCCGGTGAGATCGCAAAAGCTGTAGCTGTCGGTGCGATAAAGTTCGAGTTCCTCAGGATAGCACCGGAGAAGGAGGTGACATTCTCGTGGGACCGTGCCCTCGACTTCGAAGTCAGCAGCGCCCCATACTGCATGTATACCTATGCAAGGGCAAGGAGGATACTGGAGCGCGCTGGATTTGCCGCTACGGATCTAAGCCCTACCGACTACAATTACGTTACTGACGGGGTTGACTTCGAACTTGCAAAGCTGCTGGGCGAGGCCCCCGAGGCGGTGGAGAAGGCGTGTGCCGAATACCGCCCGAACATCATAGCTGACTACCTGCTCGAGCTCTGTTCTCTATTCTCGAGGTTCTATGAGAAGATGCCTGTGATAAATGGCGGCGAGGCGAGGAGCGTGAGGTTAGTGCTGGTCTTTGCAACCATGCAGGTCACAAGGCTTATGCTCCTCCTTCTTGGAATCGGCACTGTGGATGCTATGTAAGCTCAGATGTCATCTCAATCGTGTAGGCAATATATAAATAGTTCCGGAGAGCCAGATAACCGATCCATATGGCCCAGAGATACAGGCAGGAAGACAGGGTGGGGAAGATTGCAAGGATGGCAGATAAGGCCATATCCGTGATGGGTGAGGTATACGACAGGATCGCAGAGATACCGTTTGGAGGCCGGGACGACTATGGCATAGTAATTCCGGTAGGCAGGATGCGCTATCTGCTCGGCGAGATCGACAAGGAAATCGGCAGGCTCATTCCGGGAGAGGGAAACGCCAGCATTCATGCGCCCCGAGGACCGGATCAACAGGGCAGGCTCTCCCTTTCTTCTGCGTATATGACTAAAATGAGGCTTCTGGAAGAATTTGGGATGTTCTACACTATAAGGTCCAGCTCTCCAGGCGAACATGACAATCCGCACAGCCTGATAGCGAATTCGAAGAAGTGCTTTGCCGAAGCGCTCGAATGCACAGCACAGACATTGGGTCTGTTTCCAGGCAGTCAGCCTGTGCTCATCAGTAAGGCAAGGCTCCTGCTAAAACTCTCCGCAGTCGAAGCAGACGGGCTTCTCCACGGAATGCCTAGCACGACTGCGGAGACATATGCGTTATGCAGTGCTGATGCAGAAAAAGCGATTAGGGACGCAGTGAGCTTTGGCGCAGACACAAAGGCGCTAATTGAAGCTGCAGAGCTCATGTCAGCTCTCGCTTATCGCGTAGGGTTCGCAGATGAGGTCTTAATCCCCGGAGCCACGGATACGGAGTTATATGCCCGCAGAGCCGCGCAGCATTGGTTCATCATGGAACAGTATGATGAGGCAATAATCCGCTCTCCTAGAGAAGACATAGCCGTATTATATGCAAGGAAGGCACACGCCACTGAGGAATACATAGACTACCTTCTCAGCAGTCCTGCCCACGAGGCCGAGGGCACAGAGCATAAACGCATGGTAGCCCTCCAGCATGCGCGCCAGAATATAACCCTCTATAATATGATCATGGATATGGTTTATACAAAGGGATTAACGAAATCTGGAGAAGTCAGCTATAAGATAATGAGACAGCAGCCCGCAAAGACATATATGCCTCTCTGGGAGAGCGGCCGTATGCACGAACTCAGTGGCAGGATACAGGCGGAGCTTGGAATGGGAGATGAGGCTGTGCAGAGCTATAGAACGGCTCTCAAGCTATATACTACATACGATGCGCTTTTACTTCGGTCTGCGGAGTCGCAAAGCGGATTTAGCGTGGACCAACGCCTGCACTTATCCCTGGTAATGGAGCGCATTGGGGATATGGGTTTTATGCTAGGCTATTATCCTGCTGCAGTAAGCGCATATGCCCTTGCCATAGACAGGATGGATGGGATAGTAAGACTAGAAGAGGAAGTCGCAGACCATATATATGACCTCTTCGGCAAAATGGGATCGGCTTACGAAAAGTCAGGTCTTACAGAAGAAGCCAGATTAATAGAGTACGCGCGGGAGCAGATGAGGGCGCAATATCCCTTTCTATAAAGCCGGCAGGAGAAGAAATAAGTGCAGTGCAGCCTAAAGCACCACGGATGCGTACGGATCGCATTTCACATCACGGCCATGCGGGCCAGGCAAAAGGATTATAAATGACAAGAGAGCATAGTGCGTATAATCAATAGGTGTTTATGCTGGGCTATGATGAACTGCTGGACCGGGCCTTTACGATGCTTCCGAAGCTCTCGGAGGACAAGTCGGACTTCAAAATACCCGAGGCCGAGTCGCTGATACAGGGGAGCAAGACCATCGTGAAGAACATAGCACAGATATCGGATGCGGCAAGGAGGGACAAGGCGGATATAATAAAGTACCTTACAAAGGAGCTCGCCTCGCCAATCAGCACTGACGGGAACATGCTCAGCATAAGCGCGCGCGTGCAACCCGGCGCGCTCAACGATAAGGTGCGCAGGTACTTCGAGACGTACATAATATGCAAGGAGTGCCACAAGTCGGACACCAAGGTTGCGGATACGCAGCGCGGATACATTGTGATAGTCTGTGAGGCCTGCGGGGCCATATACACAGTCAAGAACTACCAGTGATGCTTATGGGATTCAACCAAAACGAGACCGGCCCGCTGCACAGGCTCATGCTTCCTCGTGGAGACGAGGTCATAGGGGTAATAG
>JAJZYR010000023.1 GCA_021797995.1 Microcaldota archaeon
CATTTATATTTATATCTATTTGATTATAAGGATAATTATATGGGAATTGCCCTCCTGCCAAAGGTGCACCTCCTTGCGTGAAGCCTGGAGGGGTTATAAGCCAGTTAACGAGGCCGCCTGCGGCGGAGGCGAGATAACCTGGCACTTCACTGCCATAGGTTTCCCAAAATGCTAAAGATAAGGGATTAAATGGGGTTCTTTCCGAGGGGGGTTTTGGAGAGGCATTTGTATTTTGTGCTAGTTCTCTATTTGCTATTGGCACTATCGGCGCTCTCGCTGATTGTGAAAATGACTGTTCACCAAATGATAGTGTATTATGCCCTGCTGTTCCTGGCAGGGATAGTGCTAACGGCATATTACCTGGTGCGATGGCCTGGGCAGAGAATGGGCTGGCTGCATAAAGAAGACCAGCACCTCCATGAACGCCAGCCTGCAAATGCTGCGAAGACGTGAAATTAGAAAGAGGAGCCTGAATCCCATAACCATAAACTTTTGCTAGCTGCTGGCTTAGAGAGGGCGCAGTTGATTGCTGCTGCAGTTGCAGAATGGATGTAAGTGCAGCTGGAGTCAAGCCCATGCCTGCTGCATATTGATTAAACTGATCTAACTGATCTACTGCTGCTTGAGGTGCATACTGCAGAGCGGCAAGCTGAACTGCGCTGGTCCTTCCATTTGGCATCGGAATGTGACGGGCGTACCGGTCTGGCGCCGATGCGAGAAGGGCAGCGCCACGGGTGCCTACCCGCCATGGCGCTGTTCCCTGCTCCCAAAAGAGCATCGATCCATAAGCGCCGACGGCCCCATCGCAGACCAGGCTGAAGGCATAAGGCGATACGGATCCGACAAATGAGAATGCCTGCTGTTTTATATACACGTCCATGTCTCCGATGCCTGATGACGTTGCAGCAGTCACTGCTGATTCTAATCCGGTACCTGTCACCGATGAAATGCCATAAATGCCCAGGCTCCATCCAGGTACCGTGCAAGCCCCCTTGTTATTATGTGCCACAGCCCCGGCCTTCGATACGCTCCCTGCCAGTCCAAGCGCGTTGATCAGGCCCATCATGTCGGTTCCGTGGTCGAAGACCTTTATCCCTGCCTGCTGGAACTGCCTGGCAGCTGTCTGCGTTATTGCCCCGCCTGCAAAGACTGCAACTCCGTCAAAGCCCCTGATACCCATCCTTCTAGACGCCTCAATAACTATCCTGCTGTACGAGTCGCCCGGGATTCCAATGCCTATCGCACTGACCCCGTTGCTTATTGCACTGCTGACTATCTTATCGGCATTTATGCTTCCGGAGAGGTAGATTACGTCATAACCCCGGTCGTACCACGACCTCACGTTAAGCTTTGCTCCCCTGTCGTGGTCGTCGCCCCCCACGTTTGCGATCAGCACAGAAGGCGCTCCGGCCAGCCTCGCCTCATTTATCCATACATCGGAGCCTTCCGCAATCCTCTTCATCACGTCAGGCGATGTCAGCTTGTCTACTCTCCTTGTGCACCATATCGCCGATAGATACTCCTTTGCTATGCCTGGATGCATGCGCTTCAGTGACCTGAGGAAGCTCCTATTCGACAGGGCGTCAAGCCTTCCAGTGCCTCCAATCGCGAACGAGAGTTCTCCTGCGATCTTGCCGTCCCCGTTTATGGCATCTGCCATCTCGCCGCTCATTGCCTGCGCGCTTGTAAGCGCATCCACAGCTCCGGTCCTTGCTATCGAGCCGAACCACTCGCTTGCAGCTTCATGCCCTATCCTGTCAAGGAAGCCAAGCGCCTCTTTGGTAAAGAGCCGGCTATCAGTAAGCGCCGCGGTCTCACCTGTAATCCTTATCTCGAAGAGGAGCGATGCGGCCGTATACATGCTCGCGTTTGCTATGGAATTGAGGAATCCGGCATCTGTAAGCGCTCTGGCGTTGGAGACCTCGCCGAGCGCCATGAGGTATTCTGCTGCTACAATCGGATCCATCCTGGAGAGCGCATCCAGCACCCGGTCAGTTTCAGCACCTGTAAGGCCGGCCCTGCTCGCTCCTATTATGCTCTTGGCATGAATTTCTACAAAGTCCGCAGAGTCGGCGCGCAGCCCCTCCTCTCCGGGCATGGCCGGAGCGCCGTTCCTATTCCGCACCGCCCTGCAGCACGCATTATCCAGCCTCGCCTTCAGCGCCTCCCCCTGCTCATGCACGACTGCGGAATCAACAACTCTTGCCCTTGCCATAAGCCAACCGCCTCCCTGCGCCCTGCTGCATGACACATACTACCTGTAGTATCCAACCAGCTATTTGTGCACAACCCCTTGTGCAATCGGCACTGAAGGTATATAAATGCTCCGCGCTTGCCTTTGCATAAGCGTACATAAAAATGAGCGCTGTAAAGGAAATGGCATTCAGGTATCTGGGAGCCGCGGTTGCGCGGCTCTGCATAAGGTTTATAAAAACTGGCAGCGAATATAATTATGGACAGATTCTCAGAAAAGTACAATAGCGCTCCAGTCGCGTTCAACTTCGACGACCTGATACTGCTTCCCGGCTTCTCAGAAACGCGGCCGAGGGACATAGACCTTGCGACGCGATTCTCTAAGAGCATAAGGATACGCAATCCTTTCGTCTCCTCCCCGATGGACATGGTGACAGAGTCAGCCATGGCCATAGCCATGGCCGAGAGCGGCGGCATAGGGGTGGTGCACAGGAACTGCACCGCCGAAGACGAAGTAAGGATGGTAAGGGCCGTTAAGGAGGCCGAGCCGAAGAGCGCAACAGCCACGCTGGGCAGCGATAAGAGGCTGGCTGTGGCAGCGGGCATCTCCCCATTCGACCTTGAGCGCGCGAAGGCGCTTGCAGAATACGCTGATGCCCTCATGGTGGACGTAGCGCACTTCCATACAAAGGGCACACTTGAAGCTACAGGCAAGATCATAAGCGCCGTGGATATCGACGTGGTCATCGGCAGCCTTGGGACCAAGGAAGGCACTCTCGGCTCTCTGAGGGCGCTTGAAGGCGCCGCAGGCCTCAGGTGCGGCATCGGCGGTGGCTCCATATGCATAACAACCGATGTCACCAAGGCGGGCTCGCCGACGCTCTTTGCAACGGCCCAGGCAGCCGATGCACGCGAGGAGCTCGGCAGCGACATCCCTATAATCGCGGATGGCGGCATAAGGAGCCCGGGCGACATGGCCCTAGCCTTTGCCTTCGGAGCCGACTCCGTGATGCTTGGTTACGGGGTTGCCGGGACTGACGAGAGCCCTGGCGGGATTGTAGAGGTCAACGGCAGGAAGTTCAAGCCGTATAGGGGCATGGGTTCCAAGGGCGCGAGGGAAAGGCGAGCGGTTGTAGACAGATATGCGGACAGCGGGAGAAGGAAGATGGAAGAGGGGATAGAAGGGCTTATTCCATACAAGGGGAGCGTAAGCGACGTGATCGAGCTCATCAGCTCAGGCGTTCGTGCCTCTATAGGCTATGCAGGGGCTGGCAGCATAGCAGAGATGCGTACAAAGGCAAGGATTGCCAGGATCTTCCAGAGGACGCAGAAGGCGGGAATAGTCACAAAGTAGCGTCGCGTCGATAGAAGAATACGCCTTGGCCGGGATTCGGACCCGGGTCGTGACAAGGCCTGGTGTGATTGCTTCCCGCGGTAAAGGCTACAGAAGCCTCATTATGCCCTCGAGGTCCGCGCCTGCCGCGACAGGCGGGTTTGCAAAGGCAGGCCTTATGCCTTCGAGCTTATTCGTGTGGTAGTTTACCGTTGCAGTTGGGTCTTTCAGCATATTGCCCGTGAGTATGCACACCACCCTCTCGTCACGTTTTATCACGCCGCTGGCCCTGAGCTTCCTTACTCCTGCAAGCGACGCTGCCGATGCCGGCTCGCACCCGATCCCGCTCGCGTCTATGACTGCCTTTGCATCCATGATCTCCTGGTCCGTGACCTCCTCTACCACCCCATTGCATCCCTTTATGACATTCATCGCCCTCTTCCAGCTCACCGGGTTTCCTATCTTTATCGCAGTCGCGATGGTATCCGGATGTTCTGCGGCTGAGAGCACAGATGAGCCATTCTTCCACATCCTGTAGAAAGGGCTCGCCCCGCTCGCCTGCACCGACGCTATCCTTGGTATCTTCTCAATGAGATTCAGGCTCTTCATCTCAGCAATGGCTTTTCCCATAGCGGAAGTATTTCCAAGGTTTCCCGCCGGAAGCGCGATCCAGTCGGGGCTCTGCCATCCAAGCTGCTGCAGCAGCTCGAATGCAATCGCTTTCTGCCCCTCTATCCTCCATGGGTTTATCGAGTTGAGCAGGTAGACATCGTTCTTCTCGCATGCCTGCATGATGAGCGCCATCGAGTCGTCGAAGTTGCCTTTTATCTGTATCGTCCTCGCCCCGTATGCAAGGCTCTGCGATAGCTTCCCGTAGGCGATCTCTCCAGACGGTATGAAGACGAGCGCCTTCAGTCCTGCCCTTGCGGCATACGACGCGAGCGATGCGGAGGTGTTGCCAGTGGAGGCGCATCCTACCGCGGTGCAGCCGAGTCGCACGGCTTCAGACACTCCAACTGTCATTCCCCTGTCCTTGAAAGACCCCGTCGGGTTCTGGCCCTCGTGCTTCATGCGTATGTCATCGACACCTGCGTATTCGGCGATCTTTCTGTGCGAATAAATGGCGGTGTTGCCCTCCTCTCTGGAGATTATCTGGTCGTCTGCAATCAGGGGATGGATAAGCTCCCTGTAGCGCCAGACGCCGCTGCTGAATGGAAAGGTCCTGTCGGCAAGTCGCGAGTCAAGGTCGCGCCTTGAGATCCTGATGTCAGGAGCTGAAACCTCAAGAAGGCCGCCGCACTCGCACTGCCATCTCCTTTCCGGTTTGTATGCTCTTCCGCAGTCGATGCACAAAAGCGAGACCGTCATTATTTCCCATCCCTCCGATATTCATGGCGCATGCGTCCAGTACGGGTTATCCTGCAGCACCTTCCGTCCTGTGCACATGCTATTATATCTTCTGCGTTAATATGCCTTTCTCTGCATCTGCGTCAGTAAATTCCGGCGTCAGTAGATTCCGCATAATCCACCAGCTGACGCATCCTGGTGTGCGGATTCCTCCCTGCGTAAAGTCCTTTGAATGTGCCTGGCAAGGTGCAAGAATTCAGCTGACGCGTCTCACCGCTTCGGCCGCGGACCGCGCCGCTGAAGCTCCTGTAGTATAAGCCTGGTGGGGAGAGGGTTCGCATCTGCGTTGGGGGCGCAGACGCATGCACAAGAAAAACGGAAGCCATATGCTCTTATGCCCAACCCCCTACCCGATATACTTATATTACGCATCACACATTAATATACCATCCGAATTCTTCCCGATAATCTACAGATACCTGCTATTTTGTTACTGGCGCTCCGACTCTCTTCTCGACATTGTGGAAGAATGCCTCGCATTCCTCAAGGCTGCCGACCTTCATGAGGAGGAATTCCTGCCCATCCATGCGTATTGTGTCCTTGAGGAACGCCGATTCCCTGCCTATGCCTGGGTGGTCGCTGGTGTAAACGCCCTGTTCCATGAGGTTAGATATGCTGTCTTTGCAGGAAACCGGGAGCTTTACCGCAAGGACTCTCCCCCCGCTGTTTATCTGCCTGTTTATGGCGGTCTCGCCGGTCTCTGAGAAGGCGCCAGTGACGTCAAACATGAACATCCTGGTGTTCTTTGCTATACTCGACTTTGGCATGTACGTGCCGCCTATCCTGTCAAATTGCTGTATCAATATCCCTGCCGCCACGAAGGCCGCTATCGCAATGTAATACGGTTCTATGGCCTCGCCAAGCAGGAAGTAAGAGAGCACGAACGTGATAAACGGCGAGAGGAAGTATACGTTTGCATATAGCGTGGTCTTTACCCTTCTAAGCGCATAGAAGGCTATATAGAAGCTGTATACGTTGAAGACTGCGCCTATGTACAATGCAAGCGCCAATCCCGCGATTCCTATCGGCTGAAGAACGGCGCCATGCGCAAGGAACATCACCGAGGCGAAGGCAAAGAAGGCCATCCCGCCTGCTGCAAGCTGTACCTCTATGTCAAACATATACCGCTTCACCAATACTGTCGAAAGGGCATAGCCGAGCGCCATGGCGGCCATGAAGCCTATTATCGGCCCATCGGCTGGATTGACGCTTATTATGTTTCCCCCGGATATTCCTATGTACAGACCTGCGAACGCGAGAGCCAGGGCAAGTATCTGATACCTGCTGAGCCTCTCCCTGAGGATTACAGGCAGCAGTATCAGCATCAGCAGCGGCGACGTCCTGAATATCACGGTTGCCAGGGACGCGGATATGCTCTGCTCTGCATAAGCTATCCCAAATTCAAGCGGAAGAAGGCTCAGGAGTCCGGCCAGGAGGGCAATGGAGAACATCTTAGGATTAGACATTATTGAGACAAGCCTTCCGGTCTTTCCCCTTACGGCGACGAAGAGGACGCTTGATGCAAGCCCGAATGCGGATATGAGGAACATAAACTCGTAGAGGCCGATATTCCTTCCGAAGCCGAGAAGGACCGGAAGCAGCGCACCTGAGAATAGCGAGGCAGTGAGCAGCAGATATACAATGGCCTTTCCTCTCATAATTATGCCTGGCCTTTGATGCTTATAAATCTTCCAGATTTTTCCAACTTATGTGCAATACTCTGCAATTCTGATACAATTATAAAGGTTGCTGCCATAACGGTATCATGGATGCCGAGGATATGGGCCCCAAGGGCAGATTCAACGAGCGATACGATATACTTACAAGGAAGGTGGTGCGTAGCCTCTCCCAGGACTCAAGGCTGTCAGTGACAGACGTATCCGCTGCAACGGGCAGTTATAGGAGGAAGATAAAGGAGAGGATGGCAAGGGCCGAGAAGGAACTGGGAATAAGATACACCATAGAATTCAACGAGTCGGCATTAGGCCTGAACAACCCGCATATCGTCTTGGTCAAACTTGCCCCGAAGTCCGATATCGGGGAGATAGCCTCTGTGCTCGGCTCCTCCTGCGTGCCACAGATGGTCGCATTAGCCAGCGGCCAGTACGACCTTGTCATCTACGCAAACGCGCTGTCAAGCGCCGAGTACGTGCACTGGGACAAGACGACACAGGTAAAGCTATCCAAATATATCGACTTGTGGGAGCCTTCCGACATAGCGCACAGGCAGCTTGGGTTCTTTCCAATAAGGAACGAGCTTCTCGGGAAGCTCAAGCTTCCTGAGGAGCATATGCAGCTCCTTATGGAGCTCAACAAGAACTCCAGGCTTCCGGCAGGAAAGCTTGCCCGCAGCCTCGGCCTGCCGCAGAGCACGCTGGCCTACAGGCTAAGGGGCATCATGGATGAAGGCTACATAAAGCGTTTCACGCTCGTCATGGACAAGCTGGGCGGAGTGTCATCAGTCGGCTTCTTCGGCAAGTATGCGATCAAGGAGGGCTTTGAAACAGACGCCAGCAGGCAGAGGCAGTCCTTCTTCGCCGATGACAGATTTCCTATATCAAACAGGTACATATTTGTTTCGCAGCTGGTGGGAAGCTACGACTTCTTTGCCATAGGCGTATTTGACAGCTTCAATGCAGCCTACAGGGAAGGCGTGCTGAATTACAGGAAGAACATGAAGAGGCATCTGGTAAGGCTCCGGAATGCGGAGATAAAGAAGGTTATATTGGGAAGCATTCCCATAAGAAGCCTGGATGTAGAGCGTGAGTACAATACCATTAAGTGGGTCTGACATCCTACCATGAATAAATTCTGCGTGGTTCCTCTGCAATTGCAGATGGTTTGGCGTTTCTATCCTTCTTAGACTATCGCCTCTGGACGTATCAGTGCTGCCCTTGAATACAGCCCTGTCCGTTTTCAATTGACCTATGTTGCTGCTTATTGGTTGATGCAAAGCGATATTGAATGATGCATCTGCGTCTGCATGGCCAACGTGGCCACACGAATGGCACACGAATTTCTTTGGATCCCTAATCACTATATCTCCATACCTTGAACACTCTTGCGATGCGTATTTAGAAGAGGTGGGCTTTCTGCTATGCACTTCGTAATGCCTCCAGTTAGCCGGCTGGGCAGCGATGCGCCGCCTCCGCGATGCCAGATCCGAGCAAGGGTGCGCGTGGCCTTCCCGCATCCAGGAGTGCTACCGTTTCCGAGCCCGCGTTGTTGAATAGATGACTATTGCGGTTCAGGCATGCTTGCGCTTCGCCATTACATTTATCCTCCGAATTGCCACGGCGTATATTACGTAAAGGGCTATGCCGAAGGCCGCAATCATGCCCATGAGCAGGTAGACGTTCGAGGTGGACAGAGCATAATACCCGAAGAGCACAAGGACGACGTCCCAGATGACCGTTCCCATGAAGGAGTAGAAGAAGAATTGCCTCTTCGGCATCATGGCAAATCCCGCGGGGAAGCTTATCAGGCCCCTGACTACGGGAAGCAGCCTCGAGATGAAGACGGCGAACCTGCCGTTCTCCTTAAACCACTCGTCGAATCCGTCTAGCGTCTTCCTCTTTATGTGGAATGCGCCAAGATGCCTGTATACAATGTCCTTGCCTATGTAGTAAGCGGCGTAGTAATCGACTGCAATGCCGACCATGCTGCCGGCTATCGCTGCTATGATCCCGAGATAAACGTCAAGCTTGCTTGCGGACGAGAGTGCTCCTATCACCGGCAGGACTATCTCGCTTGGAATCGGGAGCGAGGCCGATTCGAGGAGCATGAGGAAGAAGATTCCTAGGTAGCTGTACGCGCCTATTATGTGCTCCATTGCGGAAGGCACGCCGGTGGCAATGCTGACTATCGAGGCTAAGGTGGCGAATTCAATCATGTTAGGTTATCAGCGTGACATCTTTTAAACCTTCACTGGTGAAGGAATGTGGATCGCACGCCGGCAATCGCTGCGTGCTCCATTGCCCGGGTCAGGCGATACACAATGCGGATAATGCGATTCAACAGGGTCTCAAACGCGATAAAGCTCGAGCCTGAGTCATTCGACGACCTGTATCTCCTCGCAATGATAATTGCGCCAGGAGACAGAGTCGAAGGAAGGGGATATAGGAGGTTCAGGGCAAGCGAGGGCGATGTAGGCGAGCAGAAGGAGGTCTTCATAGAGGTCAGCGTAGAAAAGGTCGAGATAGACAAGAGCGCAGGGCGGCTGAGGCTCATAGGCACGATTCTGCAGGGTCGGCCTGCGGAGTACGTCAGCATGGGCGGCCACCACACGATAAACGTGGCAGAGGGTGACATTATAGACGTAATGAAGCCGGAATGGAAGGAGTACATACTCAAGCGGCTAAAGCAGGCGCAGGCGGAGGCGAGGAAACCAAAGCTCGGCATAATAGTCATGGACGACGAGAAGGCGCTTGTCTCGTACATAAGGGGATATGGCATAGACATAGTCGCGGAGCTCTACAGCCATCTCAGCAAGAGGATGAAGGAGAAGGACTACGGAAAGCAGCGTGTGCAGTATTTCAACGACATAATAAAGTCGGCGGAGAATATGTCCGTTGACATAATAATCATAGCAGGCCCCGGCTTCACGAAGGATGACCTGCGGAAGCACATCTCCGACATGAACATCGAGACGAAGAAGAGGCTGGTGTATGCCGCCGCAAGCGACGCTGAGAGGTCGGGCATAAGGGAGGTCATGAGATCCGGCACCGTCGGCGAGCTGCTGCAGAACGAGCACGTGAAGAAGGAGTTCGAGTACCTGAACGTCTTCCTCGCGCAGCTCAGGGCCGGGCAGGCAGCCTCGGGAGCCGAAGGCGTTGCAAAGGCGATAGCGGAAGCCAGGCCACAGCGCATTCTCGTAAACGACTCCGCGATAAACGAGCCTGCGATAAAGAGGGTTCTTGACCTCGCCGACAGCAAGGGAATAAGGATAGAAATATACAATGCAGACGACGATGCGGGAATGCAGCTCAGGTCATTCAGGGACATAGCCGCGATCTAGGGCTGTGCAAGCCGGGGCCATCCGGCGGTCCTGCTGCCGCATGGATAATTACGAAATGTTGAGCGCCTGGAGCCCGTTCGCGGCGGTATTCGACCAGACCACCGCAAGGTTGTACATGCCCGGCTGTAGCACCACGTTTCCCGTGTGCTCGCCGCCGTCGTCGGATCCGCCTGTCCAGGCATCGCCGCCGAAGACGCTGTTCCACGAGCCCGATGTAACGGGTTTGTAGTACACCTCCATTGCATTGTCGGTGTATATCCTCTCGGAGTTCTGGGTTACCGCGATGTCCAAGGTCGTGAAGGCCATCGAGAAGAGCGAGTTGTACGGCGCGTTTGCATTCGGAAGGTCATTGAGCTGCGAGACGCTTGCAGGGAACGGCAGCGTATTTACCCCGAGATAGTTGCTGCCTACGTAGCTCTGGGTCCCGAACGAGTACGCCACGCTGCCTCCGCTGCCAGTGCCAATCCATTCGCCGTTCTGTATGGTCGAGTAGGAAGGGGGAAGAAATGGCACCGTGATGGAGTTGTACGGTGCAAGGGTTACCGTATTGGCGCCTACCGCGCCGATCACCCCGAAGAGGTCAGTTTCAGCATACGTAGCCTGTGCGGAAAACGAGCCTGTGTATGTTGCCGGCGCGGTACAGTCGTTCAGCAGTATCTCAGAGAGCCCGTTGTTGCAGTAGTCCGCGCTCAACGAGTAATAGCCGTTTACCATGGTTCCCTGCACTACCACGGTGCTGAACTGCGCGGCACACACTGCCTGGCCTCCGGGATAAACGAAGCTCGGGGTGCAGAAGGCATTTTCGGTAACCGCCCCCCTTGTCACCGTCATGCCGATCACGTTTATTGGCACGCTCCCCGAATTCGAGATGCCGAGTGTTACAAGCGAGTAATGCTCCGTGCCGTTTGTGTAAAAGCTCGCAAAGTTGCAGTCGACTCCGCCGAATGACGAGCACTGCGCTGGCACCAACGCGGTTCCTGAAGACGCGAGGAAAACGAGGAGCACGAGCACGCCGGCGAGGATGAGGAAGACGAAGCTGTAAGTGGAGAGGAACTCTATCGCTGACTGCCCTTTCGCAAGCGCCATGCTCTTATAATATTGTTATCACTATATAAATACAAATACCGCTGGCGTGCTTGTGCTGCACCTGGGGGAAGCTGCGCTGTGGCGCCCTGCCCCAGAAGCCGCCGGGATTGTTGTGGTTTGATGTTCTTTGGAAAGAGTGAAGATGGGCCTGAAGATCTTGAATTCCCAGAAGCCGCCGGGGCGCTCAAAAGCAGCTTCAACAGGAAGCTGGGAAGCCTCGATGCAAAGGCGGCGAGGATGATGCGCAGTATAGATGAAGCCGTAGTGTCCCTCGGCGCCGCCGCCGAGGAATTTAGGGAGCTGGACAAGGAGCCAGACACCGACTTCATACGTGCGACAAGCACCAACTACATCAAAGAGCAGAAGAACAGCTATGCCCTCCTTCTTGCAAGGATACTTTCCTCCCATGCGCGTCAGGAGAAGGAGCACGAGACAATATATGACAAATATTACGAGGAGATACAGAGAATAGGCGCGCTCCTCAGCGACGTGCTGAAGGCCAATGCGCAGTTCAAGATGGTCCTCGATGCATATCCTAACGACCTGAACAGGTTCAAAAGGGCGTTCTCCGCAATAGAGATGCAGTGGAGGGTCCTCAAGGCCGAGCTGGAGATGAGGAACAGGGAGACGAGCGAGTACCGGGAGATCCTGGAGCAGCTTGAATCCGTTGTGGCGCTTGAGGACGAGCTCGGGCTGCTGCACAGGAGCATGGAGGAGCTCTCGCACCAGTCGTGGAGGAGAGTAGAAGCAGTAGAGATAGAGAGGATAGAGGAAAGGATACGGTTATTGAGGGAGCAGGGACGCCTGAGCGCCAAGAAGATTGCAGGCCTGAAGGCGGACGTCAGCATGATCCTTGGCGCCCTAGACAAACCGGCGCGGAAGCACGACTACATGGCGCTTCACAAGCCGAAGCTTATGCCCATGCTTGAGAATCCAGACGCGCTGCGCGACGCATCGAAATACGCGGAGCTCCGCTCGCAGGTCGCGGAGATAAAGGACGAGATAGAGAAGGGGAGCATCACGGTAAAGAATGCAGAGGAGGTGGGCAGGGCCATTGACGCGGCGCTGGGCCCAAGGCTCAGGGGCCTGCTCGACGAGATATACGCGCTCGAATCGGCCATGCTTCCGGCAAATTCCGAGATACGCGAGCTTGAGAGGGAGAGCCAGGAGCTCCGCGACGCCGTCAGCGGGGCGTCAAAGCGTGTAAGCGCAATAAGCAGAATCACGGAAAGGATCAGCGAGATAGGGGCTGAGAAGGCGAGGCTGTCAGGAAATGTAGAGCGCCTCTTTTACAGCTATTACAGGAAGAGGATAAGGCTAAAAATGCCGTAGTCATCCTTTGCCCCACTCATCCACCAGCTTCCGTGCCGCTGCCGCAGGGTCACTGGCTCCGAGAACAGAGGTAATGACGGCCATCCCGTCTGCCCCGCGCCTCTTCAGCTCCCCGACGTGCTCGAGCTTCAGGCCCCCTATGCCGAAGACAGGAAGGCTCACCGCACTCCTCACCAGCCCGAAACCCCCAAGCCCTATGAGCGTTGTCTTCACCTTTGTGGCCGTAGGGAAGATCGTCCCGACCCCCAGGTATGAGGCTCCGCCGGTCTCCGCCTCTCGTGCCTGCTCCGCCGTCTTCGCCGAGACTCCTATGATCTTGCCAGGGAGGAGCTTCCTTGCGAGGGAGAGCGGCAGGTCGTCCTGCCCTATGTGCAGGCCGTCAGCTCCAGCCGCCATCGCGACGTCTATCCTATCGTCGACTATGAATACCGCGCCATAGCGCCTGCACAGTTCCCTGATTGCACTGGCCTCGCGTATCATGGTTCTCGTGTCCGCTCCCTTCTCCCTGTACTGTATGATTCTCACCCCTCCTTCAAGGAAGAATCTTGCGGCCTGCTCGTGGCTCGCCCCGAAGGCAGTAGACGTTATTCCGTATATGCCGCGAAGGTCCGTTCCCGTCATATCCTCCCCTTTGCAACCCTGCGCATCCTGAAATGCTCATATCCCGCATCGTTAATCCTGGTTCTGCGTCCGTCCTTTATTAATATATTGCTGCCCCTGGTTACCCTTCCTATGCAGGTAATGTCAAGCCTCTTCCTGGCTTCGCCGTACCTGTCCCTGGGTATCGTAAAGAGAAGTTCGTACTCCCCGCCGAAGTTGAGCGCAAGCTCCTCAATTCCTATGCCGAGACTCCTGCCTACCTTCAGCGCAAGCCTGTCCACCGGAAGGCTGTCATACCTTATTTCAAAGCCCCTCCCGCTTGACCCGCCCAGCTGTGCAATCGATGAATACACGCCGTCCGAGAGGTCTGTCGCAGAGGTCGCGCCGAGCCTTGCAAGAAGGCGGGCCTCAGGTATCCTCGGTTCGATTCTCAGCACGGCCTCAGCCCACCTCCCCTGCCCCGTCCCCTTCCACATATAATATGCTGCGGCATTCCTCCCCAGTCTCCCTGTAACGCAGAGCAGGTCGCCGCAGTGCATGCTGTCCCTTCTCAGCATCCTTCCCTTCTCCACCTCCCCTATTGCAATCCCTGTCAGGGCAAGCGGCCCCTCCTTCAGGTCCCCTCCGGCCATCCTGGCGCCGTATCTATCCAGGCACCTGCCGATGCCCCTCTCCAGCCCTTTCAGATAATCGATGGTGGTGCCCCTGGGAAGGATAAGCGAAGTCAACAGGTACAACGGCCTTCCGGCCATTGCCGCAATGTCGCTGAGGTTCACTGCCGCAAGGAAGTACCCGACTCTCTCAGGCGAGGCGCCTTGCGGGACATGCCTGCTTCCGGTTATGCTATCTGTTGTAACAAGCACATACCTGTTTCCTGAGGGGAAGAAGAACGAGTCCTCGTAAGGCCATCCATAGCCGTAGAGTCCGCGTATTATATCCACAGCTTTTCTCTCTCCGATATCACCGAGCCTTCCATTCATAACCTTCATAATGGTATACTTGCTCCTGGCGTATATAAATTAGCAACGCAAGCGCGGAAGACGGGCGGCACTGATGGATGTGCGTATGCCGCCATATGCCACTAGTGCGCCCTGCCTGGAAAGCATGCTGAAGGCATATGCCGGGATCGAGATGCGACAAATGGAACCGGGATATAAAAAATGAGACTGGGATACAAGAACGCGCACAACTATATTTATAATGATTCATCTGAGCTGAAAACCCACGATTTCAATCGCGGGATGAAGCGAAGGCGTATAAACACTTACAATATAATAAATGTCATGGAATCTGTGCGGGCGTACAG
>JAJZYR010000005.1 GCA_021797995.1 Microcaldota archaeon
TAGATGCAATTGCCTCTTTCCTGGTTAGTTACCTTCTCTTCAGGAGCTCCTTCTCTACGCGGAGGAGCAGGTCAAGGATGAGTCCGCCGAGTATAGAGAGGAAACCGAGTACTACGAGCATGAATGCGATCAGCGCCCTGCCTATCTCGTTCAGGGTGCCTGTGTAGAGGTAGTTCGAGATCACGAATGCGCCTACTACAATGCCCAGGATTATCAGGACTAATCCTATGCTCCCGAAGAGCAGCAATGGGTTGTAGTCCCTTGCGAACCGTATCGTGTGCCTTGCGATGTTCATCCCATACACCGGCTTTGCCCTGGAGATCTGCGATGTCGAGCCGACCCTTGGCCTGTAGCTTATCGGTATGTCAACCAATTTAAACCCGCGCCTAGCTAGCTCAATCTCGAAGAAGAGGGTGCCTGCCCTGTACGTCTCCTCTTCCCTTATCGACTCGAAGGCCTTCCTGGTCATGGCGAATGACCCTGAAAGCCCGTCGTGTATCCTCTGCTTGTAGAGCAACCTGTACAGCCATGTCAGGAACTTGTTGCCGAACGCGATTGTAGGGGTCATTGCACCCCTGTGCAGCTTTCCGAACCTGTTCCCGCTGACAAAGTCGGCCTTGCCAGATGCCACTGCGGAGACAACACGCCTGAAATCCTCCACGGAGTACGTGCCGTCAGGGTCTATGGTTGAGATTATGCCTCCCCTGGCAGCACGGAATCCCTCCATAAGGGCATTTTCGTATCCTGAGGAGCTCTGTGTGATCACCCTTGCCCCTGTCCTTACTAGCTCCTTCCTGTTCTTCTCATTGCTCTTGTCTATGACAATTATCTCGGCAGACTTGCCGAACGAGCGGACGAGCTCCAGGATGGTCTTGGGAGCGTCAGGCTCGTTCATCGTAGGCGCGATGATGCTCAGTTCAGGCATATGGCACACGTGTTGTTAAAGTGGGAATATAACTTTATATTTCTAGTACTCTATTAGACTGGTTGGCTTTGCAGTTGCAGGACACAGAAGCATGCGGTTGCAGGGCCTGGAAATATACGGTTGCAACAGGAACCGTAGCGGAGGATAGAGATGGACTGCCCATTGTGCAGGATCGACGAGCGGAAGGAGAAGATACGCCTGGTAACAAGGGACATAATGGTAGTTGATACGATAACTCCGAAGGGCCACAGGGGCAGGATAATGTGCCTCTACAGAAAGCACACAAAGAAGCTCGCCCCGTTGGTAAGGAGGAGGGTGATGGCCGAGTTCCGCAACTTCTGCATACCCTACTTCTTCTCCTACACTGACCGCTTCTCGATACACAAGGACACGTTCAGCACAATACCTGGCCACTGGCACGTAGTCGCATCTGACCTCGACAGGAAAGCCGAGGACTACAGGCAGATACTGAAGACACCGAGAACTGAGTACAGACTCAAGACAAGGGATGTGGAAGTATGAACGGTGTCAAGCCAAGGCTGCTCCTCATAGGGAACACGCTGGAGACCTTCGGAGGCGGGGAAAGATGGCTTTTGGAAGTTGCAACGTTGCTGAAAAATAAGTACAGAATAAAGCTCTGTAGAAATGGTGACAATAAGGGGCTAACGCCCCTTATGAACCCCACGCACGAGCGCTCCATCCCCCGACTACGTCGGGGGTATTTGGAGCGCTCGACGCAACGCACCGTCAGTTGAATAGTCTCCTCTGTTTCTCGCTGTAACTCTGAGACACATCCTGCCGTCGTATATAGTTCTGGATTATGTGTTCTCCGACGGGTCCTACACTACTGTTGCTGTACTGGTATCCCCAGAAGCTCCCGCGTGGATAGAGTTTTCTGAAATTCGGAATCTTCTGGAAGATTACCGATGCAGAATGGCTCTTCAGAATCTGGATTACCTGAATCACTGACAAGGTATTCGGTATGTCAAGTCCGATACATTCTTATTCTTTGCATGAGTTCCACTCATCATATTATCGCTTCGGCGGCGAAATTTCCGGTCGCGTCAAATCCGCGGCCACTCGCCGTCAGAAGAATCTGGAGGAAAAGATGTATATTTACTGCAGGACTAGACCCTTAAACCCCCAACGAGGTTGGGGGAATATCTTTGGTATTTACAAAGAAATATCGTCGATAAACTAAAGCTTTCGAGGCAACTGCCTGTTAACATTATATTGCAAAAATGAGTTCAGAAAGGTAGGTTAAAAGGCCTCTGGTTTCCTCGCGCTTTTTATACTCTTGCATGGGAATATTATTGCTAATCTTATAATTGGATTGAGGAGTCAGGATGATCCATAGGCATTCGTGCATAGTATGCGGCAGTGAAGACCTTCACAAAGTACTTGATCTTGGTATGATGCCAAGCTCCAACAATCTTGTTGAGAAGAGCCAGCTGAAGAGTGTGAAGAGCTATCCTCTCGTCTACTATATCTGCACTAACTGCAGTATGTTCCAGTTGCTTGACATAGCCGATAGGGAGGAACTTTTCGACAACTACCTTTACATGACCGGAGTAAATAAAGAATTGGTGAAACACTTCGAAGAAATGATAATTGATGAAGTCGTAAAGCCTGGCAATGGGAACGGATTCGGAGTTGTAGTGGGCTCGAATGACGGCTCAGAAGTAAAATTGCTTAAGGAGACAGGAGGCTTCAAACGGGCCATAGGTGTAGACCCTGCAAAGAACCTGGCCATAATAGCCAATGAGAACGGCATATACACAATAAATGATTTTTTTACTGAAAGACTTGGTCAAAAGATTGTCAGTGAGTTTGGTAAGGCAGATTTTGTTACGGCAAACAACGTTTTCGCGCATATACCTGATCCTTCAGACATGCTCAAGGGAATGAAGGTCTTGATAAAGGATACTGGTTTCATAATAATAGAGGTTCATTGGCTTAAGAGCATAGTGGAGAAGCTTGAATTTGAAACACTTTACACAGAGCACTATTATGTATGGTCTGTAAAGTCGATGGATAAACTGTCAGAGAAATGCGGCCTTAATATGGTCGATGTCAAGTATATGCCAAAGCAGCATGGGGGTTCATTACGATTCAAGTTCATGCTAAGTGGTAAAAATGATCTAAGGCTTGAGTCTGATGAGGAGAAAGCGGGACTCTATGACATGAAAATGATGACAGATTTACAGTCGAGAGCAAACCGAAGGAAGGAGGAGTTTATGAAGCTTGTGAACAAGTTAAAGAATAACGGGAAGCGCATAGCCATTTGGTCCGTCCCTGCGAAAGTACCGACCTTGCTTAATTTCTGTGGGATAACTTCGAAGGAAATCGACTGTGCCTACGAAATTGTGCCGAGTAAGATAGGCAGGTACATACCAAAAGCAGGGATAGAGGTAAAGGATGAGAAACTTATAAATAGTGACAAGCCCGATTATTTAATCATAGGAGCATGGAACTACATGGATTTTGCAAAGGAGAAACTTAAGTGGTATACAGCTCAGGGAGGAAAACTAATCGATCCGCTGAGTGGTAAAGTCCTAGAATGAATTGATTTTATGAAGATACTCATAGCAGGCGTCAGTGGGTTCATAGCCACAAACCTAGTCGAGTACTATCTGGCCAGAGGTTCTGCAGATATAATAGGGATATCGAAGGCGCCTAAGACAGGATCGGAAATTAGGAGAATCGAATCACTTTCTGCAAAGTCAAATGGAAGATTCACATTTAGGCCATGTAACCTGAGAGATAGTATGCAGCTCAAAAGCATCCTTGACAAGGAGATGCCTGATCTAATAATAGACCTGGCTGCACGATCATCTGTACCGGAAAGCTTTATACATCCATATGAGTTTTACAAGGACAATGTAGAGACTGTGGTAAATCTAGTCGAATGGCTGCGACACAGTAGCCCGTCTACAAGGGCAATATACTTCAGCACAGAAGCCGTGCTTACAGCAACGGGATCTGGTGCCGCCATGGAGCACCTAAATCCGATGAATCCATATGCGGCAAGCAAGGCTGCAGCAGAGCAATATGTGCATGCGTACAATGGTTGCTTCGACGAAAAAATACAGATAGTGAGACCGACTAACAATTACGGGCCGTATCAGATGCCTAACAGGCTTATAGCAAAGGTTATCGTCAACTGCCTAAATAAAAACAAGTTCAGGATATACAGGGAAGCGTTACCACCTACGAAAAGGTGGTGGACTTATGTTGAGGACACTTGTGCTGCAGTTGACTTGATATCGAGCAAGGGAGAACCAAACGGAGTCTATGACATAGTGCCAAAAGACAGACTCTGCGTTGAAGATGTCGTGCACAAGATACTTAAAATGGCAGACTGCGAAAATCTATTGGAAGGTTACATGGAGAAGCGCGCCCTCGACAAAGAGGCATACGTATTGGACAGTGCAGAACTATCAAAGCTAGGATGGAAACCGAAATATAGTATTAACAAGGGACTTGAGAAGACCTTTGAATGGTACAAGAAGAATTTGAACTTGTTTTGAGGTTTTATATTGAAGACACTAATAACTGGCGTAAACGGTTTCATTGCAACCAACATGGCCCACTATTATGTGGGTAATACAAAACACGAGATTGTCGGCCTTTCAAAGAATACACACGCCTCTTACGGGCATAGGGATATGATAGCACTTGCTAATAATAATCCACGATTCAAATACCTTCAGTGCGATTTGCTCGACAGTAACAAGCTTTGGAGTATACTTGATAGGGAAGCTCCGGATCAGATAATACACATGGCAGCAGAGGCTGATGTGTCTAGAAGCTTCGAGTATCCATACGACTACCTAAAGACCAACCTAGAGGGAACTCTCAATATACTCGAATGGATAAGACGCAACACAGATACAAGGATGGTACACTTTAGTACTGACGAGGTTTTCGGTGAACCGGACCATAGAAGTCTTGAGGAGGAGGTACTTTGCCCAAAGAACCCTTATTCTGCTAGCAAAGCCGCAACAGAACAGTACGTCAACGCGTATAATGCGTGCTTTGGAACGCAGGTGCAGATGGTAAGGCCAGTAAACAATTACGGACCATATCAGGGGACCAACAGGCTTATATCGAAGACGATAATCAGGTGCCTTGAAGATGAGCCGTTCCATCTATTTGCCGAAACCAAGAAGCATACGCGATGGTGGATTTACGTAGAAGATACCTGCAGGGCCGTAGACATGATAATAAGGAAGGGTGAGAAAACAGGCATATATAATGTCACCTCTGATACTGAAATGGGTGTTGAGGATACCGTAATGTACATACTAGACAAGCTTGAGAAGAAATCGCTCTTTCAAGGATACAATGATTTCAGGCCGAGAGATGACGAAAATTACGCACTGGACGGTACAAAACTGAAAAAGCTTGGATGGAAGGAAAAATATACATTCGAGGACGGAATAAGGCAGACAATAGAGTGGTATAGGAAGAACATCAATGACTTCCAGAAGAGGTAGTCATTAATCCATTCTATCATTGTAATTTGTTGACATATGTTTTTTATAGTGCTTATAGAGCTTATATCCCGTTGGTATTGCGTTAACCGATGCTTTAATTCTTTTGGGAAGATTGTCTTTCAGTCTTATGCTGGTTATGCTCCTCTTCCTGTTCATCCCTTCTATGGATATCGCACTTGATAGAAGTTCTATACCTATCGCCTGGGCCCTTCCGATGGGGCCGTGGTGTTTCAGTGCATAGTATATGTAATTGATCTGGGCGTTATAGAAATTAGTAAACTTCTTAGATTTACTGGCTACCTGAGATGTTGTGAATCCTTCTAGGTGGACTACATGAGACATGCCGAAATATACTATCTTGTAACCGGCTTTCCTCATCCTGATACAATAGTCGACATCCTCACACCCGAAGCAGAATCTCTCATCGAAGAGACCGACTTTGTCCATTGCAGTCTTCCGGATAAGCATCACTGCACCAGTGACTCCCTGCACTTCCTCAACTTTATCGTAAATACCTGTATCTCTACTTCCCCTTCCCCTGTTCGCCGCAGTCACACCTATATTCATGCCGCCGTGTTGGATGTTGCCGTTTGGATAGATAAGTTTGCACCCAACTATGCCAACTTGGTTATTTGCCTCTGCCGTGGCAACCATTTTGCTCAACCAGTCTTTTTTTTGGAATATCAGGTCGTTGTTGAGCCAGAGTATGTATTTTGTTTTGGGATATTTTCTTGATATATACTTTATTGCCATGTTGGTTTCATACGAGAGACTTATGTCCTTCTCATTGATAATGTCAATTTTAGGATATTTTTTCTTTACATGGCTTACAGAGTTGTCGCTGCTGTTTGGGTCTATCATGACTACCTTTAGGTTATCGTAATCGGTCTTGGTGAGGGTGCTCAGGCATAGTTCAAGAATTGGTTTCCCCTCGTATTTTATGGACATGCCGTTCCAGTTGAGCACTATTGCAGTTACTAATGGATTCTTATTGACCTTTGACATCCACAATACCCATATTTACTATAATAACGTTATAGCCAACCACAAAAGTAATTAGACCTGAAAGCTTAACAACGCTTCTATAGGAATCAATGACGCGACACTCTTCACCGTCTCAGGTTTCGGGCGTCTCACGAACCAACTCAGTCTCATTGCGAGTTGTCTTGCATCGGCAAATTCGTGGTTGTTCAGAAATTTCCGCCGGTCGTGACACCAAACCAATTCCTGTGGATTCAGATCCGGGGAATAAGGCGGCATCCACCTGAGCTTCACTTTCGGGTGCAATGACAACCAAAGTTTGACAAGTTTCGACTTGTGGACCGGCCCGTTGTCGAGATAGATCCATATTTCCTTTTTATTTTGGTACGCCTTCAACACCTTGTCAAGAAACTTTGTCATCGACGGCGCCTTTGCGACCTTTGTAGCCAACTGTATGCGCCTGCCGCTCAAAGGATCCGTCGCGCCGAAAACATTCAACCTCTCCTTGTGCGGCTGCTTTGCCTTCACGATGAGTCATTCCCTAAAACCCAAAGTTAAGGCTTAAATCATGAAACTACATATTGTTTTTTGCTATAAACAGCGCAGCCTTAAACAGCGATTCAAATGTTCCTGCATCGAACCAGAAACTATCTATTGGTATTGCCTTTAACCTTCCTTGCTTCAGATACCAATTGTTGACATCAGTTATTTCTAGCTCGCCTCTCTGGCTTGGCTTAAGTGTCTTGATAAAGTCAAAAACATCACTCGGATAAATATATAAACCAGTAACTGCAAATTTTGAGGGCGGTTCCTTGGGCTTTTCTACTATACCAATTATTTCTTTATTTTCATCGAATTTCACCACGCCAAATCTTTCTGGATCTTCTACCTCTTTTATGTATATATATGCGTTGTTATCTGAAAATGCCTCAGACGGTACTTCTACTTTCTCAAAGATATTGTCACCCAGTATGACTGCAACCTTTTCGTCATTTTTTACAAATCCTTCTGCCTGTAGCAGCGCATGAGCTATACCTTTTGGCCCATCCTGTACTTTGTGCGTCAATCTTATCGAAAATTCTGCCCCGCTTCCGAGGAAGCGCATAAAATCAGCTATTTGCTCACCTCCGCTTACTATATATATATCATCGATTCCCAAGCTTTTCAACGTCTCTAATGGGTAAAGTATCATTGGCTTGTTGTATACCGGCAAAAGATGTTTATTAGTAACTTTTGTGAGCGGGTAAAGCCTAGACCCTGTGCCTCCTGCCAAAATAACCCCCTTTATTTTATAGTTCATATGCCCACCTTTTGGCGATAATAATCTAATTTTTCAGTATAATAATTTATTGTAAGCCGCAAGCCTTCATTAAATTTAGTCTTAGACTTCCAGCCTAGTTCTTTGATTATCTTCTTTGCATCTATCGCATATCTTACATCATGGCCCGGTCTATCTTCTACAAACTTGATTAACTTTTCATCTTTACCTAAGATTCGCAATATCGCTCTTACAACGTCTATGTTATGTCTTTCCTCATTTGCAGATATCAGATATGTTTGCCCGTATTCCCCCTTAAGTAGAATTCTTTCGAGTGCTGAGCAATGATCTTCTACATAGATCCAATCTCTCACTTGCATGCCATTGCCATAAACAGGTATTGGCTTGTTTAATACTGCGTTTATTATGACCTTTGGTATAAGTTTTTCCGGATGCTGATAGGATCCATAGTTATTGCTGCAGTTTGAAATAGTAACAGGAAGTTTGTAAGTGTTGAAATACGCGTTTACAAGATGGTCCGCTGCTGCTTTTGTTGCAGAATATGGGTTTCTTGGATTATATTTGCTTTTTTCTGTGAATTTTGCATGCGAATTGAGCGGAAGTGTGCCATATACTTCATCTGTAGAAACTTGATGAAACCTAATACCATATCTTCGCGCAACTTCTAAAAGATTATAAACACCTAAAACATTTGATTTAACAAAGTCTTTCGCATTTCTTATAGAGTTGTCTACATGCGTTTCAGCTGCAAAATTTATTATAGCATCTACATTTTTTGCTACTTTTAATACTGTTTCCTTATTTGCTATATCTTCTCTTACAAATACATAGTTATATTTGCTTTCGATTCCATCTAGATTATGGAAATCTGCAGCATAGGTTACTTTATCGATGTTTATTATTGTGTCCTTGCCGTGCTTCTTAAACCAATACCTTATAAAGTTAGAACCTATAAAACCTAACCCACCGGTGACAAGCAATTTCATTTGCGCACCTTTTCAAACTCTGCTCTAAAGATCTTTACAGCATCAGATATTGTAAGCATCTTTGTCTTTGCAGCCTTTTCTGCCTTGGACACATTAAGTGACACTTTTTGCGGTCTCTTCGCAGGCTGATTAAGTTCTGATGTTGTTATTGGTTTGATCAATTTTTTGTTTAAACCAAACTCATTTGCCACTATCTTTGCGAATTCATACCTGTTTATAGTGTTTTTACCTGCTACATTGAACAATCCGCTTTTGTCTTTTTCATAAAGAGCGATTAAAGTTTCAGCAAGACTATTTGTAAGGGTGGGATTGTTGTATTGATCTATTACAACCCTAATCTCCTTATTAGCTCTGAGTTGCTCTACAACCCAGGTTGGGAATGGAGTTTTATCGTGGCTCTTACTTATGCCAAACAACACGGCCGTCCTTGCGATTATATAATCTAGATCTAATGCTTCTATTACTTTTTCTACGATTAGTTTTGTTTTGCCGTAATAGTTTATCGGATGCGGTTTGTCCTTCTCTGAATACAGTGTGGCCTTGGTGCCGTCATACACATAATCTGTAGAGATAAAGATTAACTTGCAACCGTTTGTTTTGCAGGCTTCGGCTACATTTTTTGTGCCTTCGACATTTGTCTTCCAGGCTTCTTCTAGGTGCAGTTCGCAATAATCAACATTGCTTACTGCATGCGTATCTACTACCAAATCTGGCTTTACCTCATCAAAAAGCCTAAATACATTGTCTCTTTTTACTACATCCAGCTGATGCATATTTTTAAACTCTGGCTTGTGGATATTATAGGTTCCATGCACCTCGTAATCTTCACTGCAAGATTCGTAGAGCTTGCTTCCTAACAGGCCACTTGCACCGATTATTAGAAGTTTATCCATGAATTTTATTTATATGGTTAAATATTTAAATGTTAATATCATTAAATCATTATGCCATTTGAATTTAAGCGATTAGAAATTCCGGATGTAATTTTAATAACCCCAAAAGTCTTCTATGACGAACGCGGCTTCTTCATGGAAACCTACCAAAAGGATGAGTTCACAAAAGCAGGGATAGCTAGTGAATTTGTACAGCAAAACCACTCAAAGTCAGTTAAAGGTGTATTAAGGGGCTTACATTATCAAAAAGAACCGTATGCACAAGCAAAGCTTGTTAGATGCGTAAGAGGCGAGATATTTGATGTAGCTGTTGATATAAGAAAAAATTCACCCACTTTTGGTAAATATGTTTCTACGATACTTTCAGAAGAAAACAAGAATATGCTTCATATTCCAAGAGGATTTGCGCATGGTTTTGAAGTTTTGAGCGATGAGGCAGAAGTGGTATACAGCGTGGATAATATCTACTCAAAAGACAGCGAGTCGGGAATTATCTGGAATGATCCCAATATAAGAATTGAATGGCCTATAAAAGAGCTGATACTATTGGAGAAAGACAAGCGATGGCCGTATATGGAAAAGTTATAGTAAATCTGACCATAGTTAGGGCTCAAATTTTCCTAACTGTCCTTTCAGTCCTTTCAACGTTGCCAATATATATATATGAATAAGTGTAGGAAGATCAGAAAGCCCTTTTGCCAAAAGGTATCGCCTATAGAAGAAAATCACTCCGAACAGGTATTCGAAAATCGGCAATTGTCCATTTTTAATTAAATAAGCCGAATTTCTTGTGAAGTAGAACAAACGCAATTTATTTTCATAATGGATTATCTTTCCACCCATTCTTTTTTCACTTCCTAGTTTATGCTTAACAAATTTTTTTCTTGTTTCCAAAATAAGATAGCCTGCTTTTTTTATTCGACTAGAATATTCACGATCTACCTGATCAATAAATAGTTTATTCATGAACTTGAATTTATGTGCTATTTCTGACTTTATCAGCATACCGCTTTGAATCGCACATTTAACTGGTAAAAAATTTTTGTAAGAACCTTTGCGGCGCTCATATTCTGATTTATCTAAAGTTATCTGATTAAAAACAAATCTATCAATCTTTCTTTTGCCGAATTTTACATGATTTAAGCGAATTATTGCTGTTTTATCCTCTATTTGTCTATTAAGCTTTTTGTAGTTTTCAAGTGTTGTTTTTATGGCATCTTTATTAACAATTGTATCTTGGTCTAAAGTTAAAATCCAACTACAACCACCATTTAGCTCTTTAGTACCTATATTCAACCCTTTGGCTAGCCCGACATTTTGCTTAAGTCCCATAAATTTTATTTTAAAACTGTGATTATCGTTTTTGAGCGCTAACAGGACTTCTTTAATGTTAATGGACCCGTTATCTATAACTACCAACTTATTTATTTGATTGTCTAAACTATATACGACCTTCTCAAATCTTCTTACATCTGGATTATACGTAACAATTATTCCACCAATCTTGCAATGAGTCATTTTATCGCTATGTTTGATTTTTTGTATAATCGTTGCACATCTTTTATCGCTTTTAAGCTTAATAACAATCTAGTAAAAGGTTTTTCTTTAAGCCAGATATTTGATAGTTTTCTTTTTCTATCTGGTCCTTCTATACTAGGTATAGCCCCTAAGAAAAAGATAAAAATGGCCTTAAGTCTATTTAACCCGCCAAATTGCTTCAGAGATTTATATTTATGCACAAAGTACCAGAAATTAACTTGACCGTGATAAAAACTTTCGAGTCTAATCTTATAAAATTTTGAATTTGTACTAGTAAAACCTTCTAAATGTATTAATTTCACATTACCCGCATAATATACTTTAAACCCGCTTACTCTGGCTCTAATGTTATAATCTACATCTTCAAAGCCCATAAAGAAGTTTTCGTCTAGTAGACCTACCTTTTCTATCGTTTTCTTTTTTATTAACGCTGCAGCAAAAGTAACTCCCTCCACTTCTTTTATATAATCAAATTGTAAATAATCTTCTTGCCTTCTTCCTACGTTCCTAGCCCCATAATAGCCTAGCTCTATGCCAGCATGCTGTATCCTTCCAGTAGGATAAACTAGTTTGCAACCCACAATTCCTATTTTTGAATCTGATTCAGCTACTTCTAATAGTTTGTTAAGCCATGAATCATCAGTTATTATTATATCATTATTTAGCAACACTATGTAATCAGGCTTATATTTTTGCATTGCGTACTTTATCGTTTTATTGTTGTTTTTTGAAAATCCACCGTTTGAATCATTTACCACAATGTCAATATACGGAAAGTTTTTCTTAACATACTCAATACTCCTATCTGTTGATTTATCATCAGCCATTATGATCTTATAATTTTGATATTTGGTCTTCATCAGGCTCGAGAAAACATCCCATAAAATATTGTGCTTTTTGTAAAAGTATGATGCTCCGTTGTAATTTGAAACTATTATAACAACAAGAGGGAAACCTTTCATTTTAATACCCCTTTTATTTTCATAGTTGTATCATTGGCTATCTTATCTTTATTAACTTAAGTTCGCCACTTTGGGCAGTGAAGTCTCTAACCTTTTGATCTAACCTGATTCGCCAAATCGAATTTTACCAGCGCAGATTGAGGTTTTTATCCCCATATCTTAAGGGAAAATCCCCTAAAATTGCCTCAATTGGGGGCGAAAGATTGCTCACGACCCTGATTCTGAACCCGTTTCGGGGATAAATGACCGTAAGTGTCAAATTTCCGAGGTATTTTTTGAGTAACTTGAAATTCTTGACGTCAGGGTTCTTGCACAATTTTTCTGTCAAATTTATTATGGCTGATGCGAGGAAACAGACGAACAACGCCCCTATAATTGCATCTCTGTTCCAGTGGCGTATTGGGCGCAGCTCACCTCCTTCCTTCATGCACCTTATGAACTTCTCCGCAACATCTCTTTGCTTGTACAGTTCAAGGACTATCTTCGGATCTACGTCAAGAGAACTTTCAAGAATGAAGAACCCCTCGATACCAGTTATGTATGGGTTTTCGATATTCGAGATGGTTTGCTGTATCTCAGGATAAAGCCCGATCCATCCCTCCTTTGAAGGGAACGTTTGAACTGCCTTGTGTTTCCTTGCCTTCTTTGCCAGTTCGCCTCCTTTCTTCAATCTCCTTTGAAACTTCAACTCCTTCTTTCGCAATTGATCCTTACAGAGTTCCTTTGAGAAGAAGATGTAGAGGAATTCGTTGTCTCTTTTGTCCGATGCCCTCTTCACTGCGAGATACTCCTCTTTCACGACGTTTGGTGCTTCTCCTCGTTCGATCGTAATCTCTTGGCATTCCTTCTCGAAGTTCTTTATGTGATTCTTGTACGTCCTTACCTTTTTCGCCTTCAAGGTTAGGTAGTTGTACCCATTGCTGATAATCTTATCTTTTACCCACGGTGAATTGCCGCCGCAATCGAACATGATGAGAGACCCTTTTTCGAGGATTCGCAGCGACACTTTCAACATCTCCCTCATATGCAGTTTATCCTGTAGATTGCCTCTTTGTATCGTCAGCGCAGTGGGAATGCCACTGACACCGGTGGTTATACCCCATGTAACCTGCTTTTTGTCAGGCCTGTGGTCTCTGGAGTATCCATGTTCCGCCAGTTCGGCCTTTTTCCCTTCGAAATACGATGAAGAGAAGTCAGTGATCTGATCATTGTCAACCAATCCCTTTTCAGAGATAATGTTCTGGTATTTTTCCATCAGTATCGGAAATAGTCTACTTATCTTCTGGATGTCTCGGTAAAGAGATCTTTCGGGTAGCTGTTTAGAGTTTTGAAGTGCCCAACGACAACTTATTCTCGAGGTACTCTTTGCCCCAAGTAAGGAAGTTATGGTCTCTCATCTTACACGTCTGAAGAGTTGTAAGCAGTACTGGCATTGTGACTATGCCGTTGTCTCCCCTACTCCCATAAGAGTTCTTCCGCATTACAACTGTTGGTCTTATTGCTCTTTCCGCAACATTATTGTCTGATGTGACGCCATCTTTGATCAGGAATGTGAACATATTTCTTGCATGTCTCCTGAGTCTCTTTATCAGTCTCTTGCAGTCGGAATCTTTCCAACCTTCATTGCATAATGCAATGACTCTGTCTTCTAGGTGCCCCTTTCGTGTTTCTAGCACGGATAGACGTTTCTCCCTTTCTTTCAGTCGTTTGCCGTCATCAAGTATCCTCTTGAGCTTCTTTTTGAAGACAAGGAATTCACCTCCACTGCATTTTCCCTTTGCAGTCTCCTTCAAGTCTCTGCGAAGATGGACGTCGCATTTCTGCCAACTACTTCCGGCGTAATTGTATGCCCCTAAGAAGTCGCTGCCTACGGTACCTCTGTAGTCTTTGCCCAACACCCTCTTTGGTATCTTCTTGCCCCTGCTATCTTCGATAGTGTAGAATGTCGTCCATTTTCCCACGAAAGCCCACAGCCACCAGTTTTTCCCGTTCTTTCTCCAACTCGTCTCGTCTCCATTAACATACGGGCTCTTTCTCAGATCTTCTCTGAGTTCATCGTAATATTCTCCAAACTCACCTGCCAGAGAGTCCAACATCTGTGGCAATGCACCCTTTGACAAATCTAAACCATACGCAATCCGAAGTATCTGTTTAGAGTTTTACAGTAATCGACGTCAAAACTTTTCTAACAAAGTTTTAGTCTACGACGACAGCACTTCAAAACTCTAAACTATTACCATAAATCTTCTTTTCGTTGGTCTATCACGACCAGTATGGATCTTCAGGAAGACTCCCAACAACTAAAGAAATTGGTACTTGCTCAATAATGTGTGGTATTATTACTTTTGCGGTTTGCTATAAGTACCTTTTTGTATACTACAAACGTTTCCCTTGCACATCTTTCCCATGTGAAACTTCTTGCATATTCCGTTGCCGCCTTTCTCAACTTTTCCTTGTAGCCCTTTTTCTTCAAGTTTTCTATTATCTGCGCCATGCGCTCCGGGCTCTCTGCCTCGAAGCAGTATTTCCTGACTTCCTTTGGGATCTTTCCGTATTTATAGATTATCACAGGGAGGCCGCGGGCCTGGGCCTCGAGGATCGGATAACCAAGACCTTCGTACAGGCTCGGAAACGCGAAGGCGTTGAAGCTGTCGTAGGCTTTTATCTTGGCGTCTTCGTCGAGGTGGCCTCTCAACTTGACATTGCCAAGGGCGTTGTCCTGCCTGAACTTATCCAGGATACCTTTGTCAGCACCTGTCCCGTATATCGCAAAGCGGTACTCGGGCTTTGATTCCAATGCCTTTGCAGCCTGCAGTATGAATAAGACGTTCTTGTGCTTCATCAGGGCGCCAATATAGCCTGTTGTAAAATATCCATTCTCTTTCTTCTTCTGCAGAGGAGTGCTGATAATCGCGTCATTCGTACCGTGCGATACGACTTTTACACTAGCCCTCTGCCCGAAATGCGCGATAATCGTTGCGCACGTCTGTGTGGAGTTGCAGAGCAGGAAGTCAGAGTAGCCCACGGCGTCGCTGACGCTTCCCTGCACCATGTGGTTGTAAATCATCTGCGCGAGGCCGCGGTGAAGGCCTTTCTCGAACCGGGAAAGGTCGTGTATTGTAGTTATTACCCTGGCCTTGTTTCCGAATTTTTTCAATATTTTTGCTGCAAAGCCGAGTTCGTGGTCGAGGATGTGTATGATATCGTATTCCTGCGTCGGTATCGAGGCTATCCTCCTCTTGAAGGAAGTATTGGATATGAGCAGGCCGCGGACGTTGTTCCTCTCGGACTTGGAGAGCGCATAGAGTACGCCTATCGAATCGCTCTCGGAAAGAAGCGGCTTTAGATGCCTTGCCAGTTGATAGGCGTATTCGGTAAGGCCGCTCCCGCTTCCCCTATACGGCATTGTGTTGTTTATTAGGAGAATCTTCATCGTATACTGGAGAGTATTTGTTAGTTGGCTTTTAAAGTCTTATGCGTATGCAGGGGTCGGGCAAAGCCAGGCAGAGGCCATCGCATTCATTAAATGCATAATGCGCTTAAGTTTCTAACATGGAGAGGCCAAGGTTCCTTATCACGGGCAGTGCGGGATTCGTAGGCAGGCACATGATTGCGGAGGCAGTGCGGAACGGCTATGAGGTGGTAGTGCCAGACATAAAGGAGAACAACAGCGCAGGGATGGAGTTTGTAAGGGCTGACATCCGGGACAGGGCAGAGGTCGCAAGGAGCATCATGCCGCCGCTCACTTCCTCCAGTATTCTACCATCTTGTCAAGCCCTTCCGACAAAGAATATTCCGGCTCCCAGTCCAGCAGCTCCTTCGCTTTTGAGCTGTTGCCTATGAGTACCTTTGCGTCAAGTGGCCGCGGCGGGGAGCTGTGCCAGGTCCGCAGTTCAAATGCCTATATATATTTACCTATATATAATATCTGCATGACTGTTTACAAGCAGACTCTTCTCCGCGAAGACGCATATAACCAGCTCGTTGCAGCAAAGGAGAGGCTGCGCTCGCTGTATGGAAGAAGGATAACGCTCAGTGACGCCATAAACCTCATGATAGGCAGGAGGCTCAACCTTCTCTACCTGCCTAAGGAGATGCAGGAGTACATCTCAGGGTTCGTGAAGATCGCCTCGGAAGACAGGCAAGTCCTGGGGGTTCTGCTCTTCGGGTCCGTGGCGAAGGGCACCTACGGCAAGTACAGCGACATAGACCTGCTCGTGATGGTAAGGGGAAGGGCCAAGGAGCACCTGCAGCCGGTGCACGAGATGGTGCAGTCTGCAAACCCGCTTGCGGACAAGTTGGCTGATACGGGAATATACTCTTACATAACGCCCATAGTGCTCGGCAGCGATAATTCCGGAAGGTTCTCGCCACTGTACGCAGCGTTTGTTGACGAGGGCATAACGCTCTTTGACAGGGACGGCGCGCTTGCCGGATTCCTCTCTGATGTGAGCAGGATGGGATATACCAGGGAGGAGTTGGCAGGGGCAATGGTAATAAGGTGGAAGCATGGAGGCAGAGGAGATACTGAGAAGCTCTGAGATGTGGCTCCGGACGTGCGACGCAAGCAGGAAGGCCGGGATTCCGGCCTCTGCGCTCTACAGCCTCGAGATGTCCGTGGAGATGGCGCTGAAGGCGGTGCTCTGCGGCCTGGGCATAGAGGTGCCGAAGGCACACAATGTCACGAACCAGATAAGGGAGGTTGCGAGGCATGATGCGCGGATTCCAAAGGAATTCAGGGAGAGGATGGATAAGATCGCCAGTACGTTCTCAACGCTGGTTGAGTACCGGGCACCATCCGGATACTCCTTCGAGTACAATCTCTCGGATGAGGAATTGGAAAGAAAGCTTGACAGCCTGTATGACGACTCTAAGGAGATAATTGAACTCTGCAGGAGGGCGGTTGCGTCTTTATAGGGTTGAGGCAGTGGAGTTTCTCGACCGTCTGCTGAACCGAAGGCGCACCGGATGCGTAAATGGAGAAAGCGGAAGCAGGATAGAGATCTACGGGTACGGAAATGGGAAGGTCATGAAGTTCAACGGAATCGAAAAGTCGTCGGAACAGGAACATGCCCAGCAGACGCAGGGGAAGCCAGCAGCTTTTAGCCATTTGGGGATGCTGCTTCTTACTATGCACTGGCTGCTCCGTCCTGTGCCTATAATTATTGAAACTTGTTTAATAAAGATGCGATAGATATTTAAATAGGTTAAACGATAATTGTTAGTTGCTTGCCATGGACAGAATCATAACAAGGGATCTTCTGGAGACGGTGTCAAGGCACCTTGACGATGAGAAGATAATAGGCGTGCGGGGACCGAGGCAGTCTGGCAAGAGCACGCTGCTGAAGCTAGTAAAGCAGAGGCTGATTGAGAGGGGGGTTCCTGAGAAGAGCATAACGCTTCTCACGTTCGAAGACCCGGGCGTACTCGACGACTTCGTCAAGGACCCTGTGCGAATGCTCAAGAGCTACGTTGCCGGGGACTCAAGGCACTACTTTCTGCTCGACGAGGTGCAGTATGACAAGGGTGCAGGAAAGCGCCTTAAACTCGTCTTCGACACTATGGAGGGGGTAAAACTCATTGTAACGGGATCGTCGTCTCTTGACATCGCTCAGGTCTCCAAGTTTCTTGTAGGGAGGATGCTCATGTACGAGCTCTATCCGCTGAGCTTCGGAGAGTATCTCAGATACGAGGACGAGAGGCTCTACAGGATCTTCATGGAGAATAATGAAGGGGTGTGTGCGGTGCTTGCTGGAAAGGCGGTAGAGCTGGAACTGGATGGAACCTCGCTTGGGGAGATAAATTCGCACTTTATGAAGTACATAACCTACGGCGGCTACCCTGATGTTGCAAGGCATGCGAATAACACAGATAAGATGGAACTGCTGAAGAACATATACACGACATATGTGGGCAAGGACATAGCCACACTCTTTGGCATAGACGACACGATGAAGCTGAGGAGGGTTCTGATAATTCTTGCCTCGCAGATAGGATCGCTTGCAAATTACAATGACCTGGCAAACAATACAGGCACGTACTACAAGGAACTAATGCGGTACATGGGAGTTCTGGAGGAGACCTACATCATAAACCAGCTGAGGCCTTTTCATAAGAACATGAAGACCGAGCTGAGAAAGAATCCGAAGATCTATATGCTTGACCTAGGTATGAGAAATTATCTTGTGAATAACTTTAATGACCTTGAAAGGCGGGAAGATGCGGGCCACATAGTCGAGAACTTTGCCTTCTCAGAGCTGTTCAGGAACCTTGAACCAAACCGCTCCCTTTATTTCTGGAGAACCCTTACCAAAGCTGAGGTTGATTTCATATTGTGGGACCAGAACGCCGCGATCCCAATTGAGATAAAGTTTTCGGGCTTTAGGAACGCAGAGATAACTAGGGGCATGAGAAGCTTTATCTCCGAGTATAAGCCGCGTGTGGCCGTAGTGGCGACGCGTGATTTTATAAAGGAGGTCAAGATAGACTCGACCGCAGTCTTCTTCGTTCCTGTTGCTTTTCTATGAGGTGCGTAGTGCAATATGCTTTGTAGGTCTGGCTAGATGGGATCCCTTGACCGACTGCTGAACAGGAAGCGCGTAGGATACGTAAATGGGGAAAGCGGAGGCAGGATAGAGATCTACGGGTACGGAAACGGGAAGGTCATGAAGTTCAACGGAACCGTGTACCCGGGGGTCAGCAAGGACAGCACATGCACGCACGAGTACTGGGACTGCTTCTTGTGGGTATGCCGGAAGTGTGGTCTCTGATAAATAACTATAAATAGTTATCGTTTTAGTAACTATTCTATGACAAAGAACAGTATGCCCGGGCAGAGCATGACCCCGACAGAGCAGAAGGTATACTTCGCGCTCTCAGGATCCGGTGGCATGCTCTTCGACATCGCGCAGATCAGAAGCTACGGTCTCTGCGGCGAGGGCATGCTGAGGAGGGCGCTCTCATCGCTCGTCGCGAAGGGCAGAATGACAAGGATAAAGAAGGGCCTCTACCTCATCGGCGACACCGACCCGTTTATTGCAGGACCATACATGTTCAATGGCTACCTGGCATTTTCCTCGGCGCTGTATGTCTACAGGGCCTTCGATGAGAGACCTTCCCTTATATACGTGGCGAATGCATCTTCGTCTGCCACGCGGATCCTGGGGGGCATGGAGATAAAGGGGGTTGCGCTGCATAGGCGGGCGCTCGGCATGACGCGCCATGAAGGCTATATCGTATCGACAAAGGCGAAGACGGTGTATGACAGCCTCTACCTGCCCGAAGACGCGGGTGGGTATGGCAAGGTGTTGCGCGGCATTGCGATGCTTGGCATGGGCAGGCAGGACTGGGATGAGTTCCTCTCTTACGTGAAGAGGTTTGAGGGGGCATCTTTCAGAAGAAAGGCAGGGTATCTCTTTTCGGTACTGAACACCGCCGGCGCGTTCGTGCCGCGCCGTGTCATAGACAGCCTGAGATGCCAGGGGGGCGTTACGAGGCTCGGGCAGGGAAGGAAGGGCAGCTATGTTAGGGAGTGGAATCTGGTCGACTATGTCGGCAAGGAGGCCCTCATGGGGTGGGTGCAGTGATGGTGCCGAGCGAGGAGATGTGCAGGTCGATTGCGCCGAAGTCAGGCCTTCCCCTGGACTTCGTAGTGAAGGAGTTCTACCTCTTCAATCTGATGGAGGGCATTGTTGGCGGAGGCTTCTCGAAAGACCTTGTCTTCAAGGGGGGCACGGCGCTCAACACAGTCTATCTCAGCGGCCTCAGGTTCTCGGAGGATCTGGACTTTGACCTTGCAAAGGAGATTGATGACATAAAGGGATATCTTGGCATGGTCATGGGCGGAGCCGCGGGATTTGCAGGCACGGAGATGCGCAGGGTGCGCAACACCTATATGATAGACTTCATGTACGATTCGCCGTTGGGCAGGCGCGACAGGGTGAGGCTTGACGTGAGAGTCGGCACGCAGCATCTCTCCGCAGAAAAGCCGCGCAGGATGGCAATGCGCTCAGTCGTCACGGGCCAGGTGGTCGGAAACGTTCTTGTCTACGGATTCGAGGATCTGCTTGCGAGAAAGATGGGCGCGCTGGCGGAGAGAGAGGAGGGAAAGGACCTCTTCGACGTGTCTAATGCAATTGGCAGGGCAGACCGGAGGAAGCTGCTTGGCGCCATTGGCTACATGCTGAAGGACCTTGCAAAGGACGCTGATATAACCGGCTTTATCGGGCGGGTGCTGGACAGGCTTGAGAACATGGACTATAACAAGGCAATGAAGCTTACGAACCCATACATACCAATAGCGAGCAGGCCGCCAAGCTGGAAGCTGCTCGGCGCGGACCTGGCGGAGAGGATGCGCAGGCTCATGGAATCCGATAAGGGTATTTGAATGGAGTTTCTCGACCGTCTGCTGAACCGGAAGCACGCCAGCTGCATAAAGGGGGAACGCGGAGGCAGTATAGAGATCTACGGGTACGGCAACGAGAAGGTCCTGAAGTTCAACGGAACCGTGTACTCGAGGGTCAGCAAGGACAGCATATACACGCACGAGTACTGGGACTGCTTCCTTCCGCTCGCCTGCCTCTATCCCAGGCCGCGCGTGCTGATCATCGGGTTGGGGGGAGGAACTGTCGCATATCAGCTTCGCAAACTCTTCGGCGCATCAGTCACGATAGACGTTGTGGAGACTGACAGGAGCATGGTCAGGGCCATGGAAAGCTTCCTTCCTGAGAGGATAGAAGTAAAGGTAATGATAGGCGACGGAGCCGGATATGTTAAGAGCATAAAGCACAGGTACGACACGATAATCCTTGACGCCTACGTTAACGACCTTGTGCCTGAACAGTTCCTCACGCAGGAGTTCATTGACAGCACATACGATGCGCTGGGCCCTGCAGGGACCTTTGCAATAAACTACATCAACTCATCGAACGGGCAGGAGAGGCTCGAGGGCTACATAGCGCTCCTGAAGGCGAGGTTCAGGGTCTTCGAGGTGGCTCCCAACTCCTTTACCTCGAATGTGGTGCTCGTCTGCTCCAAGGTATTCGGGAAGGAGGAGATGCTCGAGCGGATAAGGGCGGCAATGCCGAGGGACGGGAAAAACCTCTTCCTGCTCGAGAGCTACGAAGGCATGAAGGAAGCATAATAGCCTGGCTTTATTCGGGCTGCTGGAACTGAGGCATCTTGACTCCATATGTTTCGCACTCGCCCTTTAGATTCCCGTCAAATGTCAACAGCGGCAGATCCTTCTTCTTTGCAAATGATAGTATGAGTTTGTCGTTGAATCTTTTGAATGTGGTGTTCCCCTCATGCATGATTGCATCTTTTGCTTGCATGATTTCGTCTTCGCCTACGCCGAGGATTTCGTAGGAGTTCAAGACCTCCCTTATCTCCTGCTCGATTGTCTTCTTGTCCAGACCCATCCTATTCAGTACGTACACAAGCTCCTCTAATACGACGCTTGGCAAGACGCCATTGTCAATTCTTTCAAGATACTCCTTGGCTTTCTCATGCATCTCAGAGCCTTTTATTATATAATCCACCAGTACGTTTGTGTCTATCACGCACTCCATTTTACCGCCTCTGAAAAACCCTCGTCTATTGCATCTTCTATCTCCTTCTCTGTTACCTGCCTGCCCAAGTCTATGATCTTAAGGGTCACTTTCTTCCGTGGCGCCTTCGCCTTGCTGGCCTTGAGCCTTTTGTTTATAAGCAGGGATAGTTTTCTGGTACTGCCATACTCCTTTACTGACTCTGCCACAAGCTCCTGATACAGTTTGTCTTCTAGCATTATCGTTGTCTTTACCATGGCCTTATATGTTATCTAGACATATATAAACTTTATGTTTAGATGGCGTATATTGGCCTAACACTTATTCGAGCCTCTTTATTATGTGGTAGCCGAACTGAGTCTTCACTATGCCCGATACCTGGCCCTTCTGGAGGGAGAATGCGGCCTTCTCGAACTCCCTTACCATCACGCCATGGCCGAACTGGCCCAGGTCGCCGCCCCTCCTCGCCGATCCGTCAATCGAGTACTGCTGCGCCAGGTTCGAGAACTTCTCCCCCCTGCCCAGCCTGTCCAGGATCTCCTTAGCCTGCGATTCGCTCTTTACCAGTATGTGCGCACACCTTATCTTGTCTGCCATGTTCTTACCTCCCTATCCCTTACCGTAGAAGGCTTACTTATGCCTCTTTTGCCTTCTCCTTGAGCCCCGCGTGCTCCGCCTCCAATCCAGTTTACGGACACCTGGAAACGATGCCTTCCCTTCCCGCGATTCCCGCGGCTTGCGCCCGGCTCCCCTTTCGTATGCGTATATGGAGAGCAGGAAGAGGGCTATGACAAGTATGTGGACCGAGGTGCAGTATATGCAGATGGCCCTTAGCGAGTATTCGGCGAAGAGGAGGTACGCAACGAACGCGACCCCTATGCCGTTGTACAGCACGTTGGCGTCCCTGCCTGCATAGAGTACAACGAGCATCTCGATTATGAAGAATGCGGCGCCCCATGCTCCCAGCGGCACTCCGAGAAGGTTGGCGAACTGGCTATTGAGGACCTTTGCACAGTCTATTATGCCAGACTTGGGGCATGCTACCGGCGTGTTCGTGTAGTGCGCAACGACAAGGTACAGCGACACTGCCAGCCCAAGAACGGAGAGGATGAGCGCGGCCTTCGCGAACTTCCCGGTATTCATGGTCATGCCTTTTCAAGTGCAGCCACATACGGCTGGCCGCACACGCTCTGCGGCGTGTTATTGGTAGCTTTGCATATCTGCGCGGTGAAGAGGTTTGCTGCAGCCACTATCGACTTTGCCTGTAGGGACTGGGGATTAGACAGTTCCGACGCGGTGCTGTTCCACGTCGCGCCTGCGAAGACCACCCCTGGATTGTAGTTCGCGCCCACCTGCACCGAGATATTGGCTATGTCTATGAAGGGTATGGCCCCGCTGGGATTGAGTGTAGACATGGTGCTGTTCTGCGAGGCGTTTGGGGTCTGCAGCTGCGTGTACGGGGGCCCGTTGTTAGTAGTAAGCTCTACCGGTACGAAGCGTATATAGCTGCTTGTATAGGTCGAGTTGTAGAACGTGAATGTTGGCGTGTTCGGATACACGTCATTGGAGCCCGAGGTCATGTACCTCAAGCCGGTGAAGGTGCCGAACCTCTTCAGGGCAATAACCATCGCCCACCTCTCGGCAGCACAGAACGGGCAGTACTCTGCGCCTATGTACAGGACGATTGGCTTCCCTGAGGACGTATACATAGGAGGGGACTTAACCGCCGTGTTTGTCATGTTGGTTATGATCCCCTGCTCTTCGGACTGAGTGGCGTTTACCGCATTGCTCACGTTGTTCGGCACGCTGAGCTGCGCGAGCAGGTACTGTGGAACTATCTTGTTGTCGTACGCGACAAGCGCGGCGGAACTGGACGATCCTGACTCGCTGAGGAGTATCAGGATTGCCGCCACCGCGATTATTATAATGGCAGCCAGTAAGTATAATATCTTCTTTTGCATGAGAAATCCGTTTTGGAATTGGTCGAAAAAGCTTATATATGTTGGTCATCGCCATGCAGGGATTGTAGAAGAATGCCTATGTGTTTCGCAGGATGCCCAGGCCGCGCGGTTACCGGCCCAGAAGCCTCTGGTTTTCCGGCCCCGGACCCCTTCTTTCAGATAGGCTCAGGTCGATGCTCCTGAGCGTGTTGAGCATCTTGAGCTCGCGCTGCCTTGAGACGTGCAGGTATACCTGGTCTTTCGTGCCCCTTGCCACGAGCATGTATACCTCGCCAGCGGCGAACCTGCCGGTCCTCCCCCTCCTCTGTATGTTCCTTATCTCGTTCGGTATGGACTCGTAGAAAAGCACGAGGTCGACGCCGGGTATGTCGATGCCTTCCTCGCCTATCGAGCTTGCCACCAGGATAGCGAACTTTCCGTCCCTGAAGTCCTGTATCGTCTGCTTCTGCTGCTCCTGCGTCACGCCCTCGCGCTTCCCTATGAACGGCCTTGCCGGCAGGCTGTTGTTGTTCAGGTACTCGACCAGCATCTTTACCGTGGTCCTGTACTGCGCGAAGATTATTGCCCTGCCGCCCTTGTAGTCCTTCAGTATGTCGAACATCGCAGTGACCTTCGGATGCTCCTCCCCGTTTTCCAGCGCTTTGCGGGCCTCCTGCCTGAGGGCGATGATGCCCTGGCTTTTGAGCAGCGCCTCGAGGCCGCGGCTCTTCTCCGGCCGCTCGTAAAGGCCCTCGAGGTACCTTGAGAGAGGGTATATGCCCTCCACAAGGAGGAGGTCATACATGTGAGTCAGGTTCAGCAGCTTTGTGTAACTGAACAGCGCGGCGAACTTGTAGCTCTGCGAGCTCATCCTGCCTATCTGGTTTCCCAGCTCTATCAGCCTGCCTTTTGGTATGCTGTCGAAGTTGCGGAAATTGAAGAGGCCGAGCTTGTGGAGCCCGTCAAGGCTGCGGTTTATCTCGGGCACGAGCAGATCCGACATCGCGCGTATCCTGTCGCTCAGGTCGACCATTACAACATGCACATTGTGCGGCATCACGTACTTTACGACGTCGAGGTCCGTGGAGACCCTTACCTCTATGTTGCTTATGCCCAGAGTCTTGACGAGCGCGGTTATTCTCTCCTTCTTCCCCCCAGGCGAGGCCGTGAGGCCGACAACGAGTATGCCCCTTGTATGGCATTCGTTGGCGAGATAAGTGTATGCATACCTTCCTACCGCCCTGTGGCACTCGTCAAAGACAACGGCGCCGAACTCGTCAAGGCTGAGGAGCCCCTTCTTCAGGTCATTGGCGACCGTCTGCGGCGTTGCGACTATCACCCTTGCCGCGGCCTCGGCCTCCCTGCGCCTCGCCCTGCCCAGCGCCCCGGTAAGCAGGAGCATGCCCCCGCCGCCTATGGACAGCATGCCTTTAAGTGTGCCGTAATGCTGCTCGGCAAGCGGTTTTGTCGGTGCAAGGAAGAGGGCTTTCCTTCCCCTTGCGAGCGCATCTGCCATCACCCCGGCACCTATCAGCGTCTTCCCGAGGCCGGTTGGCAGCACTACAAGCGTATTGCCGTGCGCGAGCACCGACCGGATTATGCTGCACTGGTACTCCCTGAAGCCGATGCTGCCGAGGTTCATGAGCGCGGCCCCCTTGCCAATGGCAAACCACCTCCCGTCAACAGGCATCGACGCTGCCCCCTCCAACGAATCAACCACATAGATAATGTGCCAACAGATAATAAACTATGGCAGCCACGAAGCCCGCGCGCAGGATCCGGGGGTGCGGCGCCCGCAGCCCTCTCCCCTACGCCTCGTTTTATATGCCTTTTCTGGGCTCTATTACCGGATAGAATGCATGCTTCAAGGCTCCAGAGCGCAATGGAGTATCTGATGACGTATGGATGGGCTATACTGCTCATCGTGATTGTGTTGGCTGTGCTCTATGAGCTGGGTATCTTCAGTCCGTTCACCTTCGCGTCGAAGGCCCCGCCAGGGTCGTGCCAGGTATACAGGCCTTACGGCCCGAATACCACGGATTACATAAATACAGAAGGACCCTGCAACGGCCAGATACCGGAATTTGTCGCGCGGTTCAACGGCGTGAGCAGTTACGCCTCGGTCTCGCAGAACGGCGTTGCCACTCCTGCACTGAGCCCGAACTCGGTTACGGTGTCGGAATGGATATACGCCTTGCCGTTCGCCTCAGGGCAGGTGACTGAATACATGGCCGCGAAGGTAGGAAGCTGGCAGGCGGCGATCCTCTCGTCGTCGCAGGATTCGTATACGTACAACGCGGTCTTCTATTACGCGGGCGGCCCGCAGTCACCGGTGACCAGCAGGACCCTGTACACCGGAACGTGGTATAATATCGCCTTTGAGTACAATGCGACTTCTGGGGTGGAAAGAATATTCGTAAACGGGACGGTGTCTGCTGCAACCACACTGACGCCCAATACGCCCATCGAGGCCGGCAACGGCATCGCCGCCTTCGGCGGATCGGAATCTGGGTTCTCCTTCGATGGCTATGTATCAAATATCCAGGTGTACAACACCTCGCTCGACACAAACTCGGTAAAGGCGCTTTATATAGCTGGCATAGGCAGCGACCCGATAGACTTACAGCACATTGCCGGATGGTGGCCTATGAACGGGAACCTGAACGATTACTCGGGGCAGGGACTGAACGCGACAGGAACTGCGATAGCGTATACAGGGACATGGTATAACTCTTACACCGCACCGTAATGGCCGCGCCGGATCCGCCGGCAGCTGCCATACTGATTTCTCAGACCTATGGGTGCCGTCCTCCCGCCGGAAGTGAGCCATCAGAAGAGGGCTCGGGGGTTCCCGCCAGCTTGCCAAAACGGAAAGAGTACGGAAAGAGTATTAAACTCGTTATCCGATTATTCCTGTAGTGCAGTCCATGTACGGCGCAGAGACATCAAAAAGGCTCGATGAAGCAGGGATAGGGCCAGGTGACAGGATAAGGGTCGCAAAAAAAGGCAAGGTGTATGAAGGCGTACTTATGCCGAGGCCTGAGATCGGCAACGGGAACATACTGATAATCAAGCAGGATGACGGGTATAACATAGGCGTAAATGCAGACGGTGCAGGCATAGAGAAGCTTCGGGGCAAGGCAGAGGGGATGGTCTTCCCAAAGGCGCAGATGCGCCAAGGGTCCTCGCTTCCAAAGGTGCGCCTTGTGTACACAGGGGGGACAATAGGCGCAAAGATAGACTACAAGACGGGAGGGGTGTATATGCTCACGAAGCCCGAGGAACTCCTCTATGAGGTCCCGGAGCTGTCGGACATCGCTGAGATAAGCGTTTCGCAGACCTCAAGCATAGCGAGCGAGGACATGTCATCCGACGAGTGGGCCGCAATCGCAAATGAGGTGTCGAGGTCGATCAATAACGGGGCCAGAGGGGTTATAGTCACGCTGGGCACAGACTCGATGCACTACGCGTCGGCGGCGCTGAGCTTCATGCTCAGGGACCTCAATGCCCCGGTAGTCCTTACCGGCGCGCAGAGGAGCCCGGACAGGGGTTCAAGCGATGCCTTCCAGAACCTCATATGCTCAGCGCACCTGGCGGCCAAATCCGACATGGCGGAGGTAGGGATATGCATGCACGATTCGAGCTCTGACGGCAGGTGCGCGTTCCTCAGAGGCACAAAGGCAAGGAAGATGCACACTTCAAGGAGGGATGCATTCAGGCCGATAAACGCGAAGCCGATTGCGTTCGTGGATGCCGACGGAACCATGGCTTACGTCAGCAGTTATAAAAAAGCGGACTGGAAAGGGAAGGTTACGCCGCTGACCGGATTCGAAAGGAAGGTTGCATTTGTGAAGGCGTTTCCGAATTCGGATCCTGATATAATAGACTATTATGCGGGAAGGGGATACAGGGGCATCGTGATAGAGGGCATGGGCCTTGGACACACGCCTGCATCAACGGTAAAAAAGGAGCTGTCATGGATACCGCATGTAAGGAGCGCAACTGACAGCGGCATTGTCATAGGGATAACCTCCCAGTGCATCTACGGCAGAGTCAATCCGAACGTATATAGGAACCTCAGGCTTCTGCACAACGCCGGAGCCATACATTGCGAGGATATGCTTCCCGAGACTGCTTATGTAAAGCTCGGCTGGCTATTGGGCAACTACAAGCCTGAAGAGGCGAGGGCTATGCTCTCACGGAACCTTGCCGGGGAGATAAGCAGGAGGACCACGTACAACGAGTTTCTCATATAGGGTGTTATAATGGAGGTCAAAGACGTTTCTTACTACAGAAGGATAGGCTTCCTGTGCGGCCTTGAGATACACCAGAGGCTTGCGACAGCGGAGAAGCTGTTCTGCTCGTGCACCGCGACCCTGCAGCAGGGGGAACTGCCTGCCGCGGAGGTCAGGAGGCGCCAGAGGGCGGTGGCCGGCGAACTCGGAGCGGTGGACAGGGCGGCAAGCTTCGAGCAGGAGAAGGAGCAGCAGTTCATATACAGGGTCAGCGATGGCCATGCCTGCCTCGTGGACATCGACGAAGAGCCGCCGCACAGCCTCAACGCGGAGGCAATGGCCGCGGCGCTGAGCATATCGTGCGGCATGCACGCGGACATCCCCGACGAGCTTGAGCCCATGAGAAAGCTCGTGGTTGACGGCAGCAACCCAAGCGCATTCCAGAGGACCACAAAGGTAGGCATGGACGGCTACCTCAATGTAAATGGCACAAGGGTAGCCATAACCTCTGTCTTCCTCGAGGAAGAGTCCGCAGGGATCGAAAGGAGGGCAGAGGACGGCGTGGTTTATGATACAGGCAGGATAGGCATACCGCTGGTAGAGATAGACACCGACCCGCACCTCGGCTCACCGGAGAAGGCAAAGGAAACGGCACTGGCAATCGGAACGCTTCTTAGGCTTACCGGAAAGGCGCAGCGCGGGATAGGTACGATACGCCAGGACGTGAACGTCTCGATAATGGGAGGGGCGCGTGTCGAGATAAAGGGCCTGCAGGACCTGGATTCGCTTGACAAGTTCGTAGAGAACGAGGTATTGAGGCAGCAGAACCTCGTAAAGATAAAGGAGGAGCTGTCGGGCAGGAAAAACGCGTCGGTAGGCGGGGCAGTGGATATTACGCACCTTTTCACATCAACAGGCGTGAAGATCATATCGAACGCGATCTCGTCAGGCGGCATAGTACTCGGGATCGCGCTCGGGGGCTTCGGGGGCATCCTCGGCAGGGAGATAAACCCGGAAAGGAGGCTCGGCACTGAGATAAGCGATTATGCGAAGATGGGCGGCGTAAATGGGATAATACACAGCGACGAAGACCCAAGAAAGTACGGCTTCAGGCCCGGGGAGATGGAAGCAGCTGCGAAAGCGCTCGGGGCAGGCGAAGGCGATGCATTTATACTGATAGCCGGCAGGAGGGATTCGGCGTACACGGCAGCGTCGTTTGCATCCGAGAGGGCGAAGGCTGCGATCGGGTTGGGCGTTGTTCCGGAGACGCGTGCTGCAGTAAACAACAATATGCACACTACGAAGTTCATGAGGCCGCTTGCAGGCAGGTCGAGAATGTACCCAGAAACTGACGCAACACCGATAGAGGTGAGCGGGAGCATGCTCGCAGAGGCCAGGGCCTCGGCGCCTGACCTCGACGCCGCCATGGCCGGGCTTATGTCGGAGCTGAAGAGCAGGGCCCTTGCGGACCAGATGATAATGTCTCCGCGGCTCCAGCTGTACAGGGAGCTTGCTGGCGAGGCCGGGTCTGACAAGGCGTTCATAGCAAATACGCTGCTCCAGAAGTTTACCGAGATGAGGAGGGCAGGCTGCAACGTCGATGCGATACCGGCCGGAAGGCTGTCAGGGCTGTTTAAGGCGCACTCCGAGGGCAGGATAACGAAGAACGCGGTCGAAGAGATACTGAAGTCGCTGTCTGAGCGGGATGCGGACATAGAGGATATAATAAAAGCCAGGGGCTTGTCAAGGGTGACTGGGAGCGGGCTCAGGAAGATTGTACTGGAGGAACTTGAAGCTGCGGGGGGCGGCGGAAACCGGGGGGCGATAATAAACAGGATCATGTCAAAGCACAGGCTCAACGTTGACGGAGACGAGCTGAACAGGATTCTCAGTGAGGAGGGCAGGCATGGGAAAGAAGCCTGACGTAATCTATAAGGGGAGGGTGTTCGACCTTCTGGGCAGAGACCTGCACTTCAGGGGCGGGAGCATGCGGTTCGTATATGCCGCAAGCCATGGTTCCGCGGTAATCCTGCCGGTTTCTGGCGACGGGAGGATACTTCTGGAGAGGAATTACAGGTATGCGATCCGGAAGAGCCTGTACGAGCTTCCGGCAGGACACCTGAATAAAGGGGAGAGGGCTGCGGGCGCCGCGGCCCGCGAACTCAGGGAGGAAACAGGGTACAGGCCATCAAGGCTTACGCCGCTGTTCCGTTCCTATAGCTCTCCTGGTGTCAGCAACGAACTGTACTTCTTCTTCCTGGCATCAGGCCTTGTGAAGGGCAGGGCCAGCAGGGAGCCCGACGAGCGGATGACGCTAAGGTTCGTCACGCTGGAAAAGGCAATGACGATGATAAGGGGCAAGGAGATAGAGGACACAAAGACAATAGCCTGCCTGATGTTCTATTCTGAATTTGTAAAACGCGTGATAGCATGAAATATACGACAATCGGGGACGATATGCAGTCGCTCAGGGTGGACATGGACCAGGGGGAGGCGGTTTACGCCGATTCCGGAACCCTTGTGAGCAAGGACGAGACGGTGGTGATGACGCCGAGGGTGGTTGGAGGCCTCATCGGCATGATAGAGAGGAAGGCCACCGGCGCCACCGCGCTGCTTACGGAATTCAGGGCGCTGAATGGGCCGGGGCACATGCAGGTAGCCGATATCTTTCCGGGCAAGATAGTTGCAATCGACATTCCGCAGGGCGGCAAGTTCTCCGCGGAAAGGAGGGCGTTCCTCGTGGCCGAGGGGTCTGTCAAGTTCGACATACACGTGACAAACCTCTCGGGAGGCATGTTCGGCGGCACGGGCTTCGTGCTCCAGGAGTTTTCCGGCCCCGGGAGGATTTACATACACGCCGTAGGCGACGTCATGGAGCACAACCTTGACGGCACGAAGGCAGTGGAGGTGGATCCTACGCACATTACGGGATTCGACAGCACGCTGAGCTACAAGATACGGTTTGTGGACAACATAAAGACTGCGATGTTCGGCGGCATAGGATTATTCCTGGCTACTTTCACTGGAAAGGGCAGGCTCATAACGCAGACGAGCTCACGCTACAAGCTCTCTGCCGAGATATACACGCAAGGGCAGCAGACGCTGAAAGGGAAGTAACGGCTGGCGGTTGAAGCACATGAAGATTCTGCGGTCGAGAGGCAGATTCTATACGAAGACCGGAGGGGCTGAGCTGCTCTACAGCATTACGGATGATGGGATAATGAGCATATACCACACCTTTGTCCCTGAGGGCCAGAGGGGAAAGGGGATCGCAGAGAAGCTCGCTGCCGCGGCGTTCGGATTCGCGGAATCCTCCGGATTCCGCGTGCGCCCTGACTGCCCATACATCCTGCACTTCCTGGAAGAGCATCCGGAGTTCAGGAGGCTGGCAGTTGCCTGACGTCCCCTGAAGCATGCAATCGGAATTCCGTACGCGGGAAGCTGTGGCATATACCCGAACCTGCTACTCCCTGCTTTTCCTACTGTTGGAATGGCGCCTCCAGAACTCCTTTTCAAGCCTCTCAAGCCTTACTCCCCTTGCATGCGCCGCTACCAGCGCATGATATATCAGGTCGCATGCCTCCCACGCAACCTCCTTTCTGTTCTTCTTCTGCAGCGCCTCCACAAGCTCCTCGCTCTCCTCGCGTATCTTTGCCACTGCCAGGCGCCTGTCGCCGGCAAGCCTTGCCGTATACGACCCTGCCGGCCGGTCCTTGATGCGCTCCCCTATTATTGAATCGAGCTCTGCAAGCCCAAGGCGGCAGCTGCTGTCGCCGAAGCTCCTGACAAAGCAGCTCCTCCTGCCGGTGTGGCACGCGTTCCCGGATCCGCCGACTTCGGCGCGATACTGCAGCGCGTCCCTGTCGCAGTCAGCCCAGACAGAAACGACGCGCATCACGTTGCCCGAGGTCTCGCCCTTCATCCACAGCCTATTCCTGGAGCGGCTGAAGAAATGCGCTTTTCCTGTGATTAAAGTGAGGGCCACGGCCTCGCTGTTCGCGTACGCGAGCATCAGGACCCCCGTGCCTGCAGTGTCGGAGACTACGACAGGCAGTAGGCCATCTGCGGAATACCTGAGGCTCTTGGCAAACTTTTTCGCTGCGTTCCTGCCTACTTTCATGCCCTTACCTCTATGCCTCTTGCGGCAAGCTCCTTCTTGCAGCCCTCTACGGTTGCCTTGCCGAAATGGAAGATCCCGGCTGCAAGTGCCCCAGACGCCTTGGTCTTCTGGAAGACCTCTACAATGTCATTGACAGACGAGCAGCCCCCTGAGGCTATCAGCGGAAGGCTTGAAGCTTCGCCAGCAGCCCTGAGCATCTCTATGTCAAACCCCTTCCCTGTGCCGTCCCTGTCGATCGATGTAAGCAGGACCTCGCCAGCTCCCCTTGCATCTATCTCCGGAAGCCACTTATCGAGCGTATGTCCTGTCTGCCTGGTTCCTGCATCCGCAAAGCAGAAAAACGAGTTTCCTGCCCTCTTTGCATCCACGGCAATCACCACTGCCTGCGATCCGAACTCCCTGGCGCATTCTGAGATCAGCGCTGGCCTGTCGAGTGCTGCGGTGTTTATCGAGCACTGGTCTGCACCATGCTTGATGCGCGCCTCAAAGTCCCTTATGCTTCTTATGCCGCCGCCTACGCAGAGAGGGATTGAGCACACTGATGAGACGTCAGCGATGACGCCAAGAAAGGGCGTGCGCCTCTGCACCGTGGCGCCTATGTCCAGCATTACCAGCTCGTCTGCATGCTGGTACCCCGCAGCAAGCTCAACTGGCATGCCGGCATATCTGGGCCTGCCGAACTTCCTGCCTTTGAGCACGACCACTCTGCCGTTGCGCACGTCGCAGTCAAGGCAAGGTATCACTCTTCTTGCAAGCATAGCAAATCCCTCAGATCAGTATCGGCTTTGTACAGCGCACTGCCGAATATCACGCCGCTGGCCCCCAGCCCGAACGCGTTGCGTGCGTCCTCTGCACCGCGAATCCCTCCTGCAATCCAGACAGGCTTACCGGTGCCGATGGCCCCCTGGAAGAGTAGCCCGAGCGCGGGCCCCGACGCCATTCCGTCTGCGTCCACCGAACCAATTATCACACCTCCGACACCGCATCCCCAGGCCGCGCTGACAGCATCCGGGGCTCCGACTCCGGAGCCGTCCTTCCACCCCCTTATCATCGCCATTGGCGGCTTCCCAGAAAAATCCAGGGAGCCCCATACCCTCTCCTTTCCGAACTCCTTCACCGCCGCAATGACCTCTTCCCTGGCCTTGAAAATAGAGGTGCCAAAGACAACCTCGTCGCATCCGTGCCCGAATGCTTCCGCAGCAGACCTCCTGCTTCTTATCCCGCCGGCCCACTGTATCCTCATCCTCTTGCACGCCCTCCGCATCGCCATAAGGACGCCGAACTGGTTTTCCCCTCCAAATGCCGCATCGAGATCCACTACATGCACCACACCGAACCCTGCAGAATCGTATCTGGCAGCGAGGCTGACCGGCTCGCCGAACACCCTCTCGGAACCCTGCCTTCCCTGGGTCAGCCTCACCGCTTTGCCGTTCAGTATGTCTATAGATGGCACGACGATCTTCATAGCATCATAACCCGCATATCCTGGAGAAATTTGCGATAACCCTTTCGCCCGCCGACCCGCTCCTCTCCGGATGGAACTGCACGCCCCACCACCTGCCCGTCCTGACTGCCGAGGCAAACCTCTCGCCGTATTCTGTCGTGCCTATGATCTCGGCCCTGTCCCTTGGGAAGGCGGCATAGGAGTTTGCGAAGTAAAAGTACTCCTCGTTCCGGATCCCTGCAAACAGCGGATCGCACGACTCCTGCCTTACCCTGTTCCAGCCGAGCTCCGGCAGCCGCATGCCTGCATTAAGCTTCCTTACCTCACCGCTTATCACGCCGAGGCCCCTCACCCTGCTGGCCTCGCCGCTGCCCTCGAAGAGCGCCTGCATGCCAAGGCAGATGCACAGTACCGGCACCTCCCTGCCAAGCGTCTCGTAGCCGTCTGAGACTGCCTTCCTCATCTGCGGCACGACATTGAAGGACCCGACTCCGGGGAGGACCACGCCCCTCACGCTGCGTCCGTACCTGTACTTCCCCACTATGCGCGCAGGAGCGCCTGCGCGCGCGAACGCATTTAGGACGGAGTTGACGTTCCCAGCCCTGCCAAAGTTTATTATTTGTATCAAGGGATCGCCTTGTCCAATGACATTACCAGGATGTCCTTGCCGCCTGCGGACTTTACCTTGCGTATCACCGTTGCAAGCTGCGATGTCTCTACGACCGTCTGGACAGCCCATTCCTCACTCTTCGCAAGCTTGAGCACCGTGGGGCTCTCCATAGAAGGCAGCACGCCGATTATCTGGTCGCGTGCTTTTTTCGACGGCGCATTTATGACGACATACTTGAGGTTCTTCGCCTTTATCACCCCTGCAAGGGAGATCGCGATCTCCTCGAGTATCTGTTCGCTGCCCTTCTCCTTCCTGCCGGTGGCCACGAGCCATGCAGACGAATCGGTTATCTTCTCCACCTTCTTCATCCTGTTTGCCTTGAGGGTCCTTCCGGTCTGCACCTGGTCTATTATGGCGTCGGCCAGGCCGGCAGACGGGGCTATCTCAACCGCACCGTAGAGAAGCACCAGCTCCGCATCCACTCCGTTCCTACTGAGATACGATGACGAGATCCTTGGCAGCTTTGTGGCTATCTTCTTGCCAGACAGGTCCTTCGCCGAGCGTATCCCCGATCCCTCCGGCACCGCAAGGGCTATCTCGCACCTTCCGAACCCAAGGTCCATGACCCTCCTTGCCGTGCTGGAGCTCTCAAGGAGCATGTCCCTTCCGGTTATGCCTGCATACGCGGCTCCGTTCTCCACGTATCTTGTCACGTCCTGGGCCCTGACGAAGAGGTACTCTACCCTTCCATCCTCGCACCTGGCCCTCAGCGTCGCGTCAGGGCTGTCCAGCACCGCGAAGCCCGCATCTTTAAGCATCTGCATAGCCGGACCGTTCAGCGCCCCTTTGTTAGGTATGGCAACCCTCATCATCTACAAAACCCCTTTGGTCGAGGGCAGCACGGCCCTCGCCCTTTTCCTTACTGTGCATGCCTGCGCGCACGCGCGCGCGAAGCCCTTGAATATGCCTTCGCACTTGTGGTGGTCGTTGCCTTCGTAGAGCAGCCGAACGGCCACGTTGCACCTCGCGCCCTGCGCAAAACCAGCGAAGAATTCCTTGACCAGATCGCTCTGCATCCCGCCTATGAACTCCCTGCCGAACCGCGCATCGAAAATGAGGTGCGCCCTGCCTCCAAAGTCTACGGCGACCAGCGAGAGCGTCTCATCCATGGGAAACGCGAAGCATCCTGAGCGCGCTATCCCTTTCTTGTCTCCAAGTGCCTTGTCAAAGGCGCTGCCCAAGACTATGCCAACATCCTCGACAAGGTGATGCTGGTCGACCTCCGTATCGCCCCTCGCCCTGACTTCAAGATCGAAGAGGCCGTGCTTTGCAAACGCGGCAAGCATGTGATTGAAGAAGCCTATGCCTGTATCGGCCCTGCCCTCCCCCCTGCCTTCGATCAGGAGCCTGAGCCTGATGTCAGTCTCCCTGGTCTTCCTGCCTATTGCGGCATATCTCTTTCTCATTCAAACAACCCCCTGAGCGCGGCGTTGACGTCTCCGAACCTCGCAAACTCGCCCTTCTGCATCCTTCCTTTCATTATGGCTACGAACGGCATGCCGGCGTTTGCCGCAGCGGCCCTGTCACTGGCCGAGTCGCCGATGTACACCGGGTTCACTGAGCCCGTGAGCTTCTTGGCCAGCAGGAGCGGCTCGGGCGCGGGTTTCTCCTCCACGCAGTCGTCCATAGAGACCAGTGGCGTATTCCTTGGAAGACCAAGCTTCTCCATGGCCATCATGGCCTCTGATCTTGGCCTTCCGGTAACTATGCCGACCTTTCTCCTGCCAATGGCCTTTAACATTCCAGGGTCAAGCAGCGCCTTCTCGTTAGAGATCAGGCCGCGGAGGCTGCCGTCGCCGAGGTAGAATCGCTGGAAGACCGGCACCACTCTGCCTGTTGTTGCATCTGATCCGATGCGCCTGAGCAGCTCTGCCGTCGCATTCCAGTCGTTGTTCATGCCCTCCATCGCCTTTACCCCCTGCACCTCCCTCATGCTTACCCTCCTGCCCGACAGCTCCTCTGCCGCCAACCGGATTGCCGTATTGTAGGACTGCGAGATGTCTATCAGGGTGCCGTCGATGTCGAAAAGAACGGCGTCGAAGCTCTGCGCGAGGACTCTCCTGAGCTCTAGGAGCAGGCGCCTGTTCTCCTTGGGCCTGCCTATCGTTATCCTGACGCTGTTCTCAAGCCTTCTCTTTCCTGAGAAGTCCCTTATTATTATGCTGCGCTCGGCGAGCTTTTTTTGCACATTGGCGGCATCCGCCCACCGGGGGCACTTGCAGAGGAGGAAATTGGCTGCTGACGGGAAGACCTCGAACCAGAGGGCTGAGAGCCCTGCGGCCATTGCCTCCCTGTCAGAGGACAGGATGCGCACGTCCTTTGCCATCTTCGCCCTGCCAGCGGAGAGCGCCCTGAGCGCAAGCCTCTGGGAAGGGACAGAAACGCTGTACGGGGGCTTTATCTTCATTATCAGGTCTATCACCTCCTTGGAGGCAACCACATATCCTATGCGTATTCCTGCAAGCCCCCACGCCTTCGAGAAGGTCCTTGAGACGATAAGGTTCGGGATCTTGTTTACAAGCCCAGCGGCGCTTTCCCCTGAGAATTCCGCATATGCCTCATCAACAAAGACCATTGCCTTTATGCCTTTTGCAAGCTTTTTTATCTCCTCCAAGGGCTGCAGCCTACCTGTAGGGTTGTTGGGCGATGAGAAGAAGACCATCTTTGTCCTCGGATCAGCCCTTGACGTTATGCTCTCCGCATCTATTCTGAAATCCTTGCCGAGCTGGGACACAGTCACCCTGAGCCCGTTTACTTCTGCGGTGACCCTGTACATCGAGTAGTCAGGGTATACGCATATGATACTGTCGCCACGCTCGCAGAACACCCGCATGGCCAGGTCAATCAGTTCATCAGAGCCGTTGCCTGCAACCACGTTCCTCCAGCTTGTCCCCATCCCGACATAATTGGCAATGGCCCTCCGCAGTTCCAGCTGGTCGGAATCCGGATACCTGTTGAGGCCGGCGCGGCCGTACGGGCTCTCGTTCGCATCAAGGAAGACCTCGGCCTTTTTGAACAGGCCCCGAGCGCATGTGTAGGGTTCCAGCTCCAACACGCCCCTCCTTGCAAGGCCCTTTGCCAGGTTAACCATTTACTCGCCTCCCTCTCTGGCCTCTGCCGCGCGCGCGTGCGCCTCAAGCCCCTCCATGCGCGCGAGGGTGCTGGAGATTCCGGCCAGCCTCGATTGCGAACCTGCACAGAGCTCGTCTACGTACATCCACTTGCCGAACGACTGCACGTTTACCCCTCCCCACGCCCTCGACGCAGAACCCGTAGGCAATATGTGGTTTCCGCCGCTCATCCCGTAATCGCAGAACGCCTCTGCTGTGTTGATGAACACGGCTCCTGCATTCCGCACTAACGGTACCGTTGTTTTTGCGTCCTTGATAAGAAGCTCGAGGTGCTCCGGTGCAAGCCTGTTCGCTGCCTCGACGGCCTGCTTCACTGATCCGGCGATGAAGATTCTGCCCCACTTCGGGATGGATTCCCTTGCCTGGTTTCCCGGGGGGAGGGATGCAAGCTGCCTGTCCAACTGCAACGCCACCTGGTCCGCCACCCTTTCAGATGTACATATGCATACCGCAGCGCTGTCGGGCCCGTGCTCAGCCTGTGCGAGCATGTCCGCCGCTGCAAAAGCCGGAGGTGAAGACCCGTCAGCAATAACAAGAACCTCGGAAGGCCCTGCAGGCACGTCTATCCTAACCGTGCTTCTGCTGGATATCTCCTGTTTTGCGGCACTGACGTAGGCATTCCCAGGCCCGCATATCATGTCGACTCCGGGAAACATGCCACTGAGACCGAATGCCATCGCCGCAATGGCCTGGGCCCCGCCTACTTTGTACACCTTCTTTATGCCGCATATCCTTGCCGCGGACAGGATGCGCGGGTCCGCTCCCTCCTGCCCCTTAGCAGGCGTGCACACGATGATATCGCCGACCCCTGCAGCCTTGGCTGGTATCGCAGCCATGAAGAGCGATGAGAAGAGGGGTGCTCTCCCTGCTGGCACGTAGATCCCAACTCTCTCTACGGGAATGAAGGCCAAGGTGGTCGCTCCGTCTTTTGTTTTCTGCCTTACCGCGCTTATTGCCGCCTTCTGCGCTGCTGCAAACGACCCGATCCTGTCCCTCATTTCGCACATTGCCGCCTTCTCCCTCCGGGAGACGCGCGCCCATGCCTCGCTAAACTCTCTTGGCGATGCGGCAAGCCTTTCCCTCCTTATGTCAGCACGGTCAAACCTCCTCGTGTACTCCCTGACCGCGGCAAACCCTCTCCTTTCCACATCGTCGACTATCCCTGAAACCAGGGTGCTGACCGCAGACCCTGCCTTTCGCCTCGATTCTGCATATCCAGAAATAGCGGTGCCTGTAAGTCTCTCAGGAGTTACTGCTTGGGGCATGAAGGCCGTCACTCTTGCCCTTTGATAACGACATCAATATCACCTATAGCAGTATACTGTAAACCGGCTGCTATTTATACATATCCGGATACCTTTATAAATCCCACTTTAATCCCACCGTATGGACGTTACCCTGGCTCCGGCCTTCCTCAGTGCGGGGCTTATCCTGCCGATCCGGACCTTGCCGGGACTGCACTCGACCTCCCATATGGCAGTCTCGCCCCTGCGTGCGGAGTGCGACTGGGTCGAGACCAGATCCACGCCGAGCCTTGCAAGCACAGTTGCAGCCCTTGCCAGGTTGCCGGGCGAGTCCCCAAGGGCAACTTCGATCCTCAGCAGTTTCCTCTCGCGGGCAGGCTCGACCGTCATGGACCTATTCTTCACATCGGGCGTCAGTATTACTGCCTCGCCTTCCTTCATCCCCATCGCGTCCCTCAGCGACTGCGGGATCAGGAGCCTGCCCTTCTTGTCTATGTGCGAAATGTTCTTTCCGGCCATCCATGTCACAGTGTTTGACGAGACTGCGAACGCCGGGATTCGGACCCGGGTTCTTGCCTTGGCAAGGCAAAGTCCTACCAGGCTAGACTACGTTCGCGCGTTCTGATGCTGTGCTTGCCCTTGTTGCCACGCCCATTTGCCGCAGACGTCGGCAGGCAAGTACGGCTGACTTTCCGTGCACCGCGTTCGGTGCCGCATTAGCCGATTACTTCGGAGCAGCACGACATGGCTGCTTCGGTTCTGGCATATTCATATGCATCATTGCTTTTATCTATATTGCGGTTCTCCGTGCCTTGCCCGCAAGTCAGCGTTGTGGGCAGAGCCAGGCTTATGGGCAGGGCCTGGCTCCTGAAGGCATGGTGGAACCGACCTCCAGTTACGCTCTTGTTACCGCAGTTTCGCGGCGTTCGCCTTCGCGCATGCCGATGCCTCTATCCCCGTTAAGGACGTTGAGGGCGTGGATGTACTCATTTGCCTCCCTTCTGGTCTCCCTTATCATTTCTTCGTAGAAGGTGTTGTTCGGATACTTGTATACCTCTTTCTCCAGGCGCAGCAGCTCGTGCCTCGCCTTCTCGAGATTTCCGGAGAGCTGTACGCCGAGGTCGGGGCTTTCCCTGAGCAGGCTGAGGGCTTCGGCTTTCAGGCGCCTGTTACGCAGCAGTGCAACCTTCTGCTGGAATGATCCCGACTTGGCAATCTCCATCTGTTCGCTCTTCAGCAGCCTCGAGCGCGCTATCTTTCCGGAGTCTTCCATGCGGCTGCTCCTTCTGGCATCCCTGATCTCCTTCCCTAATTTGTATGCGACTCCGGCCCCCACAATAAAGAGATCGCGGTCGTCCCTGAGTGTGCCTGCCAGAATAATTTCTATCCCTATCGCTGATGCCGCCCCCGCCGCTGCACCGATGACATACGGACGCATCCGCTTTGTACGGTCGTGCCATTTTCCGCCATCCGCTGCCGGAGGGCGCCTGGCAAACCTCGCCCCTTCTTCCATTTCCCCACCTCCACGTAATACAGCATTGGACTGGGTATATTTACGCCTTTTCTACGAACCGACGTCGTACCGGCATCCGTGCCGGCACGCGAACCCTGACGTTTGAGCCGTCGTGGAGCGAGAGGTTTGTGCGCAGCCTCTCCTTGGATATTATTTCGGCGACATCCACGCGCCGGGATAGCTCCGGAACGATAACCGCGCACCTGATTCCGGAAAGCTCGGCGCGGTAGCACATCACATTGCCGAAGCTCCTGCCCTGTTTCCTGAAGCCCTTGACCAGTATGCCCCTCCTTTTCTTCAGAAGGGCGAATTTCTTGAGGTCTGCACCTGAGAGCCTGATGTTTAGGGTGCCGGAATACGGCGCTATTCCCAGTTTGTCGATAAACTGGATTCTGTAGCGCCGCTGCCGCATGTAGTGCCTGCCGCTGCCGGTGCCTGATGCCACGGTTCCGGAAAGGATAATCGATGCTTTGCCTTGCATGCTGGCACCAGGAACCGGCTATATCCTGCCGAGTTCGCGCAGCATCCTGACTACTGCAGATACGCTGCGTATTGCGTATTCCTCGGCGCGCCTGTCAGCCTGCCCTGGCGTGGCCCCCGGCCCTATTATGCCAAGGCCCACGGGCTTTCCGTATTTCAGCGATAGCCTGAGCAGCGCCGTTGCGACTGCGTGGCCTATGACCTCGTCGTGCATTGTCTCCCCTCTTATCACTGCGCCGACAGTCGCCACACCTTCGACGTCTTCCCTCTCGAGCAGTTTCTTCGCTGCCACGGGTATCTCGAACGCCCCCGGAACCGACACCTCTGCAACCACCTTTATGCCGTGCTTCTTCGCGTAGTCCCTCGCCGCCCCGAGCATCCTTGCCGTGATGCCCTCGTTGAACTCCGATCTTACTATGGCTATCGAAACCAAGATTATCACCTGCTGATACTGATACTGCCTGCGTCCTCGCGGCCCTGCCTCCTGCCAGTGCCGGCGCGCTGCTGCAGCACCTTCTGGTCGAAGAGGAGCCAGAGGGCGTTCTGGGCATGCTTCCTTGCACGGTCCTCGCAGATCGAGGCGAGCTCTGTATCACTCTTTGCCTCGGCCATGTGCACAAATACCTCGAGAATATGCTTGCATTCCGCCAGCTGCACAGCCTGGAGGCCGAGGCTTGCCTCGTGCGCGCACTGCGTGTCTATCGCTGCAGGACCGACCATGCCGCATGCTATGACAATGCTGCAGCCCTTCCTGAACAGCATCTTGCATGCTACCGGCAGGTCCTTTATCCCAGGGACGGTATAGCGCTCTATTTCGACAGGCGGCTTGCTGGAAGCAAGCACCTTGAGCACCACCGGCGCGTAATCGAACCTCGAGAAGGTTGTATCGGCAACTCCGACTTTCATGGCCTCAAATCCGGCGCGGGCCGGGAAGGCAGCCTCGCCGCCTATAACATTGCCTTTTGTGTTTATACGTCTTTCTTCAATTGAACTGACAGGAGTTATAATGATTCTGTTGCATTACATATCATGCACGGCGATGAACCAACGGTTATGAGGATAGGAGAGGGCAGGGACATCCACAGGCTCGTGGCAGGCAGGAAGCTTGTCCTGGGCGGGGTGGAAATACCATATGAAAAGGGGCTTGAGGGATGGAGCGATGCCGACGTGCTAGTGCATGCGGTAGTCGACGCCCTGCTGGGCGCTGCAGGCCTCGGCGACATAGGAACACACTTCCCTGCCGGAGATGCACGGTTCAAGAACGTGCCGAGCACCGTCTTCCTTGAGGAGACGGCAAGGAAGCTTAAGGAGCTTGGCTGGGGCATAGTTAACATAGACGCGACCATAATGGCCGAGAGGCCGAAGCTCAGGCCTTTCATTGATGAGATGAAGGAGGAGATAGGCAGGGCGCTTGCAGTGCCTGCTGAATGCATAAACATCAAGGCAGGGACTGCCGAGGGTATGGGGTATGTAGGCAGGGGGGAGGGCATGGAGGCGCATGCGGTCTCGCTGATACGGAAGCTCGGGCCTGGCTAAGCTTTCTGCTCCTGCCTTTGCTGCTTCCTGCGCTGCCACAGTGCTGCAGCAACGCTGATGTCTGTCGGCATTGTTATCTTTATGTTGTCGTATGAGCCCGTGAAGAGCTTTACTCTGCTTCCAAGCCTCTCCGCCATCGATGCATCATCGGTAACGTCGTCCGTGATGGTCGCGTGCGCCTTTTTCAGAAGCTCCGTGTCGAATATCTGCGGCGTCTGCACTGCCCAGAGCTTGTGCCTTGGGATGGTACTTGCCACTGTTCCGTCATCGTGTGCCATCTTTATTGTGTCGATGACAGGCACTGCCGCTATTGCCACCCCTGTCTCTGCTACGGCGCCTATGGCTGCTTCCATCATCTCCTGGGTGACGAAAGGCCTGGCTGCGTCGTGGACGATTACATAGTCGCAGCCCCCAAGAGCGCTGAGGCCCGCCGCTACGGAGTCCTGCCTCCTCTTCCCGCCTGTGCATACCTTCTTCACTTTTGAAAACCCTTCCCTTGAGATGATCGCGGCGTACTCGCTGGCTCTTGCCTTGCTGGCCACGAGTATTACGTGGTCTATGCTTCCGCAGTCCTCAAATGCCTGGAGAGTCCTTGACAGGACGGTCCTGCCGCACAGGTCAAGGGTAAGCTTGTCGGTCCCTCCCATACGGGTGCTGCTCCCTCCGGCGACAATTATGGCTGCGACCTTCTTCCCTGCTCTAGTGGCTTCCATGGATGTCTGATGGGCAGAACTCGAATATATACCTTTTTTCCTATTCAACAGGAGACGAAGTGGCGGTTTCGGTCAGTATGCACCTGATCCCGCAGTCGCTGAGCTTTTTGAGCAGCGCCTCGGCCTCCAGGCGGGTCTCCGCCATGGAGAACAGAGTGGGGCCGGCTCCGCAGAGGTGGACCGCGTCTGCCCCGGCCTCGCGGACCCTTTTCATGTACTCTCCGATGCCGCGATAGCACGCCGGAGCCACATTCTCGAATACGTTGACTATGTCGGCCGCCCTTACGCCTTCGTGGTTCTTTATGCGCACGGAGAGTGCGTCGGTCGCAGAGCCGTCTGTATAATCAGACCGGCTAAGCGCAGCATAGAGGCTGGCGGTCTTCCTTTCAGGAACTTCGACTTTTGGAAAGATCAATAGGACTGGTGTGGGCCTGATGCCTGGAAGCGGGGTCATGATTTCCCCCTTCCCTGAAACCAGGGCCGTACCGCGGTAGAGGAAATATGGCACATCGGATCCGAGGGATGCGGCGAGGTTATGGATGTCCGGGCGGCTGAGGCCGAGCTGCCAGAGCCTGTTGAGGCCAAGAAGTACGGCAAGCGCGCAGCTGCTATCCCCTCCTAGGCCCGATGAGAGCGGTATGCGCTTCTTGATGGATATCCTTGCGCCTTTGGTACAGCCTGTCGTATGGTACAGCAGTTCCGCCGCCTTTGACACAAGGCTCCTGCGCCAGTCGAACTCCCCGCTGTCGGCATCGAATGAAACATGCGCTGAGGCATCGGAACGGAATGTAAGCGTGTCGCAGAATGCAAGGGATTGCAGTATGCTCCGCAGCTCGTGGAAGCCGTCTGGCCTGTCTGAGAGGACTTCCAGCGTCAGATTAACCTTTGCAGGGGCGCTGATGCTGAATTCCGCCCGGTCCGTGCCCATGATATGCTTTATCTCCTGTTATTTATAAAATAAAGTGTTAGGGCGCACGGCTCTTGGCCGCAGGATATGCACAATAGCAATGATGCAGGCGCACGCGCACCGGCAAGCTGGGTCGTATAGCAGATTATAGTGGTTGTGGTTGCCGCAGGTCGGATTTGAACCGACGACATTCCGGTCTTCAGCCGGACACTCTCCCGAGCTGAGTTACTGCGGCACGATGGATAGGCGCCTTTTTGATGCTGCCCGTGTTTTGTTTTGCATGTATAGTTGGCAGCACAACGACCGGGCCAAGACGAGCGGCCTGCTTCCGGTGTGGGATAGTTGCATGGAAAGTATATAAATATAGATACAAGTGGCTCCTCCAACTATTGGAGCCGATGGCCTCCCTGCATTTGCAGGGTATGCTCTCCTCTCTTTGGCACCGCTTGCGCCCTCTGTCGGAATGCAGAGGCAACCATCTCTCTGCACGTAGATGCCATCATGGCGCCAGTTCGGGCAAGCCCTGATGGTCCCTGTTGGCTCCGGTCAGCGTGGTAGCAGGCTCGCTAAAAACGTAGTAAAACCTTTTAAGTCATTTCGGCAGATATAATAGCAAAGGCATGTATATGTTAGAGTCAAATCGCAGCGCGCCGTGAACATATATATTACAAACGCATCTCAGCTATGCTTCATATATTCCTGCTTTTCAGGGGCAGGCTCTCCGAACTCCCTTGACAGCGTAGCGCTCTGGCTGGCATACGCATTGTCGAATCTCCTGAAGCATAATGACCCAAGCAGCGTTTCCGTTATTACTGCATGATAGACGAGTATGCCACTTGTTTCTTTTATCTTCTTCTCTGCCATCCCGATATCTGTATCATGGAATACAGGCATGAGGAGGAAGGCTCCGAAAGGGGTATGCACGTCTCCTACCAGTGCGTATTTGTTTGGAGGCGTACTTGTCTCGCTTACTATTTCGTGCAGGAAAGTATTTCTTGTGCGGGTAAGAAGTCCGGGAATAACGACCGTGGTGGATATTACTGCCATGTATTTTATAGGCAGCCTCTCCATGGTTATTGTAATCCTCTTCAGCAGCCCGCGTTCCAGGAGCTTATAATAAGAGTAATGCGCCCTCCCCTCGTCAAATCCGTATTTCTTATCGATCTCCGTAAATTCCGCCTTCCCGTCGTTATTTAGCTCTTTCAGCACGGTGGTCTCCCTCCTGAGGAGCTCCATTTTTCTCTGTGACGGCTCCTCTCCAAACAGCGGTTCCTTTATTCCGGATTTGCTCTCGAGCATTTTCACAAACGCGTCTCTCAGCGGCATAAAATTATAGGTTTCGTAGAACACTGCTATGGTCCACTCGGCTTGGTACTCTGCTATTAGCGTGTTATTTATAATGCTGCGCAGAAGGTGGGTTAGCGTCTCTGCAGAATCATCGAGTACGTACATGAGCAATTGATATTTCCCTCCGCTGAGAAAGGCTGCATACTGTATCCTCGGATCCCTTTCTATGACGCCCTTTACCTCTTCTGCGGTCGGCACCTTCTCCAGGAATTTCGCCATCATTAGGAATTGGATATAACCAAGCTTCGTGACGTCTATCTCGGCAATATATCTTATCCCATACTGCCTCTCAAGGCGCTTTATCCTGCTGTTTACTGCAGACACACTCAGCCCGACCCTCTCTGCAATGAACGGAATCGTTGCCCTGCCATTCATGCTGAGTATGGTCAGAATCTTGCGGTCTGTCTCTTTAGGCGAGAGCAGTTTTGATGACGGTTCTTCCGTGTTCTCTTTCCGTTCCGGAATTATAACCGTGCCGCCTCGTGAAGCTATGATCTCCTTTGCATTCTCTAGCTCGTCGTCTTTCGATGCGACCTTCCTTATGAAGGCCCCATTCTCTGTTATCCGCCCAAGATATTCCGATACCGTCTTTATCCTCTTCTTCTCAGGGTCCCACGGCCGGCGGTCCCTGTAAATATAGTAGTGGCTGTTTATTCTCCTCAATACGATGTAGTCCGGGGGGCTGTAGCCCTTCTTTACCCTCTCCAGCACTTTTATCACATAGTCAGGTGCGGCTGACATGTTTTGTTATTTATAACACATGTATATTTATATTCTTCGTTATGAATATCTGATTATAACATATACAGTTAGATTATAATATAATATGGGTCTGCACTTTTGTATTGACTACGGGGAAAGCGCCGGAGTTGTGCAAGGCATTTATTTATACAAGGCCGTTCATAATATTACCGTGGGACAGGGGAGTGATGGGTTGAGCGAAGAACACTGTACGTCTTTTTTCTCGTGCAGATACCGACACCCCAACGTCGTAGATGCGGATCTGTCGCCTCTGTCCTGCAATTATATACGGGGCTCGCGCCTGTGAATCGGTGGAATCGATGGGAATAAGGGACATGCTATTCGGGAAGAGAAGGGTGGAGATATACAGCACGCCTGACGACAAGAGGCCGGTGAAGCTGGTGCCTGACGGCCCAGACTCCTGGAGGGTCGTGTGGGCAGACGAACCTGCAGAGAAGTAACACTGATTGGTAGATAAATGAAAGGGGATAGAATAAGGAGACGGCTCGACTACAGAATGATGGAGATAAGCCATGAGATCCTGTGGAGAAAGCCAAGCTTATTAACAAGGTGAATGGCAGGATACCGTGCGAGATAGAATCGGCGAACGAGGTTGTGAGGAGGAACCTAAGGGCGAAGAGGGACAAGCTCGGCCACTTTCTGGAACAGCAACTGTAAGGTGAAGGGGATGGACAACTACGCGGATAAACTGCTGAATGCGGTGAAGAGGAAGGGCAATCCATGCATAGTGGGACTGGATCCGAGGCTAGACCAGATGCCTGACTTTGTAAAAGCAACACCGCGCGACAACCTTGACAGGGCTGTGCGTAGGAGCATCATCGCGTATCATAAATGCATCATAAGGGCCGTTGCGGGACTTGTGCCAGGAGTCAAGCTGCAGAGCGCGTTCTACGAGCAGTATGGCATCGGAGGGATGCAGGCCTTCATGGACACGGTGCGGTACGCAAGGGAACGCGGCCTTGTGGTGATAATAGACGCAAAACGCAATGACATATCGTCTACTGCGGAGGCATATGCGAACGCATTCCTGGGCAGGACGCAAATATTCGGGAATTCGACCAAGGTCATAGACGCAGACTGCATAACGGTATCGCCGTACCTGGGAAAGGACAGCCTCGATCCCTTTGTCGAGGCCTGCAAGGCATATGGGAAGGGCATCTTCATACTCGTGAAGACCTCGAATCCAGGCTCCTCGGATCTCCAGGACAGGAAGCTCTCCGACGGCAGCGAGCTTTACATCAGGGTTGCAGGGCTGGTGAACAGGTATTCAGAAGGATTGACTGGCGAGCTGGGCTACAGCCCAATAGGAGCAGTGGTTGGGGCAACGTTTCCGGAGGAGGCCATGCGACTTAGAAAGCTTATGCCCAGGTCGATCTTTTTGGTTCCAGGCTACGGGGCACAAGGAGGCACCGCGGCGATGGCGGCGGAGTGCTTCAATGACGACGGATATGGAGCGGTGGTCAACGCCTCAAGGAGCCTGACTTACGGCCTGGGCTCTCCTGGGATAAGCAGATCAGAGGCGGTGAAGGAGATAAAGAACAGGACGAAGGAAATGATAGAGCGCGTAAACGAAGCAATCAGAACCAAGACAGAGAAGCGATCCGCATGAGGATTCTGGTAGTGGGATGCTCCGGCAGGAGGATGGTGAGGCAGGTCCTCGTGACCGAGAGCGGGTATGGCTTTATTGTGATGCAGGGGAAGCCCACACGCTTTAGCGGTGGGAGGATGTCACCTTTCCTAATACAACAAGGTTTTTAAATCTTAAGGTTAAGTAGTAGAGCGGTAATCAGATGGCATTGGCAAAGCAGGCTCCGGCGAAGAGGGGGATTAAGAAGCTCATTGCAGTGGTTGCAGTGGTGGTTGTTATAGTTGTGGCGGCATTGTTGCTGTTGCTGCCTAGTAATGGCTATGGCTTCCCGTCAGCACAGACAATCAGCAGCATAGTTGGCACCCAGGTAACGGCCACTCCGGTAGTTACGCTTACAGGGCAGCAGATAGCTGCAATAGGGGGGCCCACGACCAGCGCCTTTATCTCGTCAGCTGAAATGGAGAGTTATGTGACGCCTGGCAACACGGCTTCATTGAACATAACCGAGGCAACGTTCAGCAGTGCCGGAATGACATACCTGAAGTCCATAATCAACAGCAGTGGGCTGCACCTAACGCCATATGCTGGCGGCTATTATGTACTCGAGAGCGGTGTCACAAGCGGATATAAGGGGGATATAATAGTAGAAATAACTACACAGGGCCAGGCCCCCGCACTAAACGTCTCAGAAGCCACTTCGGTAGTCGAAGCGACGCTGAGCGCAATATAAGCGCCTGCTCCGTGCACCGCGTGTTTCGTCAGACGTATCTATGTTATAGCGGAAGCTGTCGGATGCGCAGCGCGCCTTCATGCCGTACAGGAAGTCAGGGGGTTTTTATCCTGGATCCGTAAGTATGCGCCAACCGGGGATTGCACCCGGGTTTCGAGCTTGGGAAGCTCGTATCCTGCTACTAGACTATTGGCGCTTTGATGGCATAGGGGACCTTGGTGCCTCCTGATGCAGGCAGATGCTGGTTTGCAGTCTGTGCTGCCCTGCCTTTATCTAATGTACGAGAAGGTCTGCTTTGTCGCTGGGGGCCCTTCCTGCTGAGGCATGCCGCCGGATGCCTTCTCCAGGTCCCGCAGAAGCTTCTCGGTTTCTGCCTTTATCTTGTCCATGCTTGACAAATCCACCTCTATATCGAGTATCTTCTCGAGCTTTTCGAGGACGGCCTTGGCTGCGTTGGCGTCTATCTCCAGCATGCCTGTTTCGCCCATGAGGCACGCTGCCGGTATGCCGTACTTCTTGGCAAATGCGACTATGAGACCTGCAGATCCCCAGATTGCTCCGGTGGCTTTGCCGATTACCACGCCGCTGCCGCCAAGCATGTCCCTGGTCTTTTGGGCTGTTGCGACTGCGAAGACGCGCGGACTCTGCACGTACTGGTTGTTTATGTTATACCCGCCTATCGTGTATATCTCCTTCCCCCCTATCGATTTAAAGAACCTCACGATCCTCTCGTTTATGTCGTATTGGCCTTCTGGGGAGCCGGCCTGCATGTCGCCGACAAGTATGATGATGGTGCGCTTTGTCTTGGGGTTCTTGTAGCAGTAAAACCTGTTGCTTGCGAGCCTTATTCCGCCGTTCTTCAGCATTATGGCCTGGTGGAGGAAATGGGGCGAGTAGAGGGTGGCGAATCTCTTTGCCTTTAATGACCCCTTTAGGTGCTCGCCTACAAGACTTCCGACCGTCCCTATTCCAGGAAGCCCGACTATAAGCACGGGATCCGACATCTTTTCCCTCTTGTTGTAGTATATTGTAGTTTTATCCACTTGCCTCGCCTTTGTTGCTTTTTATGGAGAACGATATCTGCTTGCTGTACTTTTCGAGGGCAGCCTGCGCCTCCTTTATCTTGCTTTCTGCTTTCGGATAGCTAGGGCCTTCTGATATGATCTTGTAATGGGGCGCTCCGAGGTACAGAACGCTTACCCCCGTGCCGGCCACCGCGGCAAGGGCCTCCTTAATCAGGGATATCCCTGCCCTGGTGTTTGTTGTGGTCATCTCTATAGTATACGAAACTGTGTACTTCTTGGGTTTTATGAGCTTGAATACAAGGTCGTACAGCGCCTGCTTGAAGTCGGCTTCCTTAAAGCCGCTAAGCGGGTCCTTGTTTTCGAATATGTCGTTTATAAGGTCGTTGTACGTCTGCTCCCTTCTCCCTATCTCGCTTATTATTTCTGCTTTCCTGCTTTCTGTGCCCGACGCCGCGAGCGCTTTATTAAATATGCCCTCTGCGCGCTTTTCCAGGTTATAGTCCGCCATCTTTCCTTTCTTCTCGCCGGCACTCGCCTTTTTAAATGATATGTCTATGGCCCTCTTATCGTTGTCTATGAATATTACCTTTGCCACCTCCTTCTGCCCTTCCTTTATGAATTCGTGTATGTTTTTTATCCACCCTGACGCTATCTCGGATATCGGAAGATACGCGTCTGCATTGTATTCCTGAAGCGTGCAGTATGCCCCGTATGGCATTATCTTGTTGATCCTGACCAGGACCAGCTCACCGACATCAGGCATTTTTTTTGGTAGTATCATCTGCTCATCTCTTAATCTCTATCTTCTTTTTCGTCCGCATCCCGAAGACGCGGTCTGTGACTTTCTTACAGACGGCGCACTGGAGCATCACTTTTTGCTTTTTTCCGAGCTTCTTCGGATGTATTTTCGGTTCTACGCTGCCAACATACCCTCTTATGGCCCTGTTGTGCCTTCTGGTGCCTATGCTTAGGCCCGACGTGCCTTTCTTTGCGTATATCTTTACTGTGTGTTTCGTGTGTTTATTGCAGAACTTGCAGTACGTTATTATCTCTTTTTCTATTTTCATCATATCGCCTAGTTTGCTACCTCTCCTATTTTGTTGTTTACCATGAATTCGGCGTCGTCCGGGTCTTCTACCTGAATGACTTCCCCTTCCTGATAAGGTCCGAGTTTGTTGCCTTTAGTTGTTATGATTTCTGGTATTTTTATAAGTATCTTTATTTTTGTGGTTTTTGGCGGCGGGACCTCTTTGTTTATTGTTTTAAGTATTTGATAGTATAGAGCCTCTTCTTCTGCCGGAACCTGGGACGGCAGGGGTTTGTTGTATGCCAGATAAACTAGTATTTTCTGGGTTCTTTTTGATCTGAGTTTGTTCAGTGTTGTTTTTTTGTTCTGTGTTTCGGCCTTTCTGCCGCCTTCCTTCTCCTGCTCTTTTATTTCTTTTTCGATTTCTTCGTAGAAATCCTTCCCAAGCGGAAGCAGTGTGCCTGTTTTTCTTTCCTCGTCGAGTTTTGCGAACAGCGCTTCGGTGTAAACCTCTTCTTCTATCATAAAAACACACCGGACTTCCACTTCTTTTCCTTTCTTTTTTCTAGCTTCTTTT
>JAJZYR010000006.1 GCA_021797995.1 Microcaldota archaeon
GGGGAAGATGCTGGCGAAGCTCGGACTGGAGGCCCTCGGCACCCTTGAATGAAGCCATATGAAGTTGGGTTCCTGGGACGCAGCCTAGAGTCGCATCCCGTCATTTCCGACTTGGCGATTCGTTCCGCAGCAGAATAGAGGCCGGCATTACGTTCCGTCGGTGATTGGAGGCACTATTTCTCAAAATAACAAAAAAGGGTACAGATAATGAGATAATACACAAACTTTAAATATGAAGAGATATAGAGCTATCAGTGATTATCATGGAGAAACAACAGCGAGGAAAGGAGGGAGGGGCAAGCGCCCTTCGTGGAGTACAGCGCATAGAGGTGGTAAGCATTAATGATCTCAGAGCTGCGCTCGAAAGGTCCAAGGAAGCAAGCGTTACCATTGAATTTGCCGGCAAAGACATAACCTTTACCAGGCACACCAACCCAGATAAGAGCCTAGGCGGCTGGAAGGCCGATACTGCAACTGTAGATCCAACAGCTATAGTCAGAGAGGGTACTATAGTCATGCCTGGCGCCACCATCGGCCCCGGCGCCACCATCGGCCCCCGCGCCACCATCGGCCCCGACGTCACCATCGGCGAACGCGTCCAGATCCGCTTCGTCGCCCAGATCGGCGACGGCGCCACCATCCGCGACGGCGCCATCATCGGCCCCGGCGCCTCCATCGGCGACCGCGTCGACATCGGCGCCTACGCCCGCATCCACTCCGACGCCCAGATCGGCGACAGCGCCACCATCGGTCCCGGCGCCACCATCCGCTCCAACGCCCAGATCGGCGACCTCGCCACCATCGGCTACCGCGCCACCATCGGCGAACGCGTCCAGATCGGCGCCTACGCCATCATCGGCCCCGACGCCACCATCGGCCCCGGCACCCAGATCGGCGACCTCGCCACCATCGGCTACCGCGCCACCATCGGCGACCTCGCCACCATCGGCGACCTCGCCACCATCGGCGACCTCGCCACCATCGGCCCCGGCACCCAGATCGGCGACAGCGTCCACATCGCCCCAGAAGCTACAGTACCCTGATGGTAGCCGTGTCACTTAAGATATGCCAAGGTGAAAAGGCAGGATAATTCGTACCCGTCAGGGCACTCATCCATAAACTATGCAAGGCAGTTTTCGGAGCTTGGGCTAGGAAATACTCTTCAGGTATCCCTTCAGTTTCATTACGGCCCTCCCTCTGTGCGAAATCATATCCTTCTCTTCAGGGTCCATCTCCGCAAACGTCCTTGTACTTCCATTGGGGATGAAGATATGGTCCCATCCGAATCCCCCTCCGCCTGACGGGCTCTTGGCTATGCTTCCTTCAATCCTGCCGCAGAAGGACCTAACTCTCCTTCCGTCGTAGAGCGAGATGCAGGTCTCTGCGTAGGCGCTCCTGTCCCTGTGGCTGCGCATGATCCTGCACATGCCCCTGTTTCCGACGCCCTTCAGGAGCCACTTGACAAGGGCTCCTGGAAAGCCGTTGAGCGCCCTGATGTAAAGCCCCGTATCTTCAACCATCACCGGCTTTCTCAATGCGTAATAGGCCCGCATCGCCTTGTCCCTCGCCACTCTCCTGACATCGGTGTCCTGCAGCTCGCCAAGCTCAAGGCCCTTGCTCTTTATCCTCATCTTTAACATTCTTTCCATCTCCCTGAGCTTGCCCCTGTTTGTCGTGATGAAGTAAAAGTCCATAAGCATCCTCAATTGTCAGGCACCAGGCTGTTTATTATCAGCCCGGGGCTGTACGCGGTTATGTCGTGGTATCCCTCGCCGGTAGTGAAGAAAAGGACAGGCACCTCCGTCTCGCTGAGTATGGAGAGGGTATTGCCTCCCTTCGCATCAGTATCTAGCTTTGTGAGTATTATGCCGTCAAGCCTGACGGCCTGGTTGAACTCCTTGACCTGGCCGAGCAGCGCATTGCCTGCTATGCTCTCCCCTACAAAGAGCTTCACGTCAGGCTTCGCAATCCTTGCCATCTTCTTTATCTCTTCCATCAGGCTCCTATTGGTTTCCTGCCTTCCCGCACTGTCTATCAGGACGGCGTCTATGCCATGGGCTTTCGCATATGCAATGGCGTCGAATGCCACGCTTGCCGGATCTGCCCCGTAAACCCCCTTTATCACATGCACACCGAGCTTGCCTGCATGGTAAACCGTCTGCTCTATGGCCGCCGCCCTGAACGTGTCGCTTGCGGAGAGCACGCACGTCATGCCGTTATCCATGAACATCCTTGCTATCTTTGCCATCGTCGTCGTCTTTCCAGCGCCGTTAGGGCCAAGAAAGAGAATCTTGAACGGTTCTCCGGAAGTGGCTCTCCTTGACCTGGCCATCTCGATGAGGTTGATGCTGCTGCCGGACTGCAGCACGCTGAGCACAGACTCCCTGATTATGGCTGTTATGCCACCTGACAGGTCCTTCGCGCTTATCGGCCTGCCGGTCAGGTCGGCCCTGAGTTTATCTGCAATCTTCTCCGCAACTTCATAGTTGACGTCAGATTGGAGGAGTGCAAGCTTCAGCTGCTCCAGAAACGGGTTTATATCGTCTTGGCTTACCCTGACCTCCTTGAATACCATCCCCTTCAGCCTTGTGCCGAGGGTGGCCTTCTGGTCGTGCAGATGCGGCTCCGTCCCTGCCGCGGCCCTATCCCGTGACGCATGCAATCTGCCGGCAGTCCCGCTGCTGCTTTCTCCTCTGCTTGCCGCGCCGGAATCCCTGCTTTTCTGGCCTTCCGGAACAGTGTCGTGTGCACCTTCATCCCTTTCCGTTCCGTGTTTGCTGGTTTCTCCTGCTCCCCGTCGTTCCACACGGTCACTGCGTTCCTCCATCAGTTCCCTGGATCCACCGCCGGCCTGCCCCCTGTCTTCATGGGATGAAGCATAAATAGGCGGCACTCTCCCCTCTGCCGCAGCTGCGCCGGCATCCGGCAGTTTACCCCCGGCGCTGTCCCTTCTCCCCTTTTCCTCCTTCTTGCTGAGTGCGTCTATAAAACCAGAGAACTTCTTCTTAAGCCCCTCAAACATCCAATGACCTTAGGCCTGCCCAAATGCTGCTAGCCTGTACGAGATATCAAAGAGCTCCTTCTCCGCCTTCTGCCTTTCATTCAGGAGTTTCGTTATGCTCGCCTCGCCGTTCTTTATCGCGTTCTGAAGGAACTCCTTGGCCTCGGCAAGGGGCTTCTCTGCCATATATCCTGCGCCGACATACGTTATTACCTTATCTATCCTGCCCGCGCGCGCCTCTATGTACGTCCCACCGCCGGCATTTACAAGCATGCCGGAGTTTCCGATCGTTTCTGCCTTTTCAACCACGTCCATGCCCTGCCTGAGCGCGTCCTTTGTGATGCTATAAGCGGTGATCTGCTCATTAAGCATCTCGTATCTCTGCGTGTACACCCCCTGCAGGTACTGGAGCTGGGCAAGAGCATCCTGCTCTTCGTTTCCTGATGCCTGTTCTTCATATGCCATAGATAAACACCTTCCTGCCAATCCATGCGCCGGCAAGAGTTATAATACTTAGCCGGACCGCGCCTTGCCGTGCCGACTCGATTAGGCGCTTGCATGCGCCTGCAGCAGATTGAGGAGTTCATTCTGACCCGCAAAATCCATTCCTCAAGAGATGCGAGACAATTCGGTCTGAAGCCTGCAATTGCAGAGAAACCCTGCAGAATTTATTCGTGGTAGGATGTCAGAAGCGTTAAATACCTGCAGTCAATTAGATCATCATGGACGAGCTCGATGCCCGCATGCTTGCAATGCTGAAGAAGGACGGTAGGATGACATTTGTAAAGATTGCGGCAATGACCGGACTCACGGAAGGCGCAGTGCGCGCCAGGATAAAAAAGCTTATGCGCGAAGGCGTAATAAAGCGCTTTACCATTGATGTTAGGGACGAGATAAGAGCTGTCGTTTTTGTTGCAATCTCAAGGTCCTTTCCTACAACCGAAATTGCCGATAGAATAAGGAAGCTGGGGATTGAAAAGGTGTATGAGGTCTCTGGAAACTATGACATAATATGCTTTGTCAGCGAGGAGCAGGTTAATAACGTAAACGGCCTTGTCGAGAAGATAAGGGGCATCGACGGCGTAACGGACACGTATACGAACATGGTGCTCAAGTAAGCCAAATCAAGCATTGCGCCAGTCACTTACTGGCGCGCATTGGTAAGGCCGGTCGTCCTTGCCTCAGGAAGCTGCGAGCTGCCTTAGCTACGTGAAAGGTGCATCTCAAAGACCTTCCTATATGTCTCTAGCGTCCCTACATCGAACCATGTTCCAGTGTAGGTAACGGCGTCCAGCTCCGTCTTTGATATCAACCACTGAATGAAGTATCCGGGGGCATCGGGGTTGTTCTTATCGTAAAGATACTCCTTGAATCTCTTAAGGGTCTCCCTTGGAAATATATATATCCCTGTGCTTATCAGTGTTGACTGCGGGCTTTCCGGCTTCTCTTGAAATCCCACAACCCTGCTCCCCCTTACAGTCACAACACCGAATCTCTTAGCCTGCTCAAGCGATCCGACATCGTATACTGCGATTGTGGGCCTTCTTGTTGCGTTGAAATGCCTTATAAGCGCTGAAAGGTCGAAGTCATAAAAGTTGTCCCCTGCTATTATCAGCAGGTCATTGCCGAAGTGCGCTTTCTCTATTGCATGGTTTATGCCCCTGATGGCGCCATACTTCTCGCCGTTGTGCATCGTCGGCTCAATGACCATCTCTATCCTGTTATGCAGTCCATTCACTGCTTCTCTATGGGTCTTCCAGTACATGAACTGGTCAGCAAATTTCTTATTTGTCGAGATGACTATCCGTTCCACTCCGTTCCTGGAAACGTTCTCGAGTATGTAATCCACTATCGGCTTCCCGCGTATCGGGAGCAAGGGCTTCGGCACAAAGAGCGTTATCGGCTCTAGTCTTGTCGCGAATCCTCCACACAATATTAATGAGTCCATCTCTTGCTCCCCTGCTGCTGCAAAAGACCCACCGTGCCGGTGGGTAAGCGAGTATAAACCATAAACTGTTGGTAATAAAACCTATAACTATTTAAACGCGCTTTGAGGTAATCTGCCACGGAAGGTGATAAATATTTAACAAGCCCGCAAACTCCTATCTCTTGGATGGGAGTAAGGGCTTGCGTCGACAAAAGAACATAGAAAGGCATATAAAGAAGAAAATGCAAATATAAAAGGGAAGTCAATGCACCTCACACAAACAATAGAAATCCATCCAAATCCAAAGACAGAGGAGGTAATGTCCAATCTCGCCAAGATAACCAACGGTCTCTACAACACATCAATATACGAAAACCACAAAAGATACGAAGAGGAAAAGAAGTTCTGTTTCTATCAGGAACTCTTTAACAGGCTCAAGGACAACGAACTCTATAAACTCCTTCCAGTCCATTCTGCACAGGCGGTTCTCCAGAAGGCAGACGGAAGCGTAAAATCTTTCATCTCTCTTTACAAAAAAGGTCTAAAGCCAGAGTTCCCTCATTACCACAAGAAAGATGTTGACTGGTTAGTGCCATACAAATATGACCAGATAAAGTTGAAGAAGAACAAGATAACGCTTCCAATGTCAATGGAATACAGAAGGCAGACGGGAATCTCATACATAAGTTTCAAAATACCAGAGATAAGATACAAGGGAGAGATAAAGTATCTCGAACTATTCAAAGTGGAAGGCAAGTGGAAAGCATCGCTCATCTTCGAGGTTCAGGAAAAGGAAAAACAGGAAACGCCGAAGAAGGACAACCTCTACATAGACTTGGGAATAGTTCGCAAGGAAGACAAGAGTAAGAAATAGACAGGCAATCAACGCAATGACAACAAAGATAGTAGAAACCGCAAAGAAAGAAAGGAATAGTCATAGGTAACCTCTCGACAATCAGGGATGTAACAAAATTCAGCAGATATGCAAACCAGAAGATAGGGCAGTGGGAATTCGGTGAGATAGCAAGGCAACTCGAATACAAGGCAAAGATAGAAGGAATAATGTTCAAGAAGGTAAGTGAAAGGAATACGTCAAAGACCTGCTCTCTCTGTGGGCAGGAAGAGAAAGGAAGGATTCACAGGGGCTTATACAGATGTAAACTGCATAAGCGACAGTTTAATGCGGATGCAAATGGTGCATTGAACATTAGCAAAATGTATCTCCGAATTCCGCTGTCAAAGGGGAGCGGGATAGGGGTAGTGGATGCTCTGGCAAATCCAGCGGTATTTCATTGGAATGAACATGAATGGCTCGGTGAGAATCCTTTGGTTCGAGAGACCAGGAGTGTGGTGAATTCGTGAAAGAAACAAACCTCAAAACACCCATACAGCAGGAATGCAGGGGAATCTCCCAACCTTCAGTTGGGAGAGGATGTCAATAATTAAGTCGTAAGATATCCATGGCTAAAAGCTCCTCGAAGCGGATAAGGGCGCTTTGGATAAAAATAGCATGGGAATATTGGAGCAATTATTAATCTTGCGGGTATAAAAGACATGAGTGGTGTTCTTCTGGAAAAAGCTGTCTTTGATGGGGATATCGAGTATCTTCAGGTAATGGACGAAGCTGGAAATATGGACCAGTCCCTCCTTCCGAGAGAGCTTGATGACAATAAGATCGTGGAGATGTACAAGTACATGCTCTTTGCCAGGGCTAACGATGCAAAGATGCTGAGCTTGCAGAGGCAGGGACGCGCGGTCACATATGCGCCGCTGGTCGGCGAGGAGGCCACACAGATAGGAAGTGCGTTAGCAATGAGGAAAGACGACATATTTGTGCCGACATTCAGGCAGCATGGCGTCTACCTTGTGAGAGGCATGCCGCTTGAGTGGATGTATGCCTATTGGAGGGGCTACGAAGAGCCCATACCAAAGAGTGTCAATGGAACGGCAATAATCATTCCCGTTGCCACACAGATGCCGCATGCTGCCGGACTTGCATATGCGCAGAAGTACAAAAAAAAGGACTCGGTGGTCGTCGTATACGTCGGTGACGGTGGTACATCCGAAGGCGATTTCTACGAGGCGCTGAACTTCGCGGGTGTCTGGAAGTTGCCGCTTGTCGTGATAATAGAGAATAATCAATGGGCGATCTCGGTTCCTAGGGAGAAGCAGACAGCTGCAAAGACCCTTGCACAGAAGGCGTTTGCCGCCGGCATCGGCGGGATACAGGTCGATGGAAATGATGTCATAGCCGTATACAAAGCGACTAAGGAGGCAATAGAGAAAGCGAAGGACGGGCCTATGGTGATAGAGTGCGTAACCTACAGGCTTGGGTTGCACACGACAGCAGACGACCCGACAAAGTACAGAACCGACGCGGAAGTGGAGTCATGGAAGGGAAAGGACCCGATTGCAAGGGTGCGCGCTTACCTTACGGGAAAGGGGCTGTGGAATGAGGAAATGGAGCAGAAGACGGTGCAGGAGCAGGGAAAGGAGATAGATGCAGCCGTTGAGAAGACAGAGCATCCCAAGGAAGACCCGAAAAGCATATTTACAAATGTATACAGTTTTGTCCCGCAGAATCTGCAGGAGGAGCTTGACGACGCAGAGAGGAATAACTTCTGGCAGGATGGTAGTCAATGACCCAGTCAAACATGGTAACGGCGATAAACAGTGCACTCCAGCAGGCAATGACAGAGAACGAGGACATTGTTGTGCTCGGGGAGGATGTCGGGAGAGACGGCGGCGTCTTTAGGGTAACAGAGGGGCTTCTTGACAAGTTTGGCGAGGCCCGGGTAATGGATACGCCGCTTTCCGAGTCCGGAATTATCGGGACCTCCATCGGAATGGCCATGGCCGGCCTTCATCCCATATCTGAAATACAGTTTGCGGGCTTCATGTTCCTCGGCTTCAGCCAGTTGGTGAACCATGCGGCAAGATACAGGAGCAGGACAAGGGGCTCATTTACCGTGCCGATGGTCGTGCGGACGCCTGTCAGCGGCGGAGTGAGGACGCTGGAGCACCATTCCGAGAGCCCTGAGGTATATTACTCCCACATGGGTGGCCTCATAGTCGTAGAGCCCTCAACGCCATACGATGCAAAGGGGCTTATGATCAAGGCTGCGAGAATGGACGACCCTGTGGTCTTCCTAGAGCCTACAAAGCTTTACAGGCTCTTCAAGCAGGAGGTTCCTGACGAGGCTTACGAAGTGGAGATAGGAAAGGCGAGCACGATCAGGGAAGGTAGCGCCCTCAGCATAATAACGTACGGGACCATGGTGTCGGTAGTTAGGGATGTTGTCGAGAGGAAGAAGGTAGACGCAGAAATTATAGACCTGAGGACGATAAACCCGCTTGACGAGAAAGCGGTTCTTGACAGCGCAAAGAAGACGGGAAGGGTGGTTATCGTCCACGAGGCGTCGCTCAGCTTCGGAGCAGGGGCTGAGATTGCTGCGAGGATTGCCGAGAAGGCGATCTTCGAGCTCGACGCGCCTGTCATACGGGTTGCATCTCCGAGCCTGCCTTATCCATTTCCAGGATATGAGCGATATTACCTGCCGAATGCGGCAAAGATCTCGCAGGCGATAGACAAGGTATTAAGGTGAACGTATGCAGATACTTAAATTTGTTGACATCGGGGAGGGGATAACGGAAGGGCACGTGCAGAAATGGCTCGTCAGTGACGGCGATGCCGTGAAGGAAGACCAGCCGATCGTTCAGATAGAGACCGACAAGGCGGTTGTAAACCTGCCTTCCCCGGCAGGCGGGACGGTAAGAATAGCAGCAAAGGAAAACACTACCGTGAATATAGGGGACGTCATTGCATGGATTGGGGATCCATCCGAACTCTCAAGTATGCATGTGCAGCAGGCGCCGCCGCAGTTACAGGAGAAAAAGGAGGTTGAGGCAGTGCAATCGCAGCAGGAGCAGAAAGAGGCTGTTCAGGAGGGGCGCAATGGAGCTATTGCGACTCCGGCAATCAGGCGGCTGGCAAGGGAGCTGGGGATCGACATCGCGCGGGTCCGTGGAACAGGCCCGGAAGGGAGGGTCCTGGAAAATGACATACGGGCTGCTGCGGTCAGGCTGCGGCAGCAGGCTAATGCTGCGCCAAAGTTCTCCGAGACCCTCGAGGAGCAGCATACTGGCGAGGTAGAAAGGATTCCGCTCTCGCAGACAAGAAAGGCCATCGCAAGAAACATGGAACTCTCGCTGCTGATACCCAGCGCCGCGCACATGGACCTGATAAATGCGACTTACTTATACCGCATAGTAAAGAAGGAAAAGCCCAATGCGGAGAAGCTCGGGGTAAAGCTATCATTCCTTCCATTCATAATAAAGGCGGTTGTGGAGGCGCTCAGGGAGAACCAGAGGTTCAACGCAAGCTATGACCACGAGACCCAGGAGATCATACTGAAGAAATATTACAATATAGGGTTGGCTGCCGAGGGGCCTGATGGGCTCAAGGTGGTCGTCATAAAGCAGGCAGACAAGAAGAGCATACTGCAGATCGCAAAGGAGATACAGGAGCTGCACGAGAAGGTCATCAGCCGGACGATAGCGCTTGATGAGATGCGCGACAGCACGTTTACCATAACCAACATCGGCAGCCTCGGTGGTGGATACCTGTCCGTTCCTATAATAAATCCACCAGAAGTTGCAATACTCGGGATACATCTAATAAGGGACAGCGCAGTGATTGAGGATGGACAAATCAAGATAGGCAAGGTGCTCCCGTTCTCGTTGGTCTTCGACCACAGGGCTGTCGACGGAGCGGATGCCGTACTGTTCGGAAACGCGCTGATAAAATACCTCGAGGACCCCGAGTTCCTGGAGATGCTTGGCTGAGTTCATGGTAATGGGATCACTTCCTGAGAATGTCGACCTTGCTGTCATAGGCGGAGGCGTGGGTGGATACGTGGCCGCGATAAGGGCAGCGGAACTTGGGCTCAGCGTGACGCTTGTGGAGAAGGAAAAGCTCGGGGGCCACTGCCTCAACTATGCATGCATACCTTCTAAGACGCTTATACACATTGCCGATCTGTTCTATGAGATGCAGCACGCTGGGAAGTTTGGCATTATTACAAATGGAGCCAGAATAGACGCGAAGGCGATGTACGACTGGAGGATAGGGGTGTCAAAGAGGCTTGAGGACGGCGTGTCGTTCCTGTGCAAGTCCAATGGAGTCGAGGTCGTCAAGGGCGCAGCCACTTTCCTCTCCTCCAGCGAACTGCAGATAACCGATGGCATATCGCTGAGCTTTAAAAAGGCAATAATCGCCACAGGTTCAATGCCCATGGCCCTAAAGGGATTCGAGTTCGGAGGCAATATAATCGACTATAAGGGGGCGCTGATGCTTGACAGGATACCTGAAAGCATGGCCATAATTGGGGCTTCTTACGTCGCTGTTGAGATAGGGATGCTGTACGCGAAGCTTGGGTCTGAAGTGCATATAATAGCGCGGTCTGACGTCCTCTCGCGCTTTGATCCAGAGGCAGCTGCTCTTGTAAAGAGGAGGATGTCGGAACTTGGGGTAAAGGTGCACTCGGGTGCCGAGGCCACATCGCACTCCGGAACATCAGTAAAGCTAAGTACGGGTGAGGAGATAAAAGTAGAGGTAATAGTGGTTGCAGTAGGGCTCGCGCCGTACACTGAGGGTCTTGGGCTCGAAAATACGCAGGTCAGGCTTGACGATAAGGGGTTTGTACAGGTCGACTCATCGCTGTTGACTTCGGACAGGAACATATTCGCGATAGGTGACGTCGCCGGCGAGCCGATGCTCGCCCACAAGGCGATAAGGCAGGGCGTCGTGGCAGGCGAGGCCGCTGCCGGGCTGAAGTCAGGATATGACAACGTGGTTGTTCCTGCTGTAATCTTCTCTGACCCCGAGATCGCGATTGCCGGAACCCTAAAAGGGGACGGCATACAGGTTGTAAAGTTCCCAATGACAGGGATAGGAAGGGCGATAGCGCTTGGAAAGGAATCCGGTTTCGTCAAAATAGCATACGACGGCAAGAAGTTCGTAAGGGGCGTGGAAATAGTCGGACAGGATGCAAATGCGATGATAGCTGAGGCTGCCCTAGCGATAGAGATGGGGGCGACGCTCGAGGACGTTGCAGACACGATACATCCGCATCCGACCTTCTCCGAGTCGGTGCAGGAGGCCGCAGAGGCCGCGCTAGGCAGGCCGATACATTACTTTTACGGGAAGATGGCGAGGTAACCGTGATGAAAATAAAGCTGGTAGCAATTGAGGAATTTCCGCAGCTGAAGGAGCTGCGCAAGGCCTTTGAGATATCCGATAGCGGGGAGATATGCATTGCTGTCGGTGGGGATGGGACCTTTGTCAGGGCCGCCGCGGAGTTCAGCGGGCCAATCCTGCCGATAAGGAGCGGCATCAGCGGAAGCAGCGGATATTATGCTGATTTATGCATCGATGACATCCCTTTTGTGATAAAGAATCTGAAGAGGAAGCGATATACTGTGGAGAGGTTGGAGAATAAGATAAGGATAGTGCACAAAGGCAGGCACTATTATGCCGTGAACGAGGCCTCGCTAAGGAACATGCACCAGGAGGTAAGCTTCAAGATATACGAGGTGGCAAACGGGAAACGCTCCGAGATCTACCCGTATGTCATGGGCGGCGATGGCCTGCTGATAACAGGGGCTACCGGATCCACGGCGTACAATAAGTCTGCCGGAGGCCCAATAATCCTTAGTCCTAGCGTTTTCTGCCTTACCTTCCTTAATGTTGACGGGCCTTACAGGAATCCCATAGTTGTAGATGCAAACAGGAAGATTGAGGTGGAGATTGTAAAGTACAGCGGCATCCTGGATTACGACGGGAAGCGGATAGCTGCGATAAAGCCAGGTGGGAAGTTCGAGGTAGAGCTTTCTGACAGGGAGCTTGATATAGTAAGGTTTCCGGGCAGAAAGGAAAGCATCGCACGCAAACTTGACAGGATAATAACAAGCAGGATGGTAAAGGAGCTCTGACTGACGTTTCGGCATCGTTCCGGAAGGCTCTGCGGCAAGCACTGCCAGGAGTTCAGAGCAGGCCTTCCGTGCGCAGTGCGTTGACAAAGGTGCAGACCTCATCGAGGTTCGCTTCTGATATCGCCTCTACGTTCAGGCCTATCGGCACCTTTATGCCGCTGCTTCTTGCATAGTCCTCCACATCCGAGAGGACTCCTGAGCATATCCTGTTTGACTCCAAGCCTATGTTCCTGCTCCTACGAAGCGCAGCCTCTGTCCCAGCCGACATATCTGCACCAAGCCATTTCAGGAAGTCTATGTCGAAGGAGTTCTTCGGGGCTGGAAGGCTTATGAAGAAAGCTGCCGGTCTTATGCCAAGCCTCTCGCACTCGGTTCCGTATCCGCCGATGAGCCTTATCACAGGCGCAGATTCAAACATAACCTGTGTCGTGAAGAACGAGGCGCCGCTCTCCGTCTTGGACAGCACTCGGCTTAGCTCGCCATCGCGTGACGGTATGCAGACATTTCCGACTGCTACTCCGCCAACCCTGGCTGCAGCGCGGTTCGCTTCTGCCACCGACGGTCCGGGGTAGATGCTGCCCCCCTTGCTGCCGCCGACAAATATTAACCTGTCCATTCCGTACCTTGAAATGCTCTCATATATCCATGATTCGAGGTCATGTGCCGATGAAAGATATACGACAACCTTGTTCGGTATGCTTGCTATTCCGGTCCCTCTCCTCAGCAGTGCGCAGAATTCCCTCGCATCGTAGTGCTTGTAGAGCGGTGCCCCAAGGTAATTCTCCTCGATGATCTCGGGTACGTTCAGGTAGTCTACCCTGCCCATGCCCTTGACGGCCAAGCACACCCTATCAGCAGAAGCCCTTGCCTTCGAGTCTGACGCCCTCCTCGATGGCGGGGTTACCTCAAGCATCAGCTGCATGCCATCATCCCTCGCCGAATTCAGCCCTTGCCAGCGCCGCGCCCTCTGCCATGCTGCACAGCTTTGCGAAGGCCACGTTCCAGCGCCGTGTGCGCAGTCCGCAGTCAGGATTGACCTGCACCCTGCCTGGATCGCCAAGCACCTTTGCAGCATACAGTATCCTATCCCTTACCACCTGCGGCGTCTCTATCAGATCTGAATGTATGTCTATAACGCCGACACCTATCTTTGCCTTCATCTTATACTCCCTGAACAGCTGCAATGCCTTGAATGTGCCCCTGTCCACCTCTTCCGGCTTGAAGTTTTCCGGCGATGCATGGTTCGTAAACTCAATAAGGTAAGAGTCGGCAATGCAGTCCGCAAGTGCCGGAAAGAGTGATGCATAATTGCTGTAGCAGAGGTGCACCGCCTTCTCGATTCCTGCCGGAATGGACTTGAACGATGCGTTTATCGCCTCTACGAACAGCAATGATTCGTTCTCGTTCGTGGCAGCCGCCGGCTCGTCTATCTGTATGACCTGCGCGCCTGCCTTTGCAAGGGCGGTTACCGCGGGATTAAGCACGTTCGCGGCGAAATCCAGGACCGCGTCTCTCCTGGCCCCGCTTATTGCCGCGCCTCCCTTTTCGCCGCCTGCCTCCCTGGCGGTGCGGTAATACTCAAGGTACGACCAGTCCGCCATGGTATACGGGCCGGTAAGGCATGGCTTCGGTACCCTCCTCGTATGTTTTCTTACAAAGTCGAACTCGTCCACGAAGAAGGCCTTTCCGGCAGCAGTTATTGAAACCCCTGACCTTACTGTCCCCTTCCTAAAGTAGTTGGCATCGAACGCATTCAGCGTCCCTGCCGGCTCTATTCCGTCAACAAATCTGGCCATGAAGTCGTACATCTCCGTCCTGGGCTGTTCGCCGTTGAAGACCCTGTCCAGGCCTGCAAGCTCCTGCATCCTTATGGCATATAACGTCGAGATATCTATGATCCTGCCCTTCTCAGCCTGTGTGAGCTCCCCTCCTTTCTGCAAGAGCCCGCTTCCCATCCCGTTGGCAAGCTCGGCCCTCTCGTCCACTCCTAGCCGCTCTCCCCATAGGAGCGCAGATGCCACAGATGCCCTGTCATGCGGGCCGGACAGCTTCTGCCTCCATATGGGCCTTTGCAGGCTTCCTATCTCCTGCGTGGTAAATAAATCATGCATCATAAAGCGCCTTTAAAAGCTGCAAGGCCCTCGATCTTCCGTAGCGCAGTCTCGAACGGCACGTCGTAAAGCCTGTCATTAGGGCCTATATAATACCTTCCTGGAAAGTCGGAGCCTGACAGGAACTCCCTTACGGTAGAACCGATCGTGCCTATGGATTCGATTCCCGTGCTGGCTCCGTCGACCACGCCAAGCATCACGTCCTTCTTCGTTTCTACTGCCACAGAGTTGCTGAATATTGCATCTACCCCGACAAAATCCGCCCTCGACTGCTCAACCAGCGGAAGAACTGCAGCGGCCTCTGCCAGGGGAAAACTTACTCCTAAGACCATGCCGTCGTGCTTTACGGCGGATATTGATTCTGCATACCACTCCGGCGCGTCGAAGCAGCCCCTGGACCTCTCGTAGCCCACTGTATGATCAACCAACAAAACACACCTGTATCCCTTTTCATAAAGTCTCGGGGCGCTCTTTGCTATCGCACCTGCATAGTCTTTTGCCAGCTCCCTGCCATCGTTGTAGAATCTGTCCTCGACAAGCCTTGAGAATGAATATGGCGATGGAAGAAATATAACGGAATTGCTGCCAAGCGCCGGAACAACGTCGGACAGTTCGCCGCCTTCGCAGTCTATCCTCCCATTGACCAGCGGCTTCCTGTAAAAGGTATTTGTCCTGAACCACCTGGTAACAGGGCCAACCGAATCCTCACCGGCGGAGCGCCTTGAGGCAAATCCCCTGAAAGATCTTGCTATCGGCCTAAGTATATCAAGCCAGTCTAGCTGCCCGGCAGAGAGGTACGCGAAACCGTCCTGCCTTGCAACTATCTCCTTCTCATCGTCGCCTATGGCAGACTTGAAGTCAGACTCCGTTGCATAGCCATCCCTGAAGGCCCTGTGCACCCGCGCCGTAGCATTTGATCTGGAAGCCAGCCCTGAAAGCATGGCGCCGAGGAATTTATGGTCCGACAATGTTACCACGTCTGTCGATTATTATTTGAGATGCCCGCCTGATAAACCTTGCGTTAGTCCGGCATATTACTACTGGTATTCAAAGCGGCGGGCTGCTGCTGCGTTATGCAGTGGAGTGCACCAAAGCCGTAAACAAGCTCCCTGCAGCCTATGCCGACAACCGCCCTGCCCGGGAAAAGCTCCCTGAGTATCTCCAGGGCGCGCAGGTCATTGCTGCCACCGAATGTTGGTACGAGAACCTTCCTATTCGCTATATAGAAGTTGGCATAGCTCGCAGGAAGCCTCTGTCCATTATATGCAACGGCCTCGGGCATAGGCAGCGGCACGACATTCAGTCTGTTCCCATCCTGATCCCTTGCCATTCTCAGCAGTTCGTAGTTCTGCCTTAATATGGCGAAGTTTTCGTCTTCCTGGTCCTCCTCCAGTGCACATACCACAGTGTCATCGTTGACGAATCTTGCTATGTCGTCGACGTGGCCGTCCGTGTCGTCTCCGGCTATTCCTCCTTTCAGCCAGATGATATTGGTTGCACCGAGATAGTCGTGCAGGTTCTTTTCTATGACCTCCCTGCTCATCTGCGGATTGCGGTTCCTGTTCAGCAGGCACTGCTCGGTGGTAAGGAAGGTACCTTTGCCGTTTGTGTCTATCGAACCTCCTTCAAGGACCATCGGCACGTCAAACCCCCTCATGCTTCCGATGGGGATTTTTTCAGGAATGTGCGTGTCATTAAGGAGTTCATAGTACTTGTTTCCCCATGCATTAAACCTCCAGTGCGTGTATGCCACTTCGCCGCCTTCTTTCGTTAGGAATATGGGTCCATAGTCCCTGAACCAGACATCTCCTGTCCCGATCACGTGTAGTGCCACGTTTTCCATGCCGATACCGTCCGCCTGCAGAAGCCCAGTGATCCGTGCGGCGTATCCATCACTGTCGACAAGCAGGTTTACTCTCTCTCCGGAATGCAGATTCCTGATGATCTCTATATACGCCTTCTCTGCCCCGGGCAGGAGCTCTGGGGGAAAGGTCGAGGGATCCTTCGGCCATGCCATCCATGTGCATTCATGCTCTGCCCACTCGGCCGGCATCCTATATCCGAGCTCAAACGGCAGTTCCTGCTTTTCCATAGTGAAAACCCTGGTGGTTCAGTCAAGGAACCTGGATGCAATGCCCTTGTATGCGTCTATTCTCCTGTCCCTGAGGAATGGCCAGCTATGCCTTGTATCGTCAATCAGGCTCAAGTCGCATTTTGCCATAAGCGTTTCCTCCTTGTCCTGGCTCGCCTCAGCGATGATCTCGCCGAAGGGGCCCGAGACGAACGACGATCCCCAGAAGTTTATTTTACCCTCAATTCCGACGCGGTTTACTGCTGCAACAAACACCCCATTTGCTATCCCATGCGATCTCTGGATCGTCTTCCATGCGTCCCGCATTCCCTTTACAGCCCCCTTCTCCTCAGGGAACCATCCGATTGCAGTAGGATAGAAGAGGATTTGCGCTCCCATGAGCGACGTTATCCTCGCAGCCTCGGGGTACCATTGATCCCAGCATATAAGCACTCCCAGGTTGCCTTTTGCAGTTGAAAAGGACCTGAAGCCCAGGTCTCCAGGGGCGAAGTAGAACTTTTCATAGTAATGAGGGTCGTCTGGTATGTGCATCTTCCTGTATGTCCCGGCAAGCGATCCCGTAGAGTCTATTACAACCGCTGAGTTGTGATAAAGGCCACGTGCCCTCTTCTCAAATATCCCTGCTATCACCACCGCGCCGGCCTTCCTTGCAGCCCTTGATAACTCGGCCGTAGTATCCCCGGGTATCGCCTCGGCAAGCCCGAAGTTCGTACTATCCTCTTCCTGGCAGAAGTATCTCGACCTGAAGAGCTCCGGCAGGCAGATTATGTCCGCACCCTTCCTGGCAGCGCCCTCTATCCTCTTTACGGCCTTTTCGAGGTTCGCATGCGGATCGTCGCCCGCGCTCATCTGGATCAAGGCGATCGTCACTTCATCAGTCCTTGAGTTCTTGCCCATAAAATCACCTTTATTATGCCTTAGCTAGTATAAAAATATTTTTACATCCTGCCCCTCGATTCGCCGCGTGCCAGCCCGCTCGCGATTATATGCGAGAGCCTGAGCAGGTCCGCGCACCGGAGTATGACGCCCTCCCGCAGCCCCTCTGCCGTGTTTAGGTACTGGACATAGTAGCCTCTGGTTCTGCTTATCTTTGCGTCCTTCTCAAGGTACTTCATTATGCGTGACTTATTCCTGCTCCTGGCCCATTTATTTACCACATTGATTAGCAGATTGAGGTGCGGCTTCTTTCTGGTTATTGCAATCACCTTGACTCGCAGCTCCCTTTCCACTCTTTTCACGTCGACCAGATTCAGGCCTGCAAGCGTTATCCCGTTTAGCGCAACGAGCCTTATCTGGTCAGCAAACCGCGATCTGGCCACGGCCCTAATTATCTTAGCCGTGGAGTCTTCCCCATCCACCCTGACCATGAAGGAAAGGATCCCTTCCACGGCCCCGCGCCTGCCTATTGTTCCTATGACCAGCGCTTCTTCGTCGCCCTTCCTGAACGGCGCCCCTTCCAGCGCAAGGATGCGCACCCCCTCCTTTATCATCGTGATTGCTTGTCAGGAACCTGCGAGGAGAGCTTCTTCAGGTCGTCCTCGAGCCCCTCTATCGCCTTCAGGACCAGTGCCTTTGCGTTCTTGCTGGACTTTACCACAAGCCTCGGCTTGCCTACCTCGAAGTGCTCCTTTACCACGCTTACAAACTCAACGTCCTTGCTCTCGGTAAGCCTCCCCTTTATGATGTCGGCTATGCCCCTGTCGGCTCCGTCAAATTCTATGATCAGGCTCTTTGGCTCATCCTCTATAATACTGATCTTCATTATGTCTCACCGCAAGGCTGCATCCGGAAAGGATATGCACTAACCTTTGGCACAGTAACAAATATATACCTAATGTTGCCCATATACATGCTACAGCGCTATTACTTCGCTAATTGTCCTAGTTAGGCAATTGCACGATGCGGTGCTCATAACATGGCAAATGTATTGGAGGTTGACGGGAACGCGTTTATCAGGCTTACTGCGGCAAGGCTGAAGGCCGCAGAGGTCAGAAAGCCCGGGTATGTGGATTACGTGAAAGCCGGAGCAGGGAGGGAGAGGGTACCGGCAGACCCTGACTTCTACTTCATCAGGTGCGCTTCTATTCTCAGGCAGGTGTACCTTAACGGGCCGATAGGCATATCGACGCTCAGGACGAGATACGGGAACAGGAAGAGGCATGTCGTCCACAGGCACCACCACCTGAAGGCCGGCGGAAGCGTCATAAAGGATTCGTTCGACTCGCTTGAAAAGCTCGGATACATAAAGAAGACGGAGCATGGCCGGATTATTACCCCGGCCGGCAAGTCTTTCGTTGACAAGATCTCAAACGAGATGGCAAAGGGTGCTTGAGGTGTCTGCCGAGGAGCAGCAGGAAAGCGATGACAAGAAGCTCAGGGAAGCATACGCCAAGAGGGTGCGGGAAATGCGGCTTGAGCAGCAGAGGCGCGAGCTCGTGAGGACTTACATGACTTCCGCAGCATACGAGAGGCTTATGAACGTTAAGATGGCAAACAACGAGCTCTACCAGCAGCTTCTCGGGCTCATAATCAGGCTGGCGCAGAGCGGCAGGGCGACTTCGCGGCTGACGGAGGAGCAGCTCAAGAGCATCCTGGCAAAGCTGACGTACAGGCCGGAAGGCAGCATAGAATTCAGGCACAAATAGCGTGATATGATGGGAAAGAAGAGCATGCAGAAGAAGATGCGTCTCGGGAAGATGAGGAAGAGGAACAGGAGGATCCCTGTGCTTGCGATGGTAAGGACGCACAGGAGGGTGCAGTACAACAAGCATCAGCGGGACTGGAGGAGGAGGAAGCTCAGGATTAAGGGATGACCATGGCAGCAACGACGATCAGGGTAAAGCTCAGGCATAAGCTTGTCAGGATACACACGAGCAGGAGGCACGGCAAGACCGTATCATATCTAAGGGAGCATATTGCGAGGCACTTTCATTCAACTCCGGAGGCAGTGAGGATAAGCAGGGCGCTCAATGAGCACCTCGAGGCAAACAGCACAAACAGGTACAGGCCAGTTGACGTCTCGATAAACAAGATCGGCGCAATCATAGAAGCTTCCCTGCCTGGCGAGGCAAAGAAGGCCGACGCAAAGGGGGCCAAGGATGCCGTGCAGGCAAAGCCCGCAGAGGTGGGCCCTGAAGAGAGGGCCGCAATGGAGGCGAAGGCAAGGTCTCCTACTTCTATCCAGAAGCAGGCCGCAGGTGCGGCAGGGAGCACTGCTGCATCAATGGCCAGTGCTACGAAACCAGCCGCGGAGAAGAAGACTGCTGAAGGGAAGCCGGCAAAACCAGGTGCTGCTCAGGCAGAGCCGCCAAAGTAGGAATACCGGGTCTGGTCGATGGGAATAGGAAAGGCGGCTGTAAACGGCAACTCCTTCATAGGCGCGTTCGGCATAGCCACCGACTCCTTTTCGCTGATAGGGGGCAGCGTTTCCATGCGGGTGTCGGGAATGATAAAGGAGCTCCTCGAGGTGGAGCCTGCCATGGTCTCGATAGACGGGTCAGACCTCATAGGGATATACGCCGTGGCAAACTCCAGGGCGGTGCTGGTTCCTGAGATAACCACCGATGCGGAACTGGGTAACATAAGGAGAAGCCTGCCTGGCATAAGCGTTGAGAGGCTCAGGACCGACCTCAACGCCCTCGGGAACAACATCCTTGCAAACGACAGGATCGCAATAATCAACCCTGCGTATACGCAGGCAGAGGCGGGCTCAATAGGGGCCCTGCTCGGCGTCGAGACGGTAAGGCTCGCTCTGGGAGGATTCCCGACGGTCGGCGCGAGCAACATACTTACAAACAGGGGCATGGTGCTGAATAACGAAAGCTCTGAGGAGGACATCGGGGCCATAAAGAGGCAGATCAGCAGTTACTCCCAGTCCACAGCAAACCTCGGCTCACCCAGCCTGAGGCTCTGCACCATGGCCAACTCGAAGGGCTTGCTGGTGGGGAACGATACAACCGGGTTCGAGATGGCAAGGATTGCCGAAGGGCTCGGACTCTGACGCGCCTCGTCTCTAACCTTCTTCCCTAAATCGATTCGCCATTTCGGCTTTTACCAGGCGCAGATTGGGGTTCTTATCCCCGTATCTGAGTGGAAGAGCATCAAAACTGACCGAATCGGAATGGTCGGATAGACTCGGTCATGCGCTTGCCTTGACGTACTGGCAGTGGCACACTGCCGCTGTCGACTTTCCCTTAGCGGCCTTGCTTATCCGTGCGAGGATTTCTGGTTCATCTTCGTGTACCTCGTTGGCTTTCACGATGAATCCATACTCTCCCTCAGTGATGGATACCTCCCTGACAGACTCGATGGCCATCAGCCTTGCCGCCGCCTTGTGCACGTCTCTGTTGCAGCCCGGCTTCACAAAGAAGTAGTGATAGCCACGGCTAACTCTTCGTATCCCTTTTCCACCCAATCACTCACCTATATCCTTACTGCTCTTCGTCAGCGTATACGACTCTCCACGAATCTTCTCCGTCAGGCACCAGCTTCACAGGCCTCTTGTCGTTAGGCGTGCTGTAAAGCTCTGTGCGCCGCTTCTTCCCAAATCCCAATATATTCATTGTTCCACCAGGTTAGTATAAAGCCAGGGTGCTGGTTCGGGAGGACGGAAGCAGCATGCATCCTCGGTGGGGTCGATGGTATGCGTGCAAAAAGAAGCCTCTTCTGTGTTTTGCCCATTCCCATCCAGCCCGAACCAATGGTATACATTATGGAAGGCCTTCTATTTAAGATTCACCTATGCGATAGCAGTTTTCGAGTGTGTAGCTGGTATTCTATTACGAGTATTTTCATAGAAAGACCTATATCATTACGTTGCATAGTGTAGATTGCAACGTAAGTATGTATTAATATACAATACGGTAAATATATTATTTATATGCAGGAAGTTCCTAAGAGAGTAGCAACCACGTTCAGCAAGCTTAAAGCGGAGTCTAAGGAATATTTGGTGCTGAAAACAATACACAGCAAATATTACGTATACAAAGAGCGCGGAGTATGGCTCAGGGACATGCATAGAACAAAGACGATCTCAGAGTATATTGGCAAAATAAGTGCAAACGGCTTATATATCAAAAAGAAACTGTCGGCAAAAGACGATTTGGAGAATGCTGTCAATCTCATCTCCATCCATGGCGGGAAGATCATATGGCACGAAAGCAGAGAAATGTGCGAGGAGATTCAAGCAAAGCAGCCCCCAATCTCAAAAGGTGCAGACCTAAAACTGCTCATGGCATTAAGCATGAATTCGCGCTTAAGTTCTTCGGAATTGGCATCGTTGACGGGCCTTAGCGAGAAGGCTGCATACTCGAGAATGAAAGTTTTGGAGAGGGATCTTGGAATAGATTACATTCTGGAAATTGATATAGAGAGACTGGGGTATGCTCCTTATCTCCTTCTTGTCAAGTTTGAGGACAATGCTCCAGCTGCAAACGATGTAAAGAATGCTTTCGTAAACGAGCCTAAGATTCAGTTTACCGCTACCACAAAAGGGGAGTACGACCTGGTGGCATACCTGCTGGACGTAAACTACGTGAGTGCCATTGACAACTTCAGGGCGCTGATACTCAAAACAAGCCTCGCCAAATACCGGGCAAAATGGAATCTGATACCATTTGCGCAGACTTACTCGTTCATGCCACTAAGAAAAGAGTTCATAGAGAATGTGCTCAAAACAAAGAGGTGGAGAAGGGATAGGGAAAGCACAAGCCCAAAGCAAGACGAACTCCTAAACAGGGAGTTTATCGTCCTCAAGGAACTGAATACAAACAGCATAGAGAGCTTCTCAAGGATAGATGAGAAGTACGGGCTGAATAAGGGCACATCCAGATATGCCTACAGCAAATTAAAGGCTCAGGGCATAATAGTAAGGCCCACGATCTCGATTGCCAATCTGCACATGAAATACATAGGCATAATCCAGATAATGGACATCGGCGAGAAGGCGGTTGAGGAGAACAGGTATAAATCGCTGTTCGACCTGATGGAGTACGGGAAACTGACGAACAAGTACTGCCTCTCTGGGAACATAGGCATGCCCGATGGAGCAATGCGGTTCCTTCCGGTATTCAATGATGGTGACATAGACAAGGTCACGAAGACCATAGAGAAAGAGCTTACCGGAAGCAGCGTGCGCAACTTCATAGTGACTGATATTCTGGTAGGCTCACTGTGCTATAGGAGATTCGATAATGATTATTCACGGCAGCACAGGCTGTTAACAGAATTAGGAAAAGTCGAGGCGAAAAAGCCCGCAAGCTACAGATAATTGAAGCTGATAGTACCTAGTAGCAATCTGACATGATATCACCTCTGCTGATCCTTCAATATATCCTCTCAACTTCCATTTAAAAACATTATGTATACAATTAGGCAGTAGTGGTACTGCATGTCGGACAAGAATGATGCTTATGGACAAGAGATATGGTGCCGCTACAAAGGGGAACGAAGCTTCGAGGTCGTAGAGCGGGAAGACGGCTACGTAAACGTCTCGTGCAGTGCTGACTCATACCTTTCCGATTACGACAGCTGGGGGAGGCACGAGAAAGAAGGCATAAGATACGCGAAGGGCAGATGCTTGGACATAGGCTGTGGTGCAGGTAGGGTACTGCTGTACCTACAGAAAAAGCGCCTTTACTGCCTAGGAATAGACACCTCGCCATTGGCTATTAGGGTATGCAAGCTGAGAGGGGTAAAACATGCTAAGGTCATGGCGATAGAGAATATAGGAAAGTTCAGGTCCAACTCCTTCGACACGATAATACTGTTCGGGAACAACTTCGGCCTCTTTGCCAACAAGAGAAAGGCTAAACGCCTGCTTAAGATCATGTACAAGATAACATCTCCTAGGGGCACCATAATAGCAGCCGATAGAGATCCATACCTGACCGACAATCCAGTGCACTTCAAGTACCATGCATGGAACAGGAGGCGGGGCAGGATGCCAGGGCAGCTGCGCATGAGGATAAGGTTTATGCAGTACGCAACCCCATGGTATGATTATCTGTATGTATCCAAACCGGAGATGAAGGGATTGCTATCGGAAACAGGATGGAGAGTCAAGAGATTCATCGACGCGGAAGGCCATAGGGAGAACGGGCTCTATATTGCGATAATAGCAAAAACGGCAAGGTAACGCTCGCACGCCGGTCCCGGCACATTCGCCCTGGAGGTCGTGGCTGTACAGATTTCATACCGTTATTGAGCACTATGAAACGGTAGTAAACACACTCCCTACTGCCTGTTTTCACAACTGACGCCGTAACTAACGATGACAGATGACGGGTCTGGCGGAGGGGAGATTTGAACACCCGACCTCTAGATCTCTTAGTCATCGCAAGAAGCTCATCACTCATCAAGCCGTGCGGCCTTGCCATCATATTATCATCGGTGCTATCGCATAAATGACTATGAATGTTATGGGAACGGACAAGAGGAATGAGAGAAGCACCTGTCTTGGCGTGTGCTTTTCGAGCTTAATTCTGGCCGCGCCCACAGCTCCTGCAAGAAAGAGCATGAAGAGCAGTCCGACAGGCCCATAGTCATAGAAGACGTTTTCGGTCATGTTCGGGAAGGGCAAGACCGTGAAGATACAGCTGGCTTTCATAACGCTGGCTTATGCATTTCTCGTCGCGACGGTGCTGGAGGGCCTGTTAAATCCGCTCTTCCTGATACTGCTTGTGTCGTACGCGTTCGCCACTTACATTGCGATAATGGTGCACATAACAGAGGACAAGGACGTCCATGAGAGGATACACTTCAACTCGCAGCGCAACGGGCTTCTCGTGAGGCTCATCATAATAGTAATTCTCCTTGCGGTCTACTTCAACCTCTAGCACTGCGGTAGTCAAGGCGGGCTGAGCAGGTGGGCTGGTATCGCCATAGCGCCGATGGCTACGGCGGAGAGGCTTGCTAAGAAGAGGGCGAGCCAGAAGATGGCAAGTGCCGTATCCCAGAGCCTTGAGTGGTTCTTATCGAACCCGGGAAGCCTGTCGATTATCATAGAGACAGGATAGGCGAATATTCCGGTGATCCCGTAGAGGAAGTACATTCCGAGAAGAGCGACAGGCAGCGCGGTGAGGCCTATATTGTAGCCCTCGAAGCCGTAGATTATGAGCATTATCCCGAAGAGCAGCGCGAGGAATCCCGCGTACTCGAGCTTTACGTTGTACTTTATGGCAAGAGAGAAGGAAAGAAGGATTATGCCGAACGATACCAGCGGGTCGTAGAATAGTATGTTGTAACTTCCCGGAAGCGGCCATGTGAACTGGCCAAAGAGCCCGCTGATGAGCATGTACGCGCCTATTAGCGCGAGAGGGACGCTTGCGCCCTTTAGGTACTCCACGAAGTTCTTCTGCTTCCTCTTGTAGATGAAGTATATCGAGGTGACGGTGTAGAGCAGAAGGAGTCCTCCGAAGCCTATCGAGAAGAGCGAGTAGGCGAGGTTGTCTATGAAGACCATGCTTGGCATGCCCAACCAAGATTTATAAGCCTTGTGATGCTGCAAGATAGCATGGAGGGGTCTGGCGGAGGGGAGATTTGAACACCCGACCTCTAGATTTCTTAGTCATTGCAAGAAGCTCATCACTCATCAAGCCGTGCTTATGAGTCTAGCGCTCTAACCAGGCTGAGCTACTCCGCCACAGTTACCTTTTGCCGTAACGCCTATTTATTTGTATCTGACGCAGCAGGCACTATCTGCCTTTTACAATACCGTTACTGCGAGCGCCCCGGACACCATGATCAGCAGTCCGACGATCTCTATGCGCCTGAGCCTCTCTCTGTAGAAGAGGAAGCCGAAGAACGAGGTTATCATGGGCGAGAGTGCCACGAGAGCGCCACCTATGGCAAGGACCGTGCTGCTTATCGTAATCCCGAAGACCGTATCTCCGGAGGCATCCGCAAATGCCGCTATTATCGTGAGGACAACAAGCGCAGCGATGGTCCTGCTGCCCTTTATCTTTGTGCCAAGACCCTTCAGGCTTGCGAGCGCCCTCCTGTTTGTGAGAAGATAGATTACAACTATTACCATGCCCGCCACTCTGGATATCAGGAGCGGAAAGGCATACGTTCCTGCCGAGATAACTGAGAAGGTCATGAGGATCCAGTAAAACGACCAGCAGATATTTGAGAGAAAGGCCGGAAGCAGGCCCCTGTTTATCTTGAACTTCTCTGTTGTTATCACCAAGGTGGCTCCTATGAAGATCACTATTATGCCAACGATCTCGACAGGCGTGATGTGCTCGCCAAAGACAAGAAGGCCTAGAATCACCAACGCGGCTGGCTGTATCTCCCCGAAGGCCGAGGTAGTGGCGAGTTTCTGGGTCTCCAGCGCCTTGTATGCCAGTATGAACCCGAGGCTCAGGAAGATCCCTGCAACAGATGCGACTACCACGCTCTCAAGAGTTAGCTGGTACTGGCCGACGAGCACCGTGGCGATCAGCATTGGGGCCAGGCCAAGCGTGACTATTATGAAAGGGACTATATAGATGCCCAGGCCGCGGGCTATCCGTTTTGATATGGTACCGGAGATGATCCAGAGCATCACCGAGATTATGGCAGCAGTAGTTGCTAGTAAGACCATCGGACCACGGAAGGATAATCAATATATATGATGACTACTATAAAGATAAATGCGGGTTATCGGTCACAGCTCATAGCCCGGCGCGATGTAAGTCTAAATGTGGCCTTAGTGGTGTAACGGCTTGCATAGGGGACTGTGGATCCCTTGGATCGGGTTCGACTCCCGGCTTAGGCCCTCATCTTTCAAAGACTTTTGCAATGGCGAGTTTTACTCTGTTGTTGGAGCGCCTTGCATATCTTGCAAGCTTCTTCTTATCGCATGCAAGCATTAAGCTCCGCAAGTCCTCGTCATTCAATCCAATTCTGTAATAGAAAAAGTCAACGAGGGTCTTCTCTGGATCTGAAACTGGAACAAACACGCCATTGTAATTCACCCACTCAATGCCAAAGAACATCCTCTTTGATATGCGTCTTATGATTATCCTGCTGCCCATGGAGCTTCTGATTCCTGGGACTGCCTTTGTGGTTGTCACTATCACCAGGTTTGACATCTGGGTCCACAACTTTCGAATTGTAAGTGCACACTCTAACCCGTAATAGAAAGGGCTGAACGCGAAACCTATTATCGCATCGTTGCTAGAGAAGGTATACTTGCCCTTACCAACTTTCCTGAGCCCGTGTCTCTTAATCTGGTTGTGGACAAACACCTTTATGTATGCGTCAGAAGCGCCCATTCTAGTGAGAAAGCGTTTCGCATCATTGAATGAGAAGATCTGCACCTTCGAGAAATACTTCCTGAAGTCATTGTCATATATCATCCGACCATCTCTTAAGGTAGTCCAGCATCTTCTCGAAAGAAGTATCTTTCTGGCCTTTGTAAACCAGTGAACGCAGGACCTTCTCGTCTACAGGTTTCCTTATCTTTGCGAGAAACGGCTTGAGTTTTGATATTACATAGTAATCGTTCCCGCTTATGTAATTCGTAAGGTGGACGAGGTCATACATGTCCCTGATGTATCTCCTGCCCTCATAAGCCTCCATCTTCCTTACGAAAAGCTCAGATGGCTGAAGCGTTGAGAGGGTAATTGAGGAACCGTCTACCTTGGTGTACTGTGAGATTGCGCTCTCAAACTTGCCGATACCTGCCTCAAGAAGTACCTCTGTTCTGCCATCCGATATTCTAATGTGCAAGGGCAGTTCCTTATCCCTCCATGTCACTTTCATGCCATTCTTCTGAAGGTATTGGCCCAGTTTCTTTTCGAATGCTCTGTTTACATAGATATCTATGTCTTCAGAGAACCTGCCTCCTCCATAGCACCTCCATACAGCAGTGCCTCCATACAGGATCGCGTCTGGCTGTATGTAGTCGTATATCAACTCTATCAACACATCCTGCATCCTGGCAACATCGAGTCTCTTGCCAGTAAGGATTCCTTCTATAGGAATATCCATATTTGTTTAATGAACTAAAGTTATATAAATGTATAACTTTAAATGATCTTATATTCTCGGTACAGGCGCCTTGGATCGGGTTCGACTCCCGGCTTAGGCCCTCGAGTAGAAAGTCCCATACTGAATCGACTATGCTCAGCATATACTCTCAGAATCAGAACAGATAAATTGCCATCTTTCTTATTATCTTCTTGATTACCAGATACCACTTTGCCGAGTTCTTCTTTACGTCCTTAATCAGCGGCTTGTACCTTGCTTTCTCTTCGGGGGAGAGCTTCCCCTCCTTGACTATCTCCTGCTTCTTTCCGTCTACTATCTGGGTCTCGCGCTTGCTAACCACGTCCTTTCTTACCATTGCATACCATTCGTCCAGCGTGCCTCCGTGCTTCTTGATCATCCTGATAAAGTCCTTCATCAGAATCTTTCTCTTCTTACCCGTCCTGTCCTCCTCGGCTGCGGGAATCAGCGCCGTCTTGTCGCTTATCTCAGCTATGTCGGCCTGGGAGAAGCCCATCGTCGCCCGCGCGAGCCTCCCGAAGTTTATGTGCCCGAGCGGCATCTTCCGCGTATTGTATATGAAAGCAGCCTTCCTCGTCTTGTAGTCTGGCGGTGGCAGGTATATCGACTCGCCGAACCTCCCGCTCCTCTTGAGCGCAGGATCCATGTCCCACGGCTGGTTAGTGGCTCCTATTATGAACAGCCCTTCGGGATTCTTCTCCACCCCGTCCATTTCCTGGAGGAACTGGTTTACAGCCATGCGCATGTAGCTCTGCCCTCCGTCTCCGCCTCCGTCGCCGCCGCCTCCTCCCCTCTTTACCCCGAGTGCATCCACCTCGTCGAAGAAGACCACGCACGGCGTCGCCTTCCTTGCCTGCTCAAAAATAGCATGCATGTTCTTCTCAGTATTCCCGGCATACATATCTACGATCTCATTGATTCTGGCTATCAGCACATTCGAGTTTGTCTCCCCTCCTATGGCGTTTACGAAATACGTATTATGCACGAAGAAATCGTTTGCCACGAAGTTGTGTGTTTCATCGACCGTAAGGTCGTATACATACTCGGGCGCAGGCAGGGGTTCGATATTAACGATGCGCTCATGCGTAACCACATGCATACCTCCTTCGGTCCCGATGTCCATGATATACTTTTTCTTAAGACTTCCCGCCTTCCTGCCAAATATGCCTATCTTATCCGTAAAAGCAGCTATGTTCCGCTTATTTCTGACGGTGATATGCCATCCGTCTCTGATGTTGCCTGAGATGCATGAAAGCACGCCAAACCTGAGGAGCAGGTGCTGAAGGTCCTTTGCAAGCGATTCGGAAGGGGTAAAATAGGATATCTTCTTTGTTGTGCCCTTTCTGTTATATACCCTGCACCTGTCTCCTGTAAAGAGGCGGTTCAGGAAGAGCGACAGCAGGCGCTCTGGCAGCATATATATTTCCTTAGGCATGGCCATCCAATGGGGGTCTGCAAGCTCCAGTCCGTGCGCCTTTATAAATGGCCGTATAGCGCTCTCCATGCCTTCCTGCGTTGATCCTGGGCCTGAGTGCTGTATCATTACAGTACCATCATCCGCATGTGAGCTTACCTGCATCGGCCTTCCAAAATGAAGCATTGCGGATTCAAAATCCTCCATGACGGCAGGATCGATGCTCTCAGAGGGCGGCAGCGTGTGCGCAGGCACGACATCCCCGATGAGATATGCAAGGAGCTTAACCTCCCACTCCTCCATTTTAAGGCTGCCGAATACTGGAAGCGCATGCGGTACTCCTATCTCTTCGCCTTCACTAAGTTCCGATGCGCTAACCCACCTGTCCATTACAAGCAGCGGATGTTCCGGAGTGCAATGGAGGATCCTGCCACTGCTTGTGGTTATGCGCAGGAGGGGCTTGCCATTAAGCTTCCAGTGGCCCGTAACCTTGCTTACTGCAAGGCTGTGATCCTGCGTCAGTGTCAGGATTGCGGGTTCCTTCTTCTCTACGACCTCTTTAATGGTCTCATATCTTCCGTCTGGAAGGAGCACCCTTGTATCGGCTGAAACGCACTTTCCGCAGCCTGGCGGGCCGTAGAATAGGACGCCAAGGCCTAGTTTCTTGCCGTATGCCTTGAGGAGCTCAGGCTTTTTGATTGCCAGTATGATGTTCTCATACATGATCTGCTTCTCCTTTACCATGCCCACGATGTCCTTGAACGTGATGTTTGACTTGTGCCACTTGACCTGCTTTATCTGGCCTTCGACCATCTGCGTCTCGGTCGGTGAAGCCCCAGCAAGCGCCTCAGCCCCTCCTCCCCCTGCCGTACCAGGCTTGTTCATCTTGCTCTTGAGCTGCTCGAGCCTTGCCTTTGCCTGCTCGTACTTCGGATTCTTCGCCAGCGACCTCTCGTACCACTCCTTAGCCCCCTGGAAGTCCTGCTGGTATTCGGCGACTATGCCCATCACATAAGGCGCGTCGTAGCTGTCCGGTTCTATGTCCATGACCGTCTCCGCGTCGCGCTCAGCCTCCTCATACTTGTTGACTATCGCATACGATAGCGCGCGGTTGAAGTAGGCGCTGGAATAGTTCGGGTCGATCTCTATGGCCTTCGAGTAGCAGTCTATCGACTCATCGAACTTGTTCTCCTCGAAGGCTGCCCCGGCCTTCGTGTACCACTCCTTTGCCTTCGGGTCCGGCACATATGCGCTCTTCTTCTGGTCCTGGCCTCCGCTAGCATGCTTGGTACTTTCCTGGGCGTTCTTGTCGGCCATAATCTTCGCCTAAGGGCACAACCGATACAAGATTGTCTTACCACATTTATATACTTTATCCAGCCGAAGCAACTTGTGGCAGACCCGCTCCGCAGCAGAACAGAGGCCGGCATTCCGGTTCCGTCGGTGATTGGAGGCACTACTTCTCAAAATAACAGAAAGAGGTACAGATAATGAGATAATACACAAACTTTAAATATGAAGAAATATAGAGTTATCAGTGATTATCATGGCAGCATTTAGATCTGTAAACGCAGGAGATCGCAGAGTTGCAGCTGTAACAGAGATAAAATCTTCAGTAATAGCCGACGGAGTAGGAGGGTTGGAATTCCGCGTCTATGACCAAGGCAATGCCGGCAAATTTTTCGCTAAGAGCCCTGAGGCTGCAGAACAAAGGCGTGGAGTAGGTATAACATATTTAACATATGAAGGGCACCCCCTATGGAACTATGAGGAGGGGGAGATTGGAGTGAACTGGGCCCTTCAGGTTGCAAGATACACATTAGAGAATGGCGGACAAATTACTGTAGCACGCGATCCGGCATCACGGCTCATATGCGGCGCATCATTTGATGTGCCTTACGCAGCTGTAGCAGGAAGCCACACGCCCGAAGCTGACAAGATAGTAGCGGAGACTTTAGAGTATGCCGCTAAAATTGGGATACCCATAGAAAACCTAAGATATGGTATCGACAGGGTAGTCACTACCGAGCTTCAGGGCCTAGGCAGATCACGTCCAGACCTTGTAGGGATAGGAACCGCTATTTCACTGGTTAGGGACTATATTAACTACTCGAATGGCGCACAGGCACATAATCACTGGACCAGCGAGCGTGCATACGGGCTCCAGGCGGCCCTCACATCAGGGGGTAGTGTGAAATATGCATATGCCCGTGGAATAGAGCTGATGCTTGAAAAGAAGGCATTCGGATTCGAGAAGGAGGAAAAAAGGCCTTACTTCATACACGTACTCAACGGTTCCGAAGCGGAGAAAGCTAAAGCCTTCAATATTGTAAGGCCGTAAGCGCGCTATTTCGTGTCAAGGAGCTCATTGAGGCTGGCATCCACACTCGATATATGCTCGTTCTCCCGCGGAACATGTGTGAGCTTGGCAGACCTGAATCTCTTTAGGAGCTCCTTTGCATCTTTATTCAATATCCCGAGCTCCTTGTCCTTTATCTTCCACTCCCCTCTTAGCTGATACACCACGATCTGGCTGTCAGAGTAAAGCTCAACTTCGTTGTCTGTTCCGAAGTCCTTTGCAACCCTCTTAAGCGCCTCGACCACAGCGATGTACTCCGCCTGGTTATTCGTTTTTATCCCGTTGTATATGCTCTGCTTTGCCAGGAGCCTGTGCGAAGAGTCAAAGACTTCGTATCCAGACGCGCTCTTGCCTGGATTGTTCCTAGAAGCCCCGTCGGTGTAAACATAAATCAGCATTTCATTACGCACCTACTTGAACCTATAACGATATATCCCTTAGCCCCTTTATCCTTCCGAAGTTCAGGGTCTCCCCTTCCCCGATGCATAGCGCCTCCATGCTGTCCACATCAAGCATATCCCTGAAGACCGGCGCCAGCCTTCCTATCCCTCTCTCGGCGTTCACGCTGAAGCCCGCTGCAAAGAAGTTCATGGCCGGCAGGACCAGTATCTCGCGCTTATCCTTCATCCTTCCGTGGAGGAAGCATTTCAGCTTCTCCTTCGCGCCAAGCCTGTTGTAGATCGCAATTGACGGGTGGACATGGCCCATGATCAGGAGCTTTCCTCCCTTCTCGTGTGGCGCCTCCTCTCCATGGAAGAAGAGGTATCCGCCGATCAATGCCTCCTGCGTGTAGAGCTCCATCCCGAACGGTTCCTTCAGCCTGTCTATGAAATTGTCGTGGTTTCCCTTGATCAGCGTTATTGCCTTCAGTCCGAGACTGTACCTCAGGAAGTCCACAAACTCGCGTGTCTCGTTGAACTCCTCCACATGGACATGCGAGAACTCGTTCTTTATATCGCCGTCGACTATAATCCTCTCTGCACCTGTCCTGCTGATGGCGTCCTTGAGTTCCTCCTTTATGTGCCTGAGATTGGCCTTCGGAAGGAATACCCCTCTGTCCGCAGAGACGCCCTCGTACCCGAGGTGAAGGTCCGTGCAGACTATCGCGGAGAGGTCTCTTATGTAAAGGACAGGAAGCCCCTCGAGTATCTCGACTCCCCTTGCTATCTCCATGCTATCCCTTCCTTATCCTTGCTATTACCTGCTTGTGCAGTTCCCTGACGTGCCTCCTCCTGTCCTTCATCATTATCACGTCGGCCTCGCCGAAGGTTATCATCATGTGTGCGAAGGGCGAGGGTACATCCGTCTCTATTATACTGTGGCGTATCTCCCCGGAAACCAGCCTTTTCAGTATTTGCGCCGCCCTGGGCAGGTCCATCACGTCGTCTAATATCTCCCTGTATGTTTCCTTGATTATGGGGAAGTCCCTGCTTATCTCCTCCGCCGCCTTGAGTATCAGCTGCGAGTTTATCTGCTGCCTCCTTACGCTTATCCTTACTCCCTTGTAGTTCCTGAGGATCATGAAGCTTCTAGCGGCATTGTACCTGAACCTTCTCTTCATCATCTCCGTCTTTCTTATGTTTTCCGTCAGTATGACGCGCACGTCATCCCCTCCTGCTGCCCCTATCAGCGCTTCTACATCTTTCCTATTCACTTTTACAGAGGAGTCGGTAATGAGCACAAAGCCGTTGTCGGTGATGTTTACAGCCACGTCGGTTTCGGCCGCTTCGCCGAGCTTTACCGCAAAGACTCTCGACAGCGCGTCGTTTATCCTCCTCCCATAGAGGCTGTGGAATATCACGAGGGTCCTTCCGCCCTCCTTGTCGACCGTTCTCTCTATGAGCAGCATGCGGTCGTTAGGCACCTGCCCGACATAGAGAAGCTGCTGCACGAAATAATTGAAGATCGCTGCCTTGGCGTTTGCGTCAATGGGCATTGCATCTAGTATCTTCAGCGCTTCTCCGCTAGGCGCGAGCATGCTCCTGTCAAGGAGGCCAAGGGCTTTCACGCCCTTTCCCTTCACGCTGCCTATTGCATCGGCCATCCGCTCCCTGAACCTGCCTATCTCGATTGCAAGTTCGTAGGTGAGTGGCAGCTGCTCGGAGTACCATGGGGGTATCGTTGGCACCTGGCCTGGCGCAGGGGTAACGTAGGCCTTCATGATCCTTGAGTAATCGAAGCTGTACTGCTTGCCCCCAAGCACGAAGACGTCGCCAGGCTTGAGCCGCGAGAGGAACTCCTCCTCAATGCTCCCTATCCACTTGTTGTCATGGGTGAGCACGTCGACAGCAACCTCGTCAGGTATGGTCCCTATGTTCATGAAGTAGATAAGCTTGGTGAGTTTCCCCTTCCTCCCGAACGCGCCCTCCCTCTCATCGTACCAGATCTTCGCGTAGACCCTCCTGCTCTCCAGCCCGACATACTTCCCGGCAAGGTACTCAACGACCGACAGAAAGTCGGCCTTCGTTAGCGTATGGTACGGGTATGCATTCCTTACAAGCGCGTACGCCTCGTCTATCGTCCATTTCTTTGTCTGCGACATGCCTACTATATGCTGCGAGAGGACGTCAAGCGCATTCTTCGGGGTCACGAATGTGTCCATGTGCCTCTTCATTGCCGCGTCGAGCATCACCGAGCACTCGACAAGGTCATCGCGGTTCGTCACTATGACCTCGCCCTTTGCCGTGTCGCTGAAGCTGTGCCCGCTTCTTCCAATCCTCTGAACTGCCCTCGCCACGCTCTTCGGCGAGCCTATCTGCACGACATTGTCTATGGTGCCTATGTCTATCCCGAGCTCAAGGCTCGTTGACGACACCGCTGCCTTCAGCTTCCCCTTCTTGAGCAGCTCCTCGACCCCGAGCCTCGTCTCCCTTGACAGTGAGCCGTGGTGCGCGGCAATGTGCTCCTCGCCGTACTTGAACCTCTTTATGAGGTTGTATACCACCCTCTCCGTCCCGCTCCTCGTATTCGTAAACACCAGCGTAGTCCTGTTCTTCCTTATTACCGCGTCTATGGTCCTGTATATGGAATTGTCTATCACGGCGTCGCTGGCGTTTACTATATCCCTTACCGGCGACATGGCGACGAAGTCAAGCTTCTTGTCCCACGTGGCGTCGACGACGGAGCAGTCCCTCTCCTCCTCTCCGCTGTACCCTACCAGAAATCTTGCGGCTTCGTCAAGCGGCGCAAGCGTGGCTCCCATCCCTATCCTTGTAAAGTCGTGCCCGATGATCCCGGCGAGCCTTTCCACGGAAAGGGAGAGGTGCACGCCCCTCTTGTTGTTCGCAAGCTCATGGAGCTCATCGACCACGAAGTACCGCACCCCCTTCAGGTGCTCGACGAATCTCTCGGAGTTGATCAGGATTGCAAGGCTCTCCGGTGTCGTCACAAGGATGTTCGGCGGTTTCTTCAGCATCCTCTGCCTCTCGGATTGCGGCGTGTCCCCTGTTCTTATCCCGACGCTTATCCTCTTGATGGGCAGTACAATGTCGGAATAAAGCTCCGCGAGCGGCCCGGTAAGGTTCCTATAAATGTCGTTATTCAGGGCCCTGAGTGGAGAGACATAGATGCAGTACACCTTGTCCTCGAGCTTGTTTGCCAGCGAGAGGTTCATCAGGTCGCTGAGTATGGACATGAATGCGGAGAAGGTCTTCCCGCTCCCCGTCGGCGCGGTTATCAGCACATTCCTCTTCTCGGATATCAGCTTGAAGGAGTATCTCTGCGGCGGCGTAGGCTCCTTGTACCTCTTTTCGAACCACCTCCTTATGAAGAGATTGAGGCTGTCCAGGCTCTCCTCTATGCTAAATGGCTTTTCTGGATGCTGTATCATCGGATCATCATGCAAACTGAAAAGTAGGTGCAGTATATCCTATTCATGGCGAATATTAAAATGTACGCCCTTTCTGACCCACGATTGCCGAAGCGGATACACACATTTAATAAGTGTTTTGCATTGATAAGCTAAGGATGTTGTGGTAAGATGGCAAAGATGTCGAGGTCGAGCAAGGCGAGAAGGATAGAAGCGATAGAAAGGTCCCAGAGGCTTACCCAATTCTTTGAGGATAGCACCAACGAGAGCGACGCCCTTCTGGGCAGTGCAGGCGAATCCAGGCCGTCGAGCGAGTCCCACATCCTCGATCTCCTCGAAAGCAGCAAGGCAGAGAGAAGCCTCGAGTCGCTTGGTAGTCATGCTAAGAAGGCGCACGCCCAAAGGCCAACAAGGGCATTGAAGGGGCATGGCAGGAAGGGGCCAAGGCCGGCAAGACGGAAGGCAAGATAAGCGCTGCGCTGTTCCGGTGCACCTGCTTTATCATAGAATGGTATCAAGAAGCATCTGGAATCCTATGCATACTCAGTTATCATCGTCCCTCTTGCCTTTGCCAACGGATAGCCTGACCCCGTTGCCCGGGTCCCTGGTTATCGTTATATCGAGCTGCTCGCTGCCCAGCATGTGACGCAACTCCTCGTACGTGTACGAGCCTATGTCATCATTCATCTTGTTCTTGAGCACCTCCGCCCTCCTCTCGATCAGCGTGCCCCTCTCAATTGTGGTGTACCTTAGCGAGAGCGCGGGTTTCTCAGCACCGTAGATGTCCTCTATGCCAAGCTCCATTGGCTTGTACCCCTCGCTCTGATATATGAACGGCAGGACCGCGGCGAACTCGGCAGTTATCGTGCCTACAACGGCATCAACTGCCGACTTGTCCCCAGCCACGACGAAGTCATCGCCGTTGAGGAAGCCCACGAAGACGCTGTCCTTGCTCTCCCTTACCCTGTCCTGCAAGAGCTGCGAGACGAGCCTGAGTATCGTTATCCCGGACATGTTGCCGAACTCCTTTGCGAACTCCGCAAGGCCGTCCACCATCAGCCGCCCTATCTCCAACTTGCTGTCGGCGTCCTTGAGCGCCTTCTCCACTGCATCTGAGATCCTGTCCTCGTTCGGAAGGTCAATGAGCGGGTCGAACTTCTTGCCCTTCTTCTTGAGGAAGATCGTGACAAGGCTCCTGAGCTCCGCGGGATCAAAAGGCTTCTTGATATAGTAGTCGGCGCCGTACTTTATGCCCTTGAACCTGTTCGATGTGGCATCCATGGCGCTTACGATTATGACTACGAGGTCCTTAAGGCTCTTGTCGGTCTTTATGCTCTGGCAGATGTCAAGCCCGTCCATTCCAGGCAGCATCAGGTCAAGTATGACGAGGTCCGGCTTCTCGAACTTTATCTTCTCGAGCGCTTCCTTGCCGTCATAAACCTGCTTCACGTCAAAGCCCTTTCCGACTGAGAGCATCATGAGCTTGTTTATGTTCCTGTCGTCCTCGACGATCATTATCCTCCTGAACGGAGGCTCGTCCTGGAGTATGTAATATGTAAGTATCCCGCCACTGTTCCTTGATGCTATGGCATTGGCAATCTCAAGCTCATGAAGACCCCTCTTCAGTGCCTCCTCGTCGATTCCGGAGTGTGAGGCAAACTCCCTGAGTTCGTTGTATGTGACCTGCTGCTTGTCATTGATAACAGAGATGATGTCTGACTTTATGCCCTCTATAGCTTCCATGGCGTGTGTATCGCAGCACAGATTTATACGCCTTGCTGCGGTCTGCTCCCATCCTCACTATAAATGAGCATGGATCTCCCATCTCATAAGGTTTTAATAACTGTGCCATGTCATAATTGAAAGTATGGTATTCGGTGCAAAGCAGGGCCGCCTGTCAGGGACCAGCCTGCCAGGCCATAAACACAAGCCAGGCGCAGCTGGCGGGCGGCGCGCCATCCCTAAGATAGCTCTGCTGGCCATAGCCATAGTGGTAGTTGCCGCAGCGGTGGCGTTTCTTCTGCTTTCATCAGGCACTCCAGGCACGTACGACCTGAGTTCCAATGTGACTCTCCAGCTTGCAGTGAACAAGAGCGTGCTCCTTCAGATAAGCTCCTCTCCGGTGCCGTTTGCGCTTCAGTTTACCGGCAGCAAGCCTGGCGGCTACTATGCCTTCTACCTTAGCAGGACGCCTGTGCTCTCGAATCCGATATACTCATTCGCCCTCTCCAAGGGCCAGGCAGTGAATATAAGCACTGCAGGCACACAGGCCGCAAACCTGAAGATAGAGCTGGTATCGGCCACAAACTCCTCTGTTATGGTTCTGCTCACCCCTGTCCCGCTCGCATTCGGGATAAAGGCAAGCGGAGTTACGGTGCTGAATCCGCAGTCAGGCAGGAGCCCCCCTTCAACAGTCCCGTCGTCCACGACCTCCATAGCGCCATCCAAGAACACATCCCAGCAGCCTAATACAACAACCAATCCTGTGACCACAGTCACTGCAGTCAAGTCGTCCATCGGCGGAAATTACACTGAGGCCCAGGTCATGCTCGCAGCAAACGAGACTGAGTACGGAAAGCTGATGAATGATTACAACAGTCTCTATGTCACGGACCAGGGCTGCACAGAGAGCAGCTATGATTCCGCATACACGTCGAAATTCAATTCTGCCCCTTCGGGCCCTAATTCCTACGCAAATGTTTCGCAGCTAACCCCATATGCCATAACGCACAACGTCTCATATGTTGCAGGCAACATGTACAAGGTGACTTATAGCACGGTATCCCACTCTAAGTCTACAACAGGAGCCGTGCTCAGCCTGACAGTCGATGCAAACAGCGGCTCAGTGGCTAACTACACGTTCGAGGGGCCGTTTGCCGGGCAAAGCTACGCCGGCCTGAATGGTGCATACGCTACGGCAAGCGGCGTCTCGGGCTCATGCGGTGCATACCTGCCGTGACCATATCCTTGCGCTACATGCGGCAGACCCAATGCACGAAGGTGTGCCAGCCGTGAAATCCGGATGCCATTGACGACATAATAAATACGGTCCATGTCTTCCCGGCTCTCAGCGAGGGGTCCAAGTTCGCTGGCTCGCATCTGTCTTGCGGCACGGATAAACTTAGCCTTCCGGCTTCTCCTGCTGCGGCTCTGCCGGCTGTGCCTGCTTCCTCTTCTTCTTCTCGAGCGGAATGGTAAACCAGAAGGTGCTTCCCTTTCCCATCTCAGACTTGACACCGACCTTGCCTCCATGCAGGTTTACGATCTCCTTGACTATCGAGAGACCGAGCCCGGTGCCTGCCTTCGGCTGCATCGTAAGGTCTTTTCTGGAGACCTGGTAAAACTTCCTGAAGAGCTTTGCCCTATCCTCCTCCCTTATCCCTACGCCAGTGTCTGCTACCTCAACCCTTGCATACCTTCCCTTCCTGGTGACCGAGATCTTTATGCCGCCTTTCTCGGTGAACTTCAGCGCGTTGTCTATAAGGTTCACAAAAACCTGTATGATCCTGTTCGGATCCGCCGGGACTGCAGGAACGTTGTAGTCTATGTTTATCGAGAAGTAGAGGCCCTGCCCCTTCGCCCTCTCCGCAAGCGCCCTGACGCTTGGGTTCTCCCCGACGTCTTTGAAGTCAACCTGCTGTATATCCAGTTTTATCTTTCCTGATGCGAGCTTTGCAACATCAAGGATCTGGAGTATGAGCGCCATGAGCCTGTCTACCTCCCCGAGCACGGTGTCCAGGGCGCCCTTCTGCTCATCCGTTATGGCCCCGAACTGTCCCTCCATCATGAGCTTAGAGTATCCCTTTATGCTTGTCAGCGGCGTCTTGAGGTCGTGGGAAATGTTATATATGAATTGCGTCTTGAGGTCGCTTTCAGCCTTCAGCTTCTCCTCGTGCCTCTCCGCATCAGCGAGCCTGTCCATCGATTCCTCATATTCCCGCTTCGTAAGCAGCTCCTGCCCTATGCTAAGGTATCCAGCCTGCCTTCCAGATTCGTCTGCAAGCCCGAGAAGGTTCATGTTTACCGGTATCACGTCGGTTCTGCTCCTTCCGGCAATGTTGAGGAACATTCCTGTCACGGAGCTATTCTTCTTCAGCAGCGCGAACGCCTCTGTAATCCGCGCCAGGCTCTCCGCATCCGCGCATAGCGTCGAGATCGGCACCTTCTCCAGCTCCTGGCTCCTGTATCCGAGGAGCCTCTCCGCCGCCTTGTTTATCCCAGAGATGTATCCAAGGGAATCGATCTTTATGACAAGATCTGTCGAGAGCTGCGCGAAGTCGTCTGCAAACTTCTGCGCCGCGCCTATCCTCTTTCCATAGTCATTCATTATAATGCAGGAGAAGCCAAGGTCATTCTTCAGGAGCGTAAGCCTCACCTCTGCAAAGAGGTCGTTTCCAAGGTTGAGCCTTGCAGGCACCGAAAGCGCCTTGCCGTCCGATTCTTCAAGCTTCCTTATCAACTCCCCGGAGTCGACGACGAGGTCCGTGAGGCGCAGTCCCTCTATCGCCGTCTTGAGAATCCTATCCGTATTGGCGCTTGACCATACGAATCGCATCCCGCCGTCAAGCAGCGCGTAGATCTCCTCCCCGTATTCGAAGAGGAGCTCTTTCTCCCTGAGCCTGATCTCCTCGGTTTCATCCTGTATAAGGACGTGCATGAGTCTCTCGCTTATCCTGCTCGACGTCATAAGGAAGGTTCGGTCGGGGTAGAGCCCGCTTCTGACTTCGATAGGCTTCCCAAGGCACAGCTTGGCAAGCTCACCGCCGTCAATGAGAAAGAACTCCTTCATGTTCCTTCCCGGCATGTCCTTGGCCGGCTTGTCGACCAGGTTAAGGAAGCCCTTATTGGCCTTCATTAAGCCTCCTGATGTGTCCATAAGCGCCTGTGGGAGTATGCTGTTGAATGCCGCGTCAAAGTACCTGGCCATGCTTAGGCTCCTCTCCCTCTCGAGCTTCACGTAAGCTGCGCTTCCTATAATGCCGGATATCACAGCCAGCGCCCCGGATGCGTTCTGGTCAAAGGCATCCTCGGACCTTGAGAGCAGGGTTATCATGCCCAAGCCCTTTCCTTCAGCAACTACAGGCAGCACCGCGCAGCTCCTGAACCCAGCTTTGTAGCTGCTTATGAGCTCCGGGAAGGCCGAGTAGTCGCTCAGCCTGTTGTCCAGATACGGCTTTCCGCCGCTGAGCAGCGCCTCATCCGTCTGCGTTCTTGATGCGCCCCTGGCAGTCAGATCCTTCGAAGTCACCTCATCGGCCATGAACGCCGACTTAATCCTCTGCCCTGACTTGGAGAGAAGGTCGGATACGCTCCCCGCTTCCCTCCCGAGGCCCAGCACCTCGGTCATAAGTCTGTCGATGGGTACTGAAAGCGGCATCACTGCACCATATCTATGTATGCACATTCAATATTAATCCTTGCATGCAGAAAATCCGTATGTGCCGGCAATGCAGGTGCATGGAACAGGCACATAACCTTCCGGGCGGATAAGCGGGCATTACGATGAAAATAGAGAAGCTCTTCGACGGCGTCTTCAGGCTTGACGGAAAGCTTGCAACCCCAAACCTCTCCAGAGGCAAGAGGGTCTATGACGAAGCCCTCGTTACAGTGGACGGGATAGAATACCGCACATGGAACCCATACAGGAGCAAGCTTGCCGCAGCGATAGTAAAGGGCATGAGCCGCCTTTCAATAAAAAGCGGCTCTTCGGTGCTGTACCTTGGCGCAGCCACAGGCACCACGGTAAGCCACGTCAGCGACATAGCGGGCCCGTCAGGACGCGTCTATGCCGTGGAGATCTCGGAGAGGAGCATGCGCGATTTCATCAAGGTCTGCGAGGCAAGGCAGAATGTCCTTCCCATACTCCAGGATGCAAGGAAGGTGGAGGCATATGCAGGAGAGGTAGGTACTGTCGATGCGATCTATGAGGACATAGCCGCTCCTGATCAGGCGGAGATCCTCATTAGAAATTCCGAGTTGTTGAAGAAGAGCGGCTTTGCATACGTGGCGATAAAGTCGCAGAGCATAAACGTCTCAAGGAATCCAAAGGAGGTATACTCCGATTTCATCGCCAGGGTGTCGGAAAGATTCAGGCTCGTCGAATCAGTCGATATAGAGCCATTCGACAAGATGCACCTCTTCGTGGTGCTTCAGAAGAGGTAACCATCCAATCAAAAACCAGAGGGCATAAGCTTATAGATTATTCCGGAATACCTGTATCATGGACCACGGGCGCCAGAAGAGTACAGGGAATACAGGATTCACTTTGCATGCCTGCCCATCCTGCGGTTCGGATGTCCTTGTCCCGCAGCAGTCGCCAGGGTCATTCTGCCACTTGTGCGAATCCTTCACGCATGCCGCCGGAGTGAAGCCGAGTGCGGGTGGTGCTGTGCCTGATGCCCTGTCCGGAGCGGCCCATGCCATAGCTGCAAAGGATTATGCTGCAGCCCTGGCAAAGGCCGAGGCGCTGGCAGGGCTCTCCGATCCTCTTGCGCTTTACGGCCTCGGAAGCATATACATGGTGCTGTCCGACTATACGTATAATGACGTAAACTACGCCCTTCCGGGATTTATGGACGCAAATGCGGGCAAGAAGAGCAATGAACCTGGTATAAACAAGTACAACTCCATGGCGCTGATGGCAAAGTCAAAGGAGCTCCTTTTCACGTCTCTTTACATCCTAAGGTCAAAAGCCGGAGGAAGCGGGCGGGAATTCCAGTTTCCCGAATTCCTGGTGCAGATGAAGCTCCGCAGAATGCCCCAGGCAGCCAAGGCCCTTGCGCGGATTGCAGGCGGCGATGATTCCGGAGCGGCTTCGGAATATGCAAAAATGGCATACGCTGCGAAGACAGGGGACAGGCATGCTGCGGAGCGCATAAGCCCGGTGTTGAAGGCAGGCCATCTCAACGCGCTCTACTACAACGCCCTGCACCTCATAAATCACAACAGGCGGAGGGAGGCAAAGGCTTCCCTTTCGCTCATGCTGGACAGGGTCGCATCGCCCATGGCGCTTGACCTGATGGCAAAGCTCGCTGAAGCTGAGGAGGTGGAGAGGCTATGAATGCCACAACGGACGTCAGGAAGGCACAGGTATCATACAGAAAGCTTGCATTCCTGTCAAACGGGCTTACGGCCGCAATGGAGCTTGAAGGAAGCATAGACTGGTTTCCCTGCCCGAGATTCGACTCGCCGTCAATCTTTTCAAGGATACTAGACAAGGAAAAGGGGGGATATTTTTCGTTAAGGCCGGCAGGGCGGTACAGGCTCAACTCGTCGTACGTGAAGGACACGCTCGTATTGAGGAATGTCTTCACCACCACTGGCGGCGTGCTCGAGACAAAGGACTTCATGCCGCTAAGCCTCTCAGGGATAATGCGGGTATACAGGTCGTCAGTCCCGTTTGTACTTGACATAAAGCCCATGTTCAAGTACGGCCTTGCAGCCCCGGAGCCCAGGGAGCGCGAAAGCGGCATTATCTTCAAGAACAGGGAATCGATGGAGGCGCTTGAGGTGGTAATAAGAGGGAGGTATAGCCTGATCAGCGGCCACAGGATAAGGATGGAGAGGGGCAGCGGTTCCGTCTTTGCCCTGTATTCAAAGGATATCAGGTACGGCCTCTTCAGCAACGCCGGCTTTGTATATCCAGAACCAGGCGAAGCCCTGTCAAATACGGTCAATTACTGGCGCACGCAGCTCTCCCTTGCGCAGAAGGTGCCGGTGCATATGGGCGCTTACAGCAGGTCGATTGCAGTTGTGCTCGGGATGATCTATGCGCCGTCAGGGGCGATAATAGCTGCGCCGACAACCTCCCTTCCCGAGATCACGGGAAAAGGCAGGAACTGGGACTACAGGTATCTCTGGATAAGAGACGCCTCGTATGCCGCCGAGGCGCTTGCCTGTGCCGGATACCTCTCAAAAGCGAGGAGGATAATAGACTTTATGCTCTCCGTCCTCGATCCTGCATCAAAGAGCTTCGACCATCCGCTCTACTCGATTGACGGCACCCCTCCATCACCAGAGCGGACGCTTTACTGGCTCGCCGGGAGCAGGGGGTCGGGGCCCGTGAGAACCGGCAATTCCGCATACATGCAGGTGCAGATGGACATAGAGGGAGAGTTCATGAACGCCCTCTACGCGTACCTTAAGCTCTCGAACGACCTCTCTTACGCCATCGAGAGCTGGTGGGCTGTCGAGGCAATAACGAAATGGGTTGGGAAGGCATGGAGGCTCAAAAGCACGAGCCTCTGGGAGGAGCGCGAGGAGCGCAGGCACTACGTCCATACAAACGTCATGCAATGGGTTGCCGTAGACAGGGCGCGCCTGATTGCGACGATGATAGGATATGCGGAAAAGGCGAGGGAGCTCGGGAAGGTTGGCGACGAGATAAGGAGCGACGTACTCAGTAAAGGGTTCTCGAAAAAGGCAAACAGCTTTGTCAAGTACTACGGGTCAACGGAGGTTGACGCATCACTGCTGACCCTGCCGCTCTATGGGTTCATAAAAGCAGACGATCCTAGGTTCCTCTCGACGCTCGAAAGGATAGAGAGGGAGCTGCTCGCCGCTCCTGGGCTCCTCCTGAGGTACAGGTCGGACTTCCTCGGCGAGGTGCTCCATCCGTTTACCCTTCTCAGCACGTGGCTTGCAAGGGTCTATCTGAGGACAGGCGAGCGGAAGAAAGCGGAGGACACGATCAGCGCCCTCCTGGAGCGCTCGACGGAACTGCAGCTGCTCGGAGAGCACGTCGATGTAAGGACCAGCGAACCGATGGGCAACTTACCGCAGCTCTTCCCGCACGCCGGACTCGTGCAGGCACTTTCCGAATTCAGGCGCATCGAACTCTAGCCGGATAGGTTCAACTTCCAGTGCAGCAGGGCGGGAACGCAGGGGCAGCGCCTGACAATGCCTCCCTCTACCCCTTTATCACTGCAATCGGTACATTCCTCGATACTGGCACGGCGAGGTCCGCTTTCTCGACGACCCCCACAACCTCGTCTATGTCTTTGTACGTCCACTCCGCCTCCTCGCTTACGAGCTTCCTTGTCCTTATCCGTATCTCGATATTCTTGCTCTTCAGCGATTCGAATGTCTTCGATGCAGGGATATCCCTAAGCGCCTGGTGCCTTGACATGACCCTCCCTGCGCCATGGCATGCAGAGCCGAATGTCTCCCTCATCGAGCCCTCCCTGCCGCAAAGGACGTAGCTTGCTGTGCCCATGCTCCCGGGAATGAGCACCGGCTGCCCTATATCCCTGTATATCTGCGGTATCTCGGGCCTTCCTTTTGCAAATGCCCTTGTTGCCCCCTTCCTATGCACCAGCAGTTTCCTCCTATGGCCATCTACTTCGTGCTCTTCCACTTTCAGTATATTGTGCGACAAGTCGTAAAGCATTTCCATGCCAAGAGAATCCCAGCTCCTTTCAAATACCTTTTCAAAACTCCTCCTTATCGAATCGGTTATTATGTGGCGGTTAGTAAACGCAAAGTTGACCCCACACTTCATCGCGCTAAGATAATCCTGTGCTTCCCTATCCTGTATCTTCGCATAGCACAATTCCCTGTCGACGAGCGCTATGCTGTTTCTCCTCTGGTATTCCTCCAGTGTCCTCAGATAGTCGCTGCATATCTGGTGGCCAAAGCCGCGCGATCCGGTGTGCACCATCACTACTACCTGCCCCTCGTGCAATCCGTATGCCTTTGCCACTTTCAAGTCAAGTATCTTTTCGACCCTCTGGACCTCGAGGAAATGGTTTCCCGCTCCCAGTGTGCCCAGTTCCGTAAGCCCTCTCGACTTTGCCATCTTGCTTACTTTTGAGAAATCGGCTCCGATCATGCGGCCATTCTCCTCAGTATGCGCCACATCCTCCGGAACCCCGAAGCCTTTTTTTATCAGATATTCTATCCCCTCCTGCGTTACCCTCTCCAGATCGCCCTCCCCGAATCCCAGATTGAGCCTGCTTCCTACGCCGCTAGGTATGTTCTTGAAGAGCTCATCCGAGAGTTGTATTATCTTAGGCCGTATATCGCCTTCAGTAAGATTGGTCTTGATCAGCCTCACGCCACAATTGATGTCAAACCCGATCGCTCCTGGCGAGACTATTCCATTCTCCGAGTCGAATGCCATCACGCCGCCAATTGGAAAACCATAGCCTTCATGTGCGTCTGGCATAAGCAGTATGTTGCCGGCCGGATCCGGAAGCGTCGCTGCATTGGCCGCCTGCTGCAGCGTGTGGTCTTTTTTTATCTTCTCCAGCAGCGCATCGGACGCATATCCGACCACGTCGGCGCCCATTCCCTGCTGCCTTTCTATCCTGAACCTTATCTCATCAATTCTCTTTACGTTCATTGCAAGCACGCGAACAAAACCGCAGAGCGGTTTATAAACACCCCCGGCATATACTTCCGGATGCGCCAAACTGATAAGCCAAAAACAAACACAACCTATAAATATGAGCCAAACTAATAAATACAATTGAGGGGTTTAAGGCTTTTAATCATATGCTTTATAATTATAGATGTTGCAGGGGTGGCGGAGCCTGGTCAAACGCGGCGGACTCAAGATCCGCTGGCTTAGGCCTGCGGGAGTTCAAAGTAACTGAACAAATCTCCTCCCCTGCACATCTTAGTGGGAGATAGCATGGCGAAGAAATCAGGAAACACGATCAGGAATGGCAGAAGGGAAATGAGGAGGACGACGAGAGCTGAGCGCAATGCTGCCCGCGTGCTGTCGAGCAGGCCGGCGGTTCCTGCCTCAAAGAAGCCTGGCCGCGCAAAGAACAAGATAGCGCAGAAGTTCAGGAAGGCGAGGATCAGGGAGAAGGTGATGTTTGAGATACCGCACTATCCGCAGACTGAGGACTTTACGAGCTCGGCTGCATGCGCGATGATGGTGCTGAGGTACCTGAACAAGAACTTCCAGTTCAAAAAGGAGCAGGAGTATGATATATGGCAGGAAGCCGTGAACGGAAGCGTATGGCACGGCTCAAAGTACGGGCTTGCGTATGCGCTTGCCAAGCGCGGTGCCGAGGTATGCATAGTAAGCAATACAAAGGACGAGGGGTACGACAAGAAGCTTGCAGTATACGAGAACATCAACCTTGACACGCTTACGGCCTCGTACAACGAAATCAAGGGCAAGGCCGAGGCCCAGAATGTAGACGAGGACCACAGCATCGTCACGATAAACGGGATAAAGAAGGCGCTTTCGAGCGGCAATATCCCTATCGTTTTGATAGACGCAAACACGATAAATCCGTACATGGAGTCGTCGCCGCACTGGGTTGTTGTGAAGGGGTATGACAAGGACGCGTTCTATATAAACGATCCGTATTCAGACAACACCATAACGCTTGATCCGGGAATCTTCAGGTCCTCGCTGGGATTCGATGCAAATCTGCACATGATCCTGATAAATTCAAGGCATTACGGGAACAGATAAGTCCAGGATGCCAGATGGACCAGCAAGTGGCGGCGAACCTATGTGCCCGCGGCGCTGGGGCGTTCGGCATAAATAGAAAGGCAAGTACTGGCACGCCATGTGGTGGCGGACCAAGTTTCGTGCCTGTCCAAAGCGAACGAAGGCGGCCGGGAGATAACAACAGGAATGTAAAAAGCGAGTGCATGCATGACGAGAAAATAATAAGAAGGATGGCAGAAGAGAGGATAGAGAGGCTTCTCGCCCTGGCATATAAAAGGTCGGTTGAGGGGAAGGGCACAGGCGATGGGCTTGCGAAGAGATACATAAAGCTGGCACAGGAGATAAGCTCGCATTACAAGGTAAGCATGAAGAAGCCCCAGAAGAACTCGTTCTGTAAGAGATGCAATGCGGTGCTGATACCGGGGAGGACGTGCACGGTGAGGATTGAGAGCAGCAACGGATATATTGCATACATATGCGGTTGCGGCTCCGCGAGGAAGGCATTCTACAGGGAGACTGCATGAGGGTAAGGCTGGTCAGGGACAGGTACAGCAGGATCAGGGGAGGCAAGTCCAAGCTAGTCCGCATCTCATGCAGGAAATGCAAGGCTGTTGTAATGCTCTACCAGAAGGACGGTCCGGGATGGCTCAAGCGCTGCTATCTAAACAGGATATTCGGCCCGGAAAGGCTTGCCAGGCTGCAAAATGACAAAACGGTCGTCGAGCCGGAAGACATGCCTGTACTCAGGTGCGGTTCATGCAGGGCGGTCATAGGGATCCCATCCCGGCACAAGGATAACAGGTTGGCATTCAGGATTATCCGTGGTTCATTTATCAGGAGAGGCGTAGAACAAGCATAGGTTCCCGAACGCCCTGCTCCCCACAAGCTGATCCTCATCGGTTCCACCACGGCAGGCGCTTTCTGACACGTGGCATCAGCACATTCCCTTCCAAGCCAGCCATCTTCCGAGCTTTGCATAGTGCGATGCGACTTTGAAATGGCCCCAGAACCTCTTCCACTCAGAATTGTCCAGCTGGGCAATTGTCTTGTTGTATCCTGCAGGCACGAAAATCCGCTGCACTGCCCATCCGACATCCCTGGTCCCTCTTGGGGAGCCTGCAAGCCGTCCTTCTATGGCCATAGAAAAGGCCACAGATTTTATGTATCCTGGCCTTGAGAAGACCAGCACGCTCGCGAAAGCCGCCTTTAGCGGCCTGCCACGGCACATTGCCAATATGCCCCTGTCTCCTATCGAGGCATGTGTCATCTTGAGCAGGGCGCCTGGGAAACCGTTCATTGCCTTTATGTAGAATCCTGAGTCATCCACTATGAATGCTCCACCGATATCCCTCCCTGCCCGTATGGCCTTGTCAAGCGCCACCTCCTTCACGTCTAACGACTGGATCTCCTGCAGGTCAGCTTCCTTTCTGGCAAGCCTTATGCCATAACCCCCTAGTATCTCCCTTGCCCCCCTGAACTTCGCCCTGTTTGAGGTTACAAACGTTATCTTCATCAGATCACGTACTGCATAATCGCAGGTTGCAGGAACCAGAAGTCATTCGACACCAAGCTCCTTAAGCAGCATGATCGAAAAACGCCCGGCCTGCTGCGGGTCGCCGGTTGTCAGGACGTTCCTGTCAAACTCGAGGCTGGCATCCGTCAGGATCGCTCTGAAGAGCACCGCTAGCCTCTTTGTCTCATCGTCCCTCGGGGCTGCAATTCTTGTATTTGCGACTATGTTCGCCCGTGCGATTATCTTTACGGCATTGCCTATCGCTCCTACTATCTTGCCGTTCGAGTTGAATAGCTTCACCGTGTCAAGGAGGGTGCGGAAGTCGAAGAGCTTGTACTGATCTATTCCGGGTCCGTCTATGAGCAGCAGCGCGTCGAAGTCGGAGTACTTCACCAGGGCCGCATTCTGGTCCGGCTTTATCACTGCCCCATGATATCCGACGCAGTCCCCGGAAAAATAGCTGGCGACCACAGGTTCAACGTGCCACTTGTCAAGCATCTCCTTTACGATAGAGAGCGACTCGTCCTTGAATCCGCGCTGCGGTATGACTATTGCGACCCGCATTCCCATCAATATCCTAACGAGTAAAAGGAATAAAAGGGCGTATGTTGGGCTGAGCAGGCGGAATGACGTTTTTATCGGCCTGGCGGTGCCGAAGAGAGCCAGTGCCCTATATGCATTTTCGGGCTTCCGTAAAGCACCGTGGCGCGGATGGAGCACGGCGGCGAACAGAGCAGACCCCAGATAAGTCGTGCAGGACTATCCTACTTGTCCTACTAGTAGGATAGTCTTAAATACCTATCAGCTGTTTATTACTGCCTATGTGCTGACGAAACAAAAGGTGTGTTGACGAAACAAAAGATAAGCATAACGCTGGATAGCGGGCTGGTAACGTTCCTAAACAAAGAAAGGGGAGATGTGCCTCTCAGCAAGTTTATCGAGAACTATGTAAGGGCGAAGGTGCACCTGCACGAGGCATTATGGATATTCAAAGACGAGATGGACAAGATAACAGCGACCGAATGGCTGTCTGCGCACACCACGCAGCCCATCGGAAAGCCGCTGCACAAGCATAAGGGCTTTATAGCAGTGGATAAAGGGAATCTAATCTTCTACGACGAAGAGATGGACAGGCAGTTCAGCGTAAGGCAGAGGGATATCAGGGGCCTCTCTGTAAGCTATGACGCTACCTTTAGGAGGTTCCGCGATTCCAGAGGCCTGATACCGCCTCTTCACTTCAGGTTCAATAATAATGGGATATACCTGTTCACCAGGCCTGCAAATAAGGTTATGTATACGGGATATGACAAGGCATTCTTGGGCGAGCTTGGGATTGCGCCTGAAAAAGCAGGGCTATCCCTGACGATATGAGGGGCAGAACCAGGTCCGACAGAATAAACCCATGGCAACGCCGGCTATCTTAAAGGCTTGCGAGCGGGAGATCCCCGCTCGTTCGTGGCGGGGATGGGAGCGAACCGCAGATAAATAGAAGAATCCCACTTTTCCATCAGGGAGTCGTTGACTCCATATCGTTGTTTGTTTCGGGAAGCCCCCGCCGCTTGCGGGCGGGAGGATGGCACCTGCCTGCCCTTGCCAGAATGCCTTCGGCATCCGAGCCGGGATGTCAGATGCGCTCGTACTCCACTCCAAAGCCATTAAGCGCGGACACCACTCCCGCCCTCGTTTCGCCGTTAAGCCCCTTCCAGTCTATCACGGCAACATCAAGGTTCTTGGTCCTTTCCACCGCCTGGCCTACCATGTCGAGGTTGCCTGTGCCGTCGCTGTTGTGCATCGCGTACTTCGGCATTATGTATGAGAAGGCATATCCCCTCTCCAGGGCAAGGTG
>JAJZYR010000007.1 GCA_021797995.1 Microcaldota archaeon
GCCGGCCTGCGTGAGCGCAAGCTGGTATGCTGAACCGGTTCCGCACGTCCCGCCGTCAAGGAAGACCTGCTGCGACGCATCGCCGGTCTTCAGCCAGAGAGAGACGCTCTCTATGCCCGCCACTGCCGGAGCCAGCACGTAGCTTCCCGAGCCGTCAAAGCCGGTCGCAAATGCGGGGCTGCCCCACGAGGCGCCGCTGACGAATCCGTCGGCCCCGTATCCGCTTATGTCATACGCAGCAGTTCCGTATCCGAGGTTCAGTGGCCACCATGCCTGCAACGAGTTCTCCGTAAGGGCGTTTCCGTTGAATGCGGTTGCCCTGGCAACCGTAAAGGCCTGCGTTGCAGTCCCGATTCCGTTATAGCTTACAAGTCCTGTCGAGAGCAGAGCAGTTGCGACGCCATTCTGGTTTGTGTAGCTGGCAATGGCCGAATTGGAATCAGTGAATATGCCTGACGATGCAGTAAAACCGACCAGCACGTTCGCTGTCGGGCTCCCGGCGCGGTCAAGAACCGTGGCGGAGAGCTGCGCAACGGGGGCGTATGGGACATAGCCGACCGCTGTGCCGTTCTTTGCATATCCGCTGTAGTCACGCGTGTTTCCGTTCAGCGGCCACCATCCTACCAGGTTTCCGGTATAGATAGGAGAGCCCTGCACCCCGCCGCTGTACAGCGATGTCAGTTGGCTCTGCGTAAGCGCGGTATTGTAGTACTGTATGTTCGACTCCATTCCGCTGTAAAACGCGTTGCCATATTCGACCCCTGCAGCATAGAGGGTCTGCAGCCCCTCCATGGTGTTCTGGGAAGTTGAAAAGCTTCCGATCGGCAGTCCGTTAAAGTACAGGTTGTAGCTCGTTGCTGTGGGGCTTTCGTACTGCCATACTATTGCAAGCTGTTCCCAGGCGTTTGCCGTGACGGAGTTTGCTGAGAGCGCGGCGTCGTTGCTTGAGCCAACTACAGCAAACGGATAGCCTGTACCCTCCTCTATCTGTATTGCAAGCCCATTGTCTGATATGCAGCCGTATAAGCCGCATGATGAGAGTTCCAGCACCCCGACCGGGTATGCCCCTTCTGGCGGCGCTACGGACGCAGACGGATTTATCCAGACCGTAATAGTCCCGGAGTTCGACGCACCAACACTGTTTATGGCAATGTAATTAGGAGGGCTGGAGAAGAACGGAGCATGAAATGTCTGCGCTGACAGCGTTATGCCTGCAGCCTGGTCCGTAACGTTCGGGCAGGAGTAGTCTACGCATAGCACGCCATATGCATTTTGAAGCGCGATGGTGCCGTTCCCTATAGGCACGGAATAAATGCCGTTTCCTGCTGCAGAGGCAAATGAGGAATTAGAGAGCACGCTGCCGGCAAGGCTATACGATACCGCACTGAACTTTTGCTGGCCTATTGTAGACCCCACTATTACCTGGCCGGCCTTGGTTATATTCAGGCTGTACGGGATCGCAGACCCGCTTGGTGGCAGCTTAACCAAGGACATGTATCCGTTTCCTGCCTGCGACGCGAGGTCAAGCTGGCTTGCTATATCCTCGGCAACTAACTGGAGCTGCGATCCGAGCTGGTCATTCGAGACTGTGGCGCGCTGTTTTGCAACTGTCACGAAGATTACCATGAAGATTAGGATGACAAATGCAAAAACTATCATGTATTCGAGCGCAACTTGGAGTCTCATGGGCAAAACACTTATACTATGGGGGATATATAAACGCACGGCAGCTGGGCATTGCCGGGGCATGACGATACTGCAGTAACATTGACCAGGTACGAGCCCGACGCCACTATCCCGCCGAGGTTTCCGCTTATATTTATGGGCGTATAAGCGGTTACGTAACTCAGGCCGGCTGGCGCCCCGACAACGAATATTACCTCATGCCCTATGTCGTTGTTCGTTGACCCGATATATATGTACCTTACCCCAGTGGGTACCTGGAGCTGCACAACCTGTTTTGCAGGAGGCCCCTCGCTGCCTACGAGCGTTGCGATGCCGGCGAGCTTGCTTGCCGCCTGCTGCGCTCCTATCGAAGAAAGAGAGGAATTCGCATTTGCAAGCTGTATGAATGCAATTGCCACTACGGGAAGGAGTATCGCCAGCCCTACGGATAGTGTTATAAGGAGCTCAAAGCTCGACTGCGCCTTACTCTTCTTCCCTATCATATGTCGAATCAGCCTCCCTTGCGCCTGTTACAAGTACGTCCTTCTTCTCTTCTATTACCTTGTAGAGCATGCGTTCAAGCGATTTAAGCGTCCTGTCGAGCATGAAGCCTGTTACCGACGCGTATACGGTGCCGCCCTTCTCGAGCCCGACTCTCGCCCTGAGCTCGTAGGCATTGCTCTTCGCCTGCTTCACGTTCAGCGCGAGGTACTCGACATTGACCTTGGCGAACCTGTTGATCTTGCTTATCATCTTGGAGATTGAGCTCTTCAGCTCCTCCCTGTACTCTTCATTCTGCCTTGATAGCCCGGTGATGAGTATCCTGTCCGTATCGCCTGCCTGCATCCCCTGTATTATGCTCTCAAACATGTCCCTTGTTGTTACCACCCCGCACGGCCTTCCATTCCTTGTAACTACAAGCGACGAGATGTTGTTCTGCACAAATTGCCTTATCGCGTCGTCGGCCCCTGCCTTGTAGTCTATGGTCTTGGGATCCCTGATGCAGATGTCTCCGACGCGCGCGTTCTGCTGCTTCATTGGATACGTCCTCCTGCTCTCCGATCCGCGCAGCCTTGCCGTGTACTTCGTGATGTTCCCGCCTGTCAGTATCCCGAAGAGGCTGCCGGCTGACACCACAACGAGCCGGTTTACCCTGTGTTCGCCAAGCGCGCTCCTCGCCTGCTCTACGCCTGCATCTGAGTCTATCGCAATGGCCGGGGTCGACATGACCTTGCTGACCCTCACCTTTGAGAGCAGGTGCATCGACAGCACGGCCTTGAGCATCGCGTCCCTTCTGACGATGCCTGTTATCCTGCCGCCTTTCATGTAAGGGAGTGCCTTGGTTCCTATATGGTAGAAGTAATTTATCGCGTCCCCTATCGACGTTGTGTCTGTGACGACAGGAACCTTTCTTGCGAACTTGCCGCTTGCATAACCTTCCTCCAGCCTGAGAAGCCCTTTCCTTGATATGGCCCGCTGATCCACGATGCCGGCATACTCGCCCCCGTTGTTTATGACAACGGCACCGAACCTCTCGACAGCGTCCAGCACGCTTGTTATAGGCACCTTTTGGTCGTAGGTCGCCGTCTTCGATACAAACTCCTCCGGTATGCTTTCGAACATCTCTCGCATGCAATCAGTAAACAATTGTGCGGTACATATTTAAATATGGCTAATCCTCAATAGCACCAGAGTCCAGAATTCCCGCCGGGATGGCAGATTGGCTATGCGTCCGCCTGCAGAGCGGAACAGGAGGATTCGATTTCCTCTCCCGGCTTTTGGTTTTTGTCATCGTAAAGATCGACTTTTGCCGTATGAGAATCTGCAAAAGTTCTTGCCGTCTAAAGGATATCCTATCTGGTTACGGAATACCGGGGATGCTACGCTTGGAGAGCTGTATAAGGTAATATGGTCAGGGCTATTGCCTTTTCGTACAAATTCTCTCATCACTCATGATGCTCAAACGAGGTGAAGAGCACCTCGTGCGCTGCCTCGTCTATCCTGTACGTTATGACCAGCGGCCCAACATGGAACCTTCTTATTCCTGCAAGGGTGCCATGCAGCGGCTTTCCAATTAGCGGATTCTCTAGTATCTCGGCGATCTTCTTCATCGCCTGCCCGTACGTGACCCTGTCCTTCTTTCTCCTGAAAGCCAGCTCTCCCTGCATCTTCTCGGTAAAGGCCGGCTTATACGCCATAGGATCAGCCTATTGCCTTCTCGAAGTCCTTCAGGCTATTGTAGTGGTGGATCTTTACCCTCCCCTTCTCTATCTCCTTCCACTCCTTTGCTATCTTCTTGGCAAGTCTCCTATCAAGATCTTTATCTTCGTTTTCTGCCTTCTTGAGTAATTCATCAAGCATGATTGTGATCCTGTCGAGTTTGGCATTGATCTGTCTCTCAATGGTCAACTGTTCCTGTTTTTCCTTCATTTCCTGCACCTGGCTGCCTTGTTTATATTGTGGACAATTGATATTAAAGGCTTTCTGCGGCGATATCATTCGATATCAAAATATATCAATCGATATTAAATGATATCGTCAGGACTATGGCCTTTCCGTACGGATTCCCTCTCCCGGCTCCTTACTGACAGTAATAAGCCCTCTTTCAGTCACGACGACAAGGATTTCTGGTGATGTTTGACTTTGTTCTTATAATAAGCAGAAGAATCCGCCAAAGAAAACGTTTTCAGGTAGTGCAACAGCTATTTAAAGTGCGTCTCTCATTAAATTAATATGTCAAAGTTTAGTAAGAACTACTTCAATACCAATCGCCTTCCACCACGCTGCATAATATACGCTGGTACATATGTCCCGGAGAGGAAAGCGTGGATAAGTAGTCTTTTTGATTCGATGGAGAGGATCCACGGAAGAAGAATAATATACTCATTTGCAAGGAAAGGAAGGAAGAGATACCTTGTGGTATTCAATATATATGGAGGTCCGGCCATCCTTCAAGCCATAAGGGTTATTGCAGAAGGTCACTGTAGACAGATTTTCTTCATAGGTTCAATGGGTGCAAAGAAGCTTGATGTAGGAACCATTGTACTACCAACCACAATAATAGACAAAACAGGTCTGGTGCATATTGATAGTCCTGGTAAGAGTGAGGTCATGGCTCCAGTATCAATTAATAATAAAATAAGAGAGGCAAACCGTAGACTTGGCATTAGTTATGCCGAAGGCAAGATAGTCTCGGTTCCTGCACCGCTGCACAATATGGAGCACATACATGCCCTGAAAGCTAGTGATCCGAAGATACTTGGGGAGGAGATGGAGCTCTCCACGTTTTACCATTTTTCAAAGAAAGATAATCTTTACGCATATGCCCTTCTATACGTGAGTGACAACCAAAGGATACATCTTACAAGTAATGAGACTGCAGCAAAAAGGGCTAGGCGATCAGGATTGCGTGCTGCAACAAGAGTTGCGCTTAAGGTACTACCGTAATAACATTGCCAGTTAGATTCCCTTCCCAGGCTTTGAACTCTGAGTATTTTTGACGTCTGAGAAAGCAGTACAGCCGCCTCTCCCGGCTTATTACTGCTGTGTTGCCATCGGAGCGGGTTTTGGAACCATTACTGGGTTCAAGGTCGCAGAGCATCCTTGCGTTGCCTCTTTGGCGGTATCAGTGCTCTCCTTGCATTTACCATTGGGGAGTCTGTGCTTGATTAGGCTGATGTTTGCACTTTCCGACGATAAACCATTCCAGGCCTCTTTTGAAATGGAGGCGTATTTTGATGCGCTTGTCGGAGCAGCTGAAGAGGGTAGGCCTAAGGCATTTGTTAGTTTTGCATTGGAGCAGTATTAGTTGCAGGTAAGGAAGTTTCTGTGGGTTCCAGAAGGCACTTAGCTGGCTATCGTGGCAGGGGAACGCCAGAAATGGCCAACGTTACTGTTTCCTGAGATCCACCTTTGTACGCCTGTCCTCTGTCCCGGTAACATAGAGCTCTTTGGTCTCTATCTTGAAGAACCTAAATTCTGCAGCATCGCCGTAATCTGAAGGATTGTAGCGGCTGCCGGCCGGCATGCCAGACTTTGGGAAGACTGCCATTTCATATTGTTTTATCGCCTTTACAAGCTCTTTCCCTGAAAGCGGTGATGCCCTTCCCGTGGCCTGCACCCCTTCCGAGGAACCTATGGGCTGTGCAGAGTCGAATATCGTAAATGCGACGTCTCTAGTCTTAGATATGTTCCTACCGTGCTGCGAATCGGTGGCGGAGAGGAAATAGAAATTGTAGTCGTCGTCGAATGCGTACAAAACAACCGCAACCCATGGACTTCCGTCCTTGCCTAGTGTTCCCAGCGACATATACCGGTTATCCCTGATTATCCGCCTTGCAACGCTGGCATAATCATCGTGCGCGTCTGCCATGAATGGCTTTTGCGCAGCCATTATATAAATACATGCTGTCCAGGAGCGGTGAACCGAGGCCGCGTGCGCGGCAGCGGCAGGCATCGGGCGCAATGTCCAGCAGCCGCATTAGAGACTTGCATCGTACCGGAGCCAAAGATGATCCAAAGCCCCTAACGTGACATCGCCGTCAAACATCGACTACCACGCTTATTGCATACCTGCCATCTCTCTTTTCAACCCTCAGGCCGTGTGGCGTGACAGCCTTTACAGAGAGCATCGCAAAATCCCCTTCAATGCGCTTGTACGAGAGCAGGCCCCTCACACAGATATGGCCGCCCTTCTCCTGCAGCCCGGTTACCGAGAATTTATATGCATTCATCTTCTCTGAGTCCACAATAGAGAGGATATCCTGGAGTACAAACCAGACAATGTCCTCCCTGCTCCTGCCCCTATCTGATATGGCCCTTGTCCTCACCGCTCCGCTTGCTTTTTTTATCCCACCAAGGTCGAGCATCGCGTTAAGCAGCGCAAGAGCCGAATTCTCCAGGGCAGCACTGAATGTTCGCCCGTAGGCAGTGAATGCCATATCGGCGGTATGGGATGTATATCTGAATCTGTTAGAGTGCATGACCGTATGTGCGGGTAAGGGTATATATATTTAACAAGTGCAATAGCACCGCCCGGTGAAGATAAGAGTAACTGCTGATATATGATGAAGTCCATATCGACTGAGGGCATGCGGTTCTGGTGAACGGATGTTTTATGACAAGAGAAAGGGCATAGTGATATTCACAATACTTGTGACAGTCGCCCTGCTGAACAGCTTCTTCATAACCCCGTTGACGATAAGCGATTCGGATTTCTCGACATACATAATCGTCCCGCTCATGCTGCTGCCCCTCCTTGCGCTCTTTACGCTTAAGGAGCGGATAATTCCTGACGTGAGGAAAAGAGATCTTCTCACCGGCGCTGCCGTCTTCGCACTGCTGGTCCTGATAACGATATACCTGAGGGTAAACCTCTCGTATCTATTTACGTCGCTCCACATCGACATGCTCCTCTTCCCCATGATGATTGCAGCACTTGCCATACCCCTCTTCGGGGTCAGAAACATAAGCCGGTTCAAGGTGCTGTCCGTATACGCGCTGTTTGCCTCACCTGTGGTGCTCCTGTGGCTCAGTTCCGTAAACTCCGGGTTTGTCATAGGAAACACGCTTGTTATCTACGGGATAGTGGGGCACATCTTCCATAATGTGGGATATACCGCGCCGATAACGATAACGGCAAACAGTTATTCGGTGGGCATAGGGAGCACATGCGTGGGAATAGGGGTTCTGGTCGGGATCGTCATGTTCCTCGTCCCTGTGGCATACCTGTATGACGGAAGGCTGTCGAGGAAGGCGCTCTGGGTTGCAAGCGGCTTTGCTCTCGTCCTCGGGCTGAATATACTGAGGATGCTGGGAATAGCAATAGCGTGGTTCGCATACGGCCCTAGCAATGCAATACTTACCATACACCTGTTCGCAGGCGTGCTGCTCTTCTATCTCTCGATAATAATAATGCTCCTGCTGTCGGGAAGGTTCGGGCTGAGGTTTCCCGCGGAAGGGAAGGGGGGGAAGGCGCGGATCAGGATGGGCGGCGTTTACAAGGCAGGCATAGCCCTGGCAATAGCCTTTACGATAATATATTTCATGCTGTCATCGGACTATCCTTCAGTGAGTATCATATCCCCCCTGGTCCTGTACAACCAGGTGGGCTTCAATGCGTCTAACATAAATCCGGTATCAGGAGCGGCGGTGAACCAGAGCGGGTTGGGCGAGGTCGCCATACAGAATAATGAGGAGAACAATCTCTATATAGAGTTGACAAATTCAACATTCAACGCATCGGCGCCGATAGCAATGCTCGTCATGCCTAAGAGCTCCGGAGAGACTGCTGCGCTGCTCAGAAACAGCACGCTGCTCGGAAGCATGACGTTCCTTGGCAACGCCGGCAATGTCCAGACGGTGTACATGGTTGCATCGGCGGGCCGCAGCCTGCTCCTTTATGCGGAAACAATCCCATACGTGTTTCCCAACGGCACCTCAACCGTAGCGAGCATATATGCAGTGCTTCCGGCCAACAGGACCTCTTCAGGCATAAGGTGCTACCAGAGCTACGACGTCCCGTATACTGCCTTAATAAACGCGTTGAATCCAGATGCGTATAATGCAACTGCGAACAGCAGGATAATAGGTGCTTACTGCATAGTCAGGAGATTGGTGAGTCGATGAGGTTCCAGCACTCGGCAGGCGCGTTTGTCTACAAGCTGGTTGGTAAAAGGGTGCTCTTCCTGCTGCTGATCCGGCCCAATGGCGGATATGACCTCCCAAAAGGGCACATAGAAGAAGGCGAGTCCGACTATGGGGCTGCAAGGCGCGAGATAAGGGAAGAGACCGGGCTTAGGCCAGACTTCCTCCCGCACTTCAGCATGGTAACGGAGTATTCCTTCAAGGAAAGGGGCCACACGGCACACAAGACTGTAAGGTTCTTCATAGCAAAGGCAGATCCAAAGCAGAAGGTCAGGATATCGCATGAGCACGCATCTTATAAATGGCTTGGATATCAAGAAGCTGCGAGCAGCCTGGAATATAGGGACCTGCTTAGGATACTGTCTGCGGTATCGGATTACATAAGCAGGTGGGAGAGGATGAATACCCTCAATACCGAGTATGCACGGCTCCCTAAAAAGGCCGGGGCCTGGAGCCTGAGCAGGAGGCATGTGGCTGGCGAGGGGCTGCTGAACGCGAAGGTCATGCTGCTTGGCCAGGCCCCCGGAAGGAACGAAGACATGATGCGGCGCCCGTTCATAGGAAGGAGCGGAAAGCTCCTTGACAACATCCTTGGGAAGAGCGGGATAAGGAGAGAGGAGGCGTACATAACCAGCGTCGTGCAGTTCTTTCCCGAGGGAAATAGGATGCCGACACGGGAAGAGATAAAGGCATGCAAGCCCTTCCTCCTCGAGCAGGTCGAGATAATAAAGCCTAAGTTCATCGTGCTCCTTGGGAACCTAGCGAGCGGCTCAATGCTTGATATAAGCGAGGTGAAGACGAACCACGGCAGGATAATTGAGAGAAACGGGGCAACGTACATGATAACATTCCATCCCGCTGCGGCGCTCAGGTCAACTACAACGCTGAAGCTGATGGAAAAAGACTTCGAAAAGCTGGGCAGGCTCCTCTAACGCAGGCCGGAGGGGCATAATTTATATACTACCAACAACCACTTTTATCCCATCGGGTCCGTAGCTCAGCCTGGTTAGAGCGTTCGACTGATAATCGAAAGGTCATGAGTTCAAATCTCACCGGGCCCATTTACAAAAATCGACGACAAGACAGGGGTTCAAATCCAGATTTTGGGCCTGATTCTGGAAGCACAGAAAAGGCTGGTTCGGGGTGCGTTTTCAAAGGCTTCCGAAGGCCTGAAAAACAGGGTTCGGGGTTGGATTTCTCCACGTTTGCGTGTCACCATCCAATGATTAAGGTCGTTGGAGACTGTCACGTATAAACAGATGCAGATATCTAAACACGCAGATCGTTGTGAACGTATAAAAAGATGGGCGGTAATAGATAATTAATCTAGAGTATTACTCTGGCCTTGCGGCTCTTGCCGCTAGATGCCATTAGATCGGAGAAATTGGTATAGCAGGATGTCATCCGCTTGAGGAGGTCGCAATCAATGGTGGAATCAGTATTCATAATCGGCGCAACGGGAAAGATCGGCAGCGAGCTGGCAAGGCAGATAATCAGCAGCGGCGACACAGACTCAAGAAGGCACAGAAATCCGACAAGGATAGTCGGCGTGGCCTCAAGCAGCGGCTTTTTGTACGACGCCTCTGGAATAAGCGATAGCGACGTGCTCGCCTTCTCCACAAAAAGAACCAAGGGCAGGGAGCATGCCGGGCTCGGCTCGCTCTTCGATTTTCTTGGCGGCATAGAGAAGCCTGTCAGGATAGTCGATGTTACCGCTTCGCCTGAGATGCTCTGGTTCCACAAGAGGATCATAAGCGAAACCTGCCATTCGATAGTTACCGCGAACAAGCTTCCGTTGGTGCTCAACTCGTTTGACGATTTCCAGCTCCTGACAGCCTCGCACGGCAGGTACGCTTACAGCTGTTCGGTCATGGCAGGGGCAGAGGCAGTTTCGTTTATGAGGGACATACCGGACTTAGGGGAGTCCTTTGTTGAGATTACAGGCTCATTCTCAGGGACGCTGGGATACGTGTCATCAGAGTTGGGGCGCGGAAGCCTGCTGTCCGAGGCGGTGCGAAAGGCGCTTGAGAAGGGATACACGGAACCGAACCCGTCGATAGATCTGAGCGGCAAGGATCTTGCATACAAGATACTCACGCTCGCCAGGACAGCAGGGATGAGGGTGGACCTGGAGGAGATAAAGCTGACGCCGTTCGTACCAGATGAGTACCTGTCGTATGGCGATCCGGAGTTGCTGCTTGGCAGGCTAGGGGAGCTCGATTCGGCATTCGCAAGCCGCATTGCGCTGCTTAAGGGCAATGGAAAGGCGCTGAGATACGTTGCGAGGCTGTCTTGCGCTGAAAAGGGCGGCGTTCCGTCAGTCACCGTGGGCCTGGAGGAGCTCGAGGTAGCCCATCCGCTTGCGCAGCTTCAGGGCACCGCGAACATGATAATAATAAGGGCGGGGCCGTACGGCGTCAACGGCAACCTTCCGTACATAATCGAAGCGCCAGGGGCAGGGATAGACATAACGGCAAGGAACATAAGGCGGGACCTGCTTAGCCAGATAGAGGACAGGCACTCCGCTCCGCCGGAACAGCCGCAGCCCTGATGCGGCATAGCAAATGCCATGCAGGTTGCATATATGGTAAACACAAAATTCATGGCTCTCGGTGCGACGGCGCTTAGGAGCAACCTTGTGCATTTAAGGCACCCTTACAAACTTACCTTCTCAATCACATACAGATGCCAGAGCAGATGCATTACGTGCAATATATGGCAGATGAAGCCAGTAAACGAGCTTACCATTGAGGAGATCAGGGAGTTTGCCATGAAGAACAGCTACTTCAGGTGGATAGAGATAACAGGAGGGGAGCCGTTCCTAAGGGGCGATGTAGTCGAGATAGTAAGGGCATTCAGGGAGAGCTGCAAAGGCCTGTACCTACTCACGATGCCTACAAATTCGCTATGCGGCACTGCCGCGGAGCTCAGGAAGATAGAGGAAATACTAAGCCTCGGGGTGCCAAAGGTCTCGATAACGGTAAGCCTTGACGGATACAGGGAGCTCCATGACAGGATCCGCGGAATCCCGGGAAATTTTGACAGGGCCATTGCGATCTTCAAAGGGCTGAAGGAGCTCCGGAAGAGGCACAGGAACCTCTTCATGGTCTTCGGATATACGATGAGCAGGTTCAACCAGGGCCAGTTCGCAAGGACATTCGCCGAGGTGCGGAAGGAGATACCAGACCTGGCGTACAACGACTTTCATCTCAACGCAGGCCAGGTATCTGACATATACTACAGCAACTTGGATCTGGATCTCGGCGTCTCAAAGGAGACGGCTGCAGGCGAGGTAAGGGAATTCCTGAAGATGCGGAAACCGCAGGTCGGCGCGATTCCCGCCATAGAAGGCGTCTTTCTAAGAAAGCTCCTCGAGTACATAAAGACCGGGAAGACGCCTATAAGGAGCAGGAGCCTTGACGCATCGCTGTTCCTTGACAGTTATGGTAACGTATTTCCGTCGATCATGTGGGGCAGGAGAATAGGGAGCATACGCAGCACCAACTACTCGCTTGAGCCGATCTGGCACAGCAGGGAGGCCGAAGAGGTAAGGACCCTGATAAAGGCAGGCAAGGAACCGGACAGCTGGACCGCATGCGAGGCCTACCAGGCGATAGTGGGAAACGTGAGCAGCTTTATTCTTTGACGATGTCAGCGGCATCGGCCAGCGCAAATTCAGGCAACAAAGGCCGCGGTTATGGTTGCAAAGTAAAGCAGGATCAGAACGGCCCCCTGCATATAGGTAAGCCTGCCCCTGCTGAGGATTGTGATGGCTATCGTATTTATCACCATCACGGCGATGAGTTCCGGCGCGGCAAAGCCTATGTAGACAGGGGATGCGGCGAATATGCCTATGATTCCGAGCAGCACAGTGTTGTTCTCCAGCTTGCCCCCTATAAAGCTGACTATGGCAGTCGAGCCGCCCCGCTGGGATCTCTGCGTTAGCCTGTATGCAGCCAGCTGCTCCTCGAAGTCCGAGGCGATAGGCGCAATCACAAGCGCAAGCCAGACTGCGGCAATTCCCGCGGTTCCGGCAATGCCTATGATGGTGGCTATGAAAGCGCTGGAGAAGAGCGCCACTATTGCGCTCCCTATCGCCATGAGCAGCACGCCCTCGAGGAATTCCCTCCTGCCCTTTTCAGTAGCCACGTGGCGCATTATCCTCGAGTGCACCTTAGTATACCTGTAAACCACGTATGAGACATACAGGAGGATGAGCAGCACGCCGCTGGCCGCATCGAGCCTTCCGTACACCAGAAGTATGAGCAGGGCGAGCGTCGCGGCTATGAGAAACGCTATCTCAATGTGGTAGTCTTCCTTCATTGTTATGCCCTTCTTCCATTTTGCGAAGTAGGCGACGGCGACAAGCCCGATGCCGAGGGTGAAGAGTATTATGTTTCCCCCGAGGGCGGTGCCCACCGCGACCGCATACGCGCCCTCTGCCACGGCTATTATCACGAAGATTGTTTCCGGGAGTGCGGCCATCAGCCCGAGAATGACGCCGCCAGCCATGCCCTGGCCCATCACGTCTTCGAACTTCTCTGTCCCCTTGCTGATAAACTCGGCAGCAATGCCGAAGACAACGAGGAGTCCTGCCATTATAAGTATGTCAGTAACGAGGGGTTGGCCCCTGGCTGCCGCAATTACAGCATTTGCGGCAATCGTGCCAAAGGGCGCTATCATGGAAAAACCATACTGTTCTTTGCAAGCCCAAGGATTAAAACTCAGCGCTGGAATCGGCAGCTATATAAGTATTAGAGGTTTACTTATTATACTCCACTGGTTCCTGGAATGAGAATACTTCAGCTTGACGTAAACGAGGTAGAGTACGAACTCGTAAAGCCCGAGGCAAAGATCTACGAGAAGTCAGATGAGAATAAGGTCAGGGTGGAAAATGCCCTGCTTCTCCTCGTCTCGATAGAAAAAGGCGATGACAAGTCGGTTGCGGAACAGGCGGTGGGCGCCGCAGCGGAGTTCGCGAAGAAGCAAAGGATAGGAACCATGGTGATCTACCCGTTTGCCCACCTCAGCAGCAGCCTTGAGGCTCCGTCAAGGGCGCTTGAGGTGCTCCATGAGATGAGAACTGCGGCGGGAACGCACGGCCTGAGGGTTGTGTCATCTCCATTCGGATGGAACAAGAAGCTCAAGATGGAGATAAAGGGCCATCCGCTTGCGGAGATGTCAAGGCACTATAGCAGGGCGGGAGAAGCAGGCAGCACACCTAAGGAAAGGTCAAACGTAGCTCCGGAATCAGGGGTAGGGGAAGAGTCAACAGCCCTAAGGGATGAGGAGAAGGTCAGGTCTACCTGGTACATACTCGATACGGAGGGCAGGCTCGTAGAAGCCGGGAAGTTTGACTATTCAGGCCACAAGAACCTCAAAAAATTCGCCGATTACGAGATAAAGAAGGTAAGGGTCTATTCGCGGGCGCCGCCACACATCAGGCTGATGCAGAGCCACCAGTTGGTAGATTACGAGGCAGGATCAGACGCCGGCAACCTCCGCTACTACCCAAACGGCAGGCTTGTCAAGAAGCTGCTGGAGAACTATGTGACCGAGAGGGTTGCGGAGTATGGTGCGGTGGAGGTTGAGACGCCTATAATGTACGATTACGAACATCCGGCACTGAAGGCATATCTCCACAGGTTCCCTGCCAGGCACTATGTCGTGACATCCGATGACAAGGAATTCTTCCTAAGGTTCTCTGCCGACTTCGGCCAGTTCCTCATGGTTCACGACGCCACTATCTCGTACAAGCAGCTTCCGTTCAGGTTCTATGAGCTTACCAGATACAGCTTCAGGAGGGAGAAGAGCGGGGAGGTCGTAGGGTTAAAAAGGTTAAGGGCATTCACGATGCCTGATATGCACACTCTCTGCAAGGACCTGGAGAGCGCCAGGGAGGAGTTCGGTATGCAGTTCAGGTTCTGCCAGCAGACCCTGGCCGAGATAGGAATCGGGGAAGAGAAGTACGAGGCCGCAATAAGGTTTACCGAAGAGTTCTGGACTGGCAATGGTGATTTCATAAGAAGGATAGTGAGGGAGCAGTTCAAGAGGCCTGTTCTTATAGAGATGTGGAGCTTCAGGTACGCATACTTCGACCCAAAGTTCGAGTTCAACATGATAGACTCGATGGATAAGGCCACTGCCCTCTCCACGGTGCAGATAGACCACGAGAATGGGGAGAGGTATGGCATGTCCTACGTGGACAGCGATGGAAAGAAGAAATTCCCGAAGGTGCTGCACTGCTCCCCTAGCGGTGCAATAGAGAGGGTAATATACGCGTTGCTCGAATTTGCAAGCATTAGGCAGGCAGAAGGGGGTGTACCATCCCTGCCCCTCTGGCTCTCGCCGTCTCAGGTGCGCTTCCTTTCCATGTCAAACAAGCATATTCAGAGATGCGTAGAGCTTGCCGAGAAGTTGAAGGAGCATGATATCAGGGCCGATGTAGACGATACAGATTCAACCATTGACAAGAAGATAAGGGCTGCAGAACAGGAGTGGGTCCCATACATCTGCGTAATCGGCGACAGGGAGGCCTCATCTAGTACCATTACCGTAAGGGTGAGGCAGGAAAAGAAGCAGGAGAAGATGGAGCTTGAGAAGCTGGCTCAGATCATAGAGGCGGCTACGAAAGGGATGCCAAAGGCGCCACTCCCGCTTCCAGTACTCCTCTCAAAAAGGCCCATATTTACAAGCTAGGTCCCTGTAAATTCCCTATATAGGCATCTGGTTTTTGTAGTGCCTCAGACTTTTAGCATAACCTTCCCTATTACCTTCTCGCGCTTTACGCTTCCAAAAGATCTGCTGTCCTCGCTCTCCGCCTTGTTGTCCCCGACCACATAGAGGCTGTTGCCGCTGGCCGCAGATACCCTCTTCACTATCGAAATGTCTTTTGCCGGATGCCTTAGCACCACGATGTCGCCTGGCATCAGCCTGCAGTAGAGCCTGCTCACGATAAGATAATCCCCCTCCTTTATGGCAGGCTCCATGCTCCTGTCCCTGGCCTTGAATATCTTTATAGGCCACATTTGGCTATACCCTTGGGTATACGAATTCGCGCTCCGTCGGGTAGAAGGACTTGACCCGCTTTGTCTCCACTCCCTTGGTCTTCCAGAAAATCTCCGCTATCTTCTCCACATCTGCAAGGAGGCTCTCCGCGTCCTTTATGTCCGTGCTCTGCTTGGCCTTCCCTGCTGCCTTCAGCGTATTCCACACCAGTTCATGGAGCCCGGGATTCGCCTTGACATGCTCGGGCTTGAAGTAATCGCCCCAGAGAACCTCGATCTCGTGCTTGCAGAGCTCGGCGTGCTGCTCCTTTACTTCTATGCACCTTACCAGCCTGTTCCTGTCCTCTGCAGAGACCCCTCCGGACTTCATTATGTCAGCTATGAACATGTCCATCCTTATTACTGTATGCGCCGCCACCTGCGCCGCATGCGGATCATAGATCCCGCATGGTATGTCGCAGTGGGCATAAGCCACGTCGAAATGAACCAGTCTATCGGCGGCATCGAACACCTTCTTTGTTATAGACATGCAAACCACTGGTATTGAATCGCATGAAGACTTTATATCTATTTGCATGCCTATCAGGCATACGCCACGATAGGGTTAACAAAGCGAGCGGGGAATCCCGCATCATTTATGGGTGGGATGAGAGCGAACCGCAGAGAAACAGGATGCCTCCTTATACCATCGGAGGCTATGACTTCATATCGTTGTTTAATTCGGTATGTTTTCGCTTCATTGGATTTGCATGGTTGGATTCCACGTCTTATGTTCCCATCTACGAAATTTATCCTTTCGGATTCCGCTGTGTCCCAGCGTATAGTATGATTTTGTCCGCAATGCATATAAATCTTCTCATCCATAATATCATCGTTGTTTAGTTCGGGGAGCCCACACCGCTTGCGGGTGGGAGGATGTCACAAATCCTCTTCCATATACCTGAAATTTAGTGCTATCAGTGGTAATATTATGAGCCAATTCGGATCACAGTTTCACGGCAAATCTGGCAGGAAGCTGAACGGCAGCGGCAAGATAAAGCTCAAGAACCGCGATAAGAGGAGGCATGAGATGGGCGGCTACTTTGTCGCCACTAAGCTCGGCCAGGAGAACCAGGTAAAGATGGTAAGGTGCAGGGGAGGCGGCGTAAGAAGCAAGCTCACGCATGCCGGACTTGTGAACCTGCAGACCAAGGAGGGCTACAAGAAGGCAAAGATACGGACCATACTCGAATCCAAGGACAACAGGAATTTCGCAAGGCTTAACATCATTACAAAGGGCTCGGTGATAGACACGGAGTTCGGCAAGGCGGTTGTGACAAACCGGCCTGGCAAGGAAGGCTGCATAAATGCCCGCCTAACGTGATAATTTGCCACAGAGGGTATATAGTTGCAGTGCAGGAGACTCGCAGGCACTGAAGAAGCTCCTCGAGTACGATCCATATCTTGACAAGAGCCTCAACGAGGAGCAGCTTGCCAAGCTCAAGTCCGACTCCGATGCCAACACGATCTTTGCAAGGCAGGACTACCTCCTCAAAGATGGCATCTCCATCGGCCTCGATCGCGAGAAGTATTACCTGTATATAAACGCAAATGACGAATTCCTGGAGAGGGGAGAGAAGAAGCTCAAGGAGAAGGTCGGGAGCATAGCAAGGGTAGAGCCGGAGCTCGAGGCAGAGATAATTGCAGGCATAGAAGGCGAAAGAAGCGCAAGCGAACGTGGGATCGGCTCGATCTTTGGGTAGGTGTAATGCACTTCCTGAGTTCCAATGACTTTTCAAAGAGCGACATCGAGCATGTATTCTCACTCGCCGATCGCTTCCTGGAAGGAAATTATGCATTTGTCGATGGCGGAACTACACTCGCACTGCTTTTTGAGAAACCCTCGACAAGGACAAGAGTCTCATTCGAGACCGCGATGATACAGCTGGGGGGCGTCCCGATATACATAGATGCGTCAACCTCGCAGCTCTCGCGCGGCGAGTCGATCGGAGACACTGCACGAGTCTTATCGTCGTATGTTGACATGATCGCCGCAAGGATGCACAGGCAGTCTGATCTCGCCGAGTTTGCAAAGCACTCAGAGGCGCCTGTCATAAACGCGCTCACAGATCTCGAGCATCCGTGCCAGGCCCTGGGTGATCTGTATACGATAAGGGAGGCAAAGGGGAGACTGGACGGGATAAGGATAGCATTTGTAGGGGATATCGCCGCAAATACGGCGAATTCGCTCATGGTGTCAGGGGCAAGGGTGGGTGCCGAGATCGTGCTTGTAGGCCCAGAGGGATACAAGCCGAATGCGGGATATGTTGCGATGGCAAGGAAAGAGGGAGAGGTCATGATATCCGATGATCCGAGGCGCAGCCTGAAGGACGCCGACGTGATTTACACCGATACATTTGTAAGCATGGGCGAGGAAAAAGAGGCCGGCAGGAGAAGAAAGCTGTTTGCAGACTACCAGGTAAACGCAAGGCTTGTAGGATACGCAAAGGCCGGAGCTGCGGTCATGCACTGCCTTCCTGCGCACCGCGGGGAGGAAATAACGACAGATGTGCTTGATGGTGAGCAGAGCCTTGTCTGGAAGCAGGCGAAGAACAAGCTGCTCATAGAAAAGGCTATAATGTTATACCTGTATAAGAACAGGAGGAAGGAGCTCGGCTATCCGTGATATATATGGAAATAGTGTGCATATCACTGAGCGGAAACATCATTGCCGGTGATAGCGGCATCAAGGTTCCGTTCGTGAAGAAACTCGAGAAGATGCTGAAGAAGTACAGAAGCAGGTACAAGTTCATAATCACAGTCGGAGGCGGATACTCGCTCAGGCTTTACATCAAATCGACCAGAAGCGCTGTGGCAAACAACTCGTTGCTTGACCAGATAGGCATAGCCTTTACGAGGATAAATGCGCTTATACTGAGGGACCTGCTCTCGGACCTGGATGTATACCCTAATGTGGTGACGAGCCTTGAGGAGCTCAAGATGGCAATCACCACGAATGATGTTGCGATAATGGGCGGCCTCATACCCGGCGTATCCACCGATGCGGTCTGCGCCCTCGCCTGCGAGACGATGAACTGCAAGATGCTTATCAACGTGAGCAACCTTGCCTACGTCTATGACAGGCCTCCATCGGAGAATGGATCAAAAAAGCTTGATACCCTTACGCACGACAGGCTCCTGGAGATCGCCTTCAAGTACGACAACAGGATAGCCGGGTCTAACTTCATCTTCGACATGTTTGCGAGCAAGATAGCGAAGAGGGCCAACCTGAGGATCAAGTTCGTCAGCGACAACATAAATGACCTTGAGGCTGCAATACAGGGCAGGCCCTTCAATGGCAGCATAGTCAAGTAACGCTTACCCGAGCCTGTCTGCTGAAGCATAAATGATCCTGCTGCTGCGATATGCTTCTGGACTTGGCAACGGAATCTATCGTCGATTATGGATTGCGTGTCAGGTAATGAAGTTGGCTGTCAGCGTGCCTCCCATATTATTCGCGTATGCGTATGTGGATTGCGAAATGGAGTTTACGACAAAGACGTTTCCTGATGCTATCCATGCATTGAAGATCTCGTCGCTCTGCTGGGGTATTGCATATACGGAATAGTGCACGTTTGCGATAAGCGGGATCTGCGATCCGCCAGGGTATCTTGCACCCTGCACCACTATGTTTCCGCCTGCAGGTTGCAGCTCCAGTGTTACCGGCGCGCTGATGTTGCGATGGGGCGCTACAAAGAGCGTCGCAGTTCCTGAGGTGTTGTATATCTGGCTGGCGCACGCCTTCTGGCATATCTGGTATGTTATCGTAAATGCAGGATTGAGCTGCGCTCCTATCGCCGGCCTGAATCCCGGAATCGTTGCATTGCATATCTCAATTGATCCGCGTACGGCATTTGCAGGGTAGCACAACCCTTTCGCCGCGGGAATGCCAACGGCAGAGATTATGCTGAACGAGTTTGACGGAAACGCCAACCCGGTGCCAAGGTCGTTTATGAAGATCAGAGTTGCCGTTGCCCCAAGTGCATTTGTGGAGATCTCAAGGCCCTGGCACGGCAGGCTCGGTCCGAGATAACAGTAGGACGGCGAGTATGTGGTCGTTCCCCTGGTGAAGACAAATGCCGCTATCACCGTCATTGTTACAACAAGGATTATAAGAGACCACGAGTATACTGAAATGAACTCAATGGCTGACTGGCCTTTTGATGACTTCATGTGACCGGTAATAAATCGTAAAAGAAGGTATATATCATTATTGATGGATAATTCGCCAAATCCGGCATGCCTGCCTGTTCAGTATACCATGAAGTCTATCACGATCTCGTCCTCCGCAGGCGAGTAGGTCCTTACGATCCTCTTAAGTAGGATTCTGACCTTCCTGCCCCTCGCGCCGAAGAACGACCTTAACAGCTCCAAGTGATGCGAGTATGGCTCGCCCTTCCCTGCAAATGCGTAATAATGTATTATGCACCTCTTGCCTGCCATTGCCGCCGCAGTCTCCAGGAAGTGGTGTGAGTCCCTCGGCAGCGGCATGACTATCCTATCAGCGAAGCCCCTGTACCTAGCGCCAAAATCCCTCACGTCCCCTAAGATCGGCACGACGTTTGCGACCTTGTTGAGCGCGATGTTCCTCAGGTGGTATCTATGGGCATCCCTATTCATCTCTATGGCGACTACCGCGTCGTGTACGTGCGACTTCGCAAGCAGTATGTCGAAAGGGCCGGCCCCGGCAAACATCACCACCACGTTCTCCCCGTCCCTTGCGGAGTCTGAGATGCGCTTCCTCTCGTATGCAAGCCTTGGCGAGAAGAATGCTTTCCTTATATCAAGCGACAGCAATATCCCATTCTCCCTGTACTCAACCTCGTAGCCCTTTCTCCCCCATACATGCCTGAAGTCCCTTGTCCTGAAGCTGCCCTTCACTGCCCCTGCCTTCGATATAACCCTCTTTATCCTTCTGTCAGACACGGAGAGCGCCTTTGCGATCTTCATGGCGAGGCCGTGCCGTGCATCTATTATTGCAGTGTCACCTACCAGATCATAGCTCTTCACGGCTTTCTCATAGCCCCGCATTCCAAGCTCCTTGAGCAGTGCGTCTCTATAGCCGCGGGGCATCTTCTGCCTCATGAAAGCCGCATCGGTGGGTTCTGCACCCAGCTTCTTCAAATGCGCCATCTCGCCTGCGCCTGGGCGGAGCATAGGAAAGTATATAAAAGAGTTCCTACTAAATACGCAATGTTGTTTATCCATTAGCTTGTGCGCTTTTAGGTATGCGCGCACAGCTTCGGCATTTTTCTTTTCCACTCTGATGCCGGCCATAAAGATATATAACAACAATGAATTAAAAGCAATTTGCGTGATAATTTGTACTTCATAGTCAGAGTAACATCAAGCCAGGAGAGGATAACCGCCGACATATTGGAGAATAAGGTGCAAAAGTCAAGCACAGGCATATACTCGATAGTGCTTATCGAGGGCATGCGCGGCTATCTCATAGTGGAGGCGGAGAATGAGCTGGAATGCCGCGAACTCGTCATGAACGAACCGCATGTAAAGGGGATTCTCCCTGCCCCTCTGAGTGCAGAAGAGCTTGACAAGGCGCTGTCTGCGAGGAAGCACGTGCAGGAGATCGGCGTGAACGATGTTGTCGAGTTCCTTGCCGGCCCGTTCAAGGGCTATAAAGCAAAGGTTATAAAGGTCGACTCTGCAAAGGAGGATATGACAGTGGAGCTTATGGATGTTGCCGTGCCGATACCAGTCACAACAAAATCCAATATGGCAAGGGTAATAGAGAAGGCTGAGGCGGTATAGATATGGCTGAAGTAGTGATAAACGGACTGATAGAAGGTGGCAAGGCGACTAGCGGGCCGCCATTCGGACCTGCGCTTGGCCCGCTGGGGGTAAATGTGGCCGGCATCGTAAGCGAGATTAATTCAAAGACCGCCGCATTCGAAGGTATAAAGGTACCTGTAAAGGTCATCGTGGATGGCGCGACAAAGACGTTCAGGGTCGAAGTCGGGTCGCCGACAACGAGCGCTTTGATACTGAAGGAGCTCGGGCTCCAGAAGGGCGCAAAGACGAAGGAGGAGGTGGCTGGAAACATAACAATCGAGCAGGTAAAGAAGATAGCAAAGGCAAAGGAGATGTCGATATACGGCAACTCCCTGAGGTCAAGGGTGACCCAGGTGCTTGGAACATGCAAGAGCATGAATATAACATGCGACGGCGCAGGCGCAAGGGAGACAATAGCAAAGATAGCGGCCAACGAGATAAAGATATAGCCTGCGCTCGTGCCCTGCAATTCCGGGTGCATGGAGATGGAGGAGCTTTCGTATCCTGAACTGTATAAAAGGCTCAGGGCCAGCTTTGGGCACCTGGGCTGGTGGCCCGGCGAGACGCGCGACGAGATAGTAATCGGTGCCATCCTCACACAGCAGACCTCGTGGAAGAACGTGGAAAGGGCAATCGATGGCCTGAGGTCCGAGGGTCTGGTAGACTTGAAGAGGATAAGCGCAACAAACGTAAAAGTGATAGAGAGGGCCATAAGGCCGAGCGGATTCTACAGGCAGAAGGCGAGAAGGCTTAAGGGCATAGCCACATATCTCTGCAGGAACTACGGAACGCTGGACAGGCTGTTCAGGAAGGATGCCATCGCACTTAGAAAGGAGCTGCTCTCGCTCAACGGCATAGGCAAGGAGACTGCCGATTCCATAATCCTCTACGCAGCTGAGAAGCCCATATTCGTCATAGACGCATATACAAGGAGGATAATGTCAAGGGCATACGGCACGGACCCTGAGATTGACTATGACGCACTCCAAGCCATGATAACCTCTGGGATAAGGAAGAACCTCGGGCTTTACAAGGATTTCCACGCACAGTTTGTCGAGCTTGGCAAGGCCAACTGCAGGACAAGGCCCATATGCGCAGGATGCCCGATCAGCGAATACTGCAGGTATTTCGCGCATGCCATCGGAACGCGGCAGGAAGCCTGACCTTGGGAGCAGACGGCTTGGTCCTAGTCACATAAGGTATTTTAACCGGTGCATCTCATATTAGAAGTGCCGGCGAATGGCCTGAAAACCGGATATGCGTGGCCCTGCTGCCATCCAGCCGCAAAGAGGATATAATGGACTTTAAGGAGTACATAGAGACGATAAGGCATAGCGTGAACGCAGAGATAATGAAGCGCATGCCCCTGCGGCAACCGTACGAGCACTACAAGATCGCAAGGGACTACAGCGAGAGGATGGGAAGCTACCGCAGGCCTGGTCTGCTTATGCTCTGCGGCGAGATGTTTGGCGCCTCAAAGGAGGAGCTTCTCCTGCCGGCTGCAGCGATGCAGGCATCAGAAGACTGGATACTCATACACGACGATGTAGAGGATGACTCGGAGATGCGGAGAGGCAAACCGACACTGCACAAGATGTACGGGATAGAGCTGGCCATAAACGCAGGCGACGCGGTGCATATCGTTATGTGGAAGCTGATAAAGGATTACATGGTGAAGGCAGGGATTGAGGCCGGAGGCGCATTCTTCGATAAGTTCTATGACATGATGACATACACAGTGGAGGGGCAGTTTCTCGAGACCAACTTTATCTATAATGTAAGGGACTTGAGCAAGGGCTCAGAAGAGCTATACCACAGGGTCATCAACAGCAAGACCTGTTACTATACCGTATACGGACCCATGCAGCTCGGCGCCATAGTCGCAGGGCAGGGCGAAGGCGTAATGGAGGCGTTTATGGACATAGGGAAGCCGGCAGGAACTGCATTCCAGATAGCCGACGACATACTGGACATGACGGCAGATGAGAAGTCCTTTGGAAAGAAGAGGTATGGGGACTTATATGAGGGCAAGATAACGCTTATGATGCTTCATGCGTATGCACACGCAGCCAGTGGCGAGAAGTCGCAGATAGACAGGATATTCAAGAAGAACAGGGCAGACAAGACCCCTGAAGACATATCCTTCCTGTCAGGCCTCATAGACAAATACAAGAGTCTTGACTATGCAAGAAGCCAGGCCGAGATGTATGGCAAGAAGGCGAAGGAAGCTGTCGAGAAGTACTGGCCCCTCCTGCCAGACAATAAGTATAAGGAAATCCTGCTCTCGGCAATAGGCGAGCTGCACGTCAGAAAGAAGTAGCGCAGCACGCAGTGCAAGACCTGCTGGCAGAGCTGGTCATTCGAATATAGTGCCAAACAGCAACATGCTTTCCCACCCCAAGGGGCAGTATTTCATGTCGTGAGCAGGCTTAGCTTCCGAGTTCGGAATGGGTTCGGGCGTTTCCCCGCTCCTATGGCCGTTTGACATGATTATATGTTCAGTTAAGATTTAAAAGGTTATGTACCAGTACCAGGCATGCGCTATCAGTACAGCGACTCTATTTCTCTGTACCTAATACGGCCTGCCCTGGTTCCTATGATGGGAATCAGGTAGCCGCAGCTCCTGCACCTATTCGTCTTGTCAAGGTGCCATTTTGTCAGATAGAGTCCCATCCTTTCTATTACCAGACCACTGCATCCTGGGCAGTATGTACTCTCATACGGGTTCCCGGCGATGTTGCCTATGTAAACATATCTGAGCCCATTACCCTTCGCGATGTCGTAGTGCCTCTTTAGCGTCTCGTAAGGCGTCTCCGGGTAATCAAGCATCTTGTAATCTGGATGGAATGCAGTGAACTGGATAGATACATCTGGGCCCAGTTCGTCATGCAGCCTCTTTGTCAGGGCATCGCATGCCTCTGGAGACTCCCCGACTCTTGGTATGATAAGATCTGTAAATTCTATGTGGATGCCGCTCTTCCGCATCTCCCTTGCCGCCTCGAATATAGGATCGCATGACTGGACAGCCTCGAACTTGTTGGAGAACTTCTCCTCTCCGCTCCCTTTGAAGTTTATCACAGCGGCGTCTATGAAGCCCTTCATCTCCAGCACCGCTCCTTTCGTCAGGTAACCGTTTGTCACGAATACAGTATAAAGGCCGTTCTTATGTGCAAGCCTTGCAATGTCAAGCGCGTACTCTATGAAAATAGCCGGCTCGTTGTATGTAAATGCGATCCCCTGTGCTTTCTTCCTTATTGCGAGTTTCACTACGCTCTCAGGTGGCATTCCCTCGCCGGTAATCTCCCTTTCCTTAGAAATGTTATGGTTCTGGCAGAACTGGCAGCCCCAGTTGCATGAAGAGGTCCCTATCCCGAAAACATAGGTTCCTGGATGGAAGTGGTTGAACGGCTTCTTCTCTATCGGATCCACCTGCATCGCATTTACCATGCCGTAAGTAGCTAATTTCAGCCTGCCGTTGTCGTTCTGCCTGACGAAACAGAACCCGTGGGACCCAGCAGGTATTCTGCAGCGCCTGGCGCAGGCAATGCACTCGACCTTGTTTCCTGGAAGCTTGTTGTAAAGGATGGCATCATGGAGCATGGTCTTATGTCGTCATTTCTCATATTTAAGGATTTACCACGGAGTGACTATAGGATATAGCATTAGCCACAGCCCAAATGGCATTTCCCCTGCAGCAGGGATAAAAATGGTGGTTCAGAGCCGGCAGGAATCCGTAATTATCCACTAGGAATCATAGAAAAGGTTTTTAAGGCAATAGATGCCATACAAACCTGATAATACATGGAACTCAATGAGGCACAGCGCTGCGCGCCTTAATAGTAGCCCGTTTTCGGCAGGGGCGTCTCGCCGAACTCCTCCGTCAGTGTATTGTTTTGAAGCGAATAGGCGTTGTCAAACCTTCTGACGCAGAGCTTCCCTATAACTAATTCTGTCACTATCGTAGCCGATAGCCTAATGCCCTTGGTCTTCGACAGCTCAGCCTTCGCCTTTTCGATGTCGCCTTCGTGGAATACATTGAGGAGTAAGAATACCCCATACGGCAGCCCGATATCCCCTACAAGCGCATACTTATTTACAGGAATATCGCTGCCGCTTATTATCTCCTTAAGGAGGTTCTTCCTTGTGGCGTAAAACAGGTCGCTTTGCACATCCTTCATAAACAATGCTGCGGTATACTTCATCTCGCGCATATTCATCGATATCGTAGTCCTCTTGAGCAGGCCTTTCTCTAGAAGCCTGTGGTAGGAGTACTGTGCCCTCCCCTCGTCAAATCCGTATTTCCTGTCTATCTCGGTAAATTCTATCCTGCCGTTGTTATTAATCTCCTTCAGCACTGCAAACTCCCTGTTTAATATTGTCTTCTCGCTCTTTGCGGGTTCCTCGCCAAGGATATCCGACTTTCTTCTGCCAAGCCTCTCCTTGAACGAGTCGACAAAATCGTCGCGCAGCGGCACGAAATTATAGGACTCAGAAAATATTGTAGTTGTCCATTCTGAAGGATACCTCGACAGGGAGGTCAGCTTCCTCAAGTCCCGTTTAAGGAAGAGAACATCCAGGTTTTTCTCTGCGAGTACGTATATAACAAGGTGGTAATCGCCGCCGCTGAGCATCATGGCGCTCTGTATCCTTATCTCCTTACTCAGTATACTTCGTATCTCTTCTACAGGCGGCACCGTCTCAAAAAACTTGATAAATATAAGGAACTTTAGGTAGCCCATCTTCTCAATGTCTATCTCGGCAGTGTAACTTATCCCGTATAACTTTTCAAGATGCTTTATCCTGTTATCAACTCCCGCCGTGCTTAATCCCACGCGCTCTGCAATGGACCGACGCGCCATCCTTGCATTCATGCTCAGTATCGTAAGAATCTTTGTGTCTATCTCATCCGGTGTAAATACCTCTGCGGAAGCGTTTTCATCCCCCTTCCCGGGTAGCAGCACCTTGCCTCCGGCTGACTCTATCACCGCCCTCGCGTTCGCAATCTTGTCGTCTTCGGAGAGGATCCTCCTCACGAAAAGACCATCGTCCGTTATCCTTCCCATGTACTCCGAGAAGATCTTGCTCTTATTGCTTGCCTTGTCCTTGACTATACGATCTTTGTAGACATAAAATCCACCGTGTATCTTCCTTAAGATTATGTAAGGTGGACGGGAGTGCTCCGCCCTTAATTTCTGCAATGTACGCATTACCTGTATCGGAACATCTGGCATAATATACGTTGTATAGAAGATTATATAAATTTAATGTTAAATCTGTTGTCCTGTAACATTATAATATCTGTCAGGATAGCAATCAGGCCTGCAATAATCAATGTCCAAATAGCCAGAAAAGCCAGTATATTCAAGGCATGTATATATACAAGGCCGTTCATAATACTACCGTGGGACAGGGGAGTGATGGGTTGAGCGAAGAACACTGTACGTCTTTTTTCTCGTGCATATACCGACACCCCAACGTCGTAGATGCGGATCTGTCGCCTCTGTCCTGCAAACACATACGGAACTCGTGCTTGTGAATCGGTGGAATCAATGGGAATAAGGAACATGCTATTCGGGAAGAGAAGGGTGGAGATGTACAGCACGCCTGACGACAAGAGGCCGGTGAAGCTGGTGCCTGACGGCCCAGACTCCTGGAGGGTCGTCTACGACGACTGAGCTCTTTGCGCCTTTGCTTCGAATCCGCAGTGCCTGCGCACGCCGTCTGCCGCGCAGGAGGGACGGTGGGCAATAATGGCAAAACTGGTAAGCGTATCGAACAGGATTGCGGAATACTTCTTCAAGGAGATAGAGAAGAACATAACAGAGGCAGAAAGGTGCTGGAATGCCGGCGACGCAAGTTACGCAGCGTACATGCACAATGTCCGCAGGCTCCTTGACGAGTTTCACAGCATGTTTAACGACTGACTACTGATTACTGGCTGCGATTTACTCATACTGGTGGGAAAAATGGATAAAATTGCCAAGAACAGCAGAGCGTACAGCCTCTTCTTCGTGAGGCCGCAGAGGCAGGGTAACCTGCACGATAGCGCGAAGAGGCTCATGGGAATCAAGAGGGTGAGGCAGGTCCTCGTGACCGAGGGCGAATACGGCTTCGTGGTGATGGCCGACTCGCTCCTTGAGGACAGTATGCCTGTATCTGACAGCATCTCGAGGGCGGTGGGCGGAAGGTCCAGCGCCGCGGTGTGCCACTGCCACTACAGAAGGCGCTGATTTAGATAGGGAAGGCAGAAAAAGGCAAGGTCAAGGTCTTGGGTCGAGGCAACGGCAGATGGGTTCTAATGCAATTCATGGATTATATTATGCAGCCTCGAGGAGACCATCGGGTTGAGGCATCAAAGCAGACCGGCAAGCCTGAGGAAATTTGACATGATGGCATTTCCAGCCCTCTCATATTTATCCCTGACTTTGCGGTAATCCCGCTCAAGCTCCCCGCTCCGGAGCGCCATGAGGTCGCCGTCCTGCACAGACCAGGCGCCGAGCAGCTCGGCGGTAAGCTCGAAGTGGCCCTGGAGCCCATAAGCAATCCTGCCTACCCTTACTGCCTGATTCATGCATGGTTCGCCTGTTGCGAGGAGCGCCATCGATGGAGTCGGCACCGCCAATTCCCCGTGGAGTTGAAAGACCGGCAACCTCGACCTGAGGCCCTTGAATAAGGGATCTGCCACTCCCTCGGCAGTCAATACCATCTCAAAGAAGCGGCCCTCGCTGTCCTTCCAGCCTATTTCCTTTATGCCGCTCTTGACTACCTTCCCTCCGTTTGCCCTGACCAGCATCTGCATTCCAAGGCATATGCCAAGGTACGGTATCGATGCAACCGTTGCCCTACGTATCTGCGCAAGCGCGTTTCCCATCCTGCCCGTCCTGTCGTTCGCGCTGTCCGTGCCCCCGAGTATTACCATGGCCTTGTAGCGCAGTGGATCTGGGAAGCGCTCCGCTTTGCTGAGATCTACCAGGTCAAATCTTATCCCGTGCGCGTCAAGCAGGTTACCCAGCAGGCCAGGCGCTTCCCTTGTGGTATTCTTGACAACGAGAACCTTCATGGCAGAGACCAACAATAATACCCAGGCATCTTAAATGCCTTCAGATACCCGTATCCCATACGTCTGCGGAGATCCTCTCGGGCTTGACTCCGAGCGAGATCAGGGCCTCCTTTATGGCCTTGACAAAGGCAACAGGCCCGCATATGTAGCATGCCCTATCGGCAACATCTGGAGAGTGCCTCTTTATCATCTCCTCGTGTATATGCCCTTTCTCCCCGCTCCAGCCGTCATCAGGCGCGGGCCTGGTGACGGTAATCGTAGTCTTGAGCCCTATCTCCTTGGCATAGCCCTCGAGCTCCGCCTTCCTTATGATCTCTGTGGGATACTTTATGCTGTACAGCAGGTCGACATCGTTTCCCGTACCCGTATTCTTTATCTGCCTGAGCATGGAGATGAACGGGGCAAGGCCTGTCCCTCCTGCAACGAAGAGCACCTTCTTGTTCTCCCTTGGATTGAACCGGAACTGCCCATAAGGCCCTTTTATGTAGTACCTGTCACCAAGCTTAGACTCCACGAAGTGTGAGGTATGTTCGATCGAGGTGCCTGCGTGCGACTTCTTGACTATGTAGAGCTCCATCACGGCCTCTGCAGGATCCGACGCAATTGAGAATGAGCGGGCGACATACCTCTTGCCGGCACTGTCAATGCCTGAAATCATTATGAACATGCCAGGATCGAAGGCCATCGCAACGCCGTCATCAGGCTGAAACATGACCGTAAGGACCTCTGGCGTCTCGTCTACCTTCTTGATAAGCTTGTATAATTTCTCAGATGTGGGTATTGTTTCTACCATATGCAACAGCCTCAAAAGCGGAGTATGTGCAGTTTCCTACAGAAGCTTTCTGCCTACCGCTACTTTATGTCAGTTATGCCTTCTACGGTCTTCTCGAACTTCTCCATCGACTTTACTATCTCCTTCAGCTTTGGGTTTATGTTATAGCCGAGGTCGTAGCCGCGTTCGGTCCTTATGTGCGTCGGCTGGAGGATGTTGAGGTTCATCGAAAGATTCCTCAGGGTTATAATAAGCGTCTTCCTTGTAAAGCTCTTCCCGAGCACCGTATACAGCTCCCTTGTAGTCCTGGGAGCCTTTACCATAAGCAGCTTCAGCACTGCGTAGTTCGGTTTGCTGAAAAGTTTCCTCAAAAGCCATATCTCATCCCTATCCTTTTCCACTCTCGCCATTGTGACACCGGTTTATGCTTATACCCATCCCTAAATCTGAGTATAACATCTTATATCTGGTTAGCCAGTATGCCAGAAAGGTATATATACCTTTTTATCATATATTCAAGTATATGGTCTTATACTTTAATATAAGCAGGTGCATCGATGCGTTTCAGTCTTGACGTTGTAAAGGCCATCAGGCACGGCGATGCTGAAAAGCCAGGCCGTCCTGTCTCCAGGATGTCCTTCGAGGTCTTGGAGCCCGGCGGAGGGGAGTGCATCGAGAAGCTTGGAATGGGAATCGACTCCGCAGTGGTAAAATCACCTGGGCCCATGAGCCCGTACGCATACGCAATCGGATATCAATTCAGAGTGTCCTCATCAGACCTCCGCACCATGGAAGCCGCAAAATCCGCGGTGATAGACAGCTTATGCACGACTTCTTCAGACATAGGGCTGGGGCTCTTTGCCCAGGCCAGGTCCATCGCGAGGGACGAGCTGGCAAGGCGCGCAGATCCGGCCAGGGCCGAATGCCTGTCCTACTTTGTGGCCCACGATACCGTAGGATACGGCCCCATCAGCATCCTGCTGGAGGACAGGAAGAACATAGAGGAGATAGAGATAAACGCGCCCTCGCTGCCGATATCGGTATACACGACAAGATTTGGCAGGTGCCAGACCAACCTCAGGTTTGCCGGTGAGGATGCCTTCAGATACAGCATAAACAGGTACGTCAGCGCTGGCGAGAAGGAGCTGTCAGAGGAAACGCCAATTATAGACGTGCAGGTAAGCGATGCAAGGGTGCATGCGCAGATAAAGCCGTATGTGCTCAGCGGAGCCGCAGCCTCTATCAGGCTCGGCGGGGAGAAGAGAGCTGGACTGGGCTTCCTGCTGAAGGCTGGCACGCTGAGCCCCGATGCGCTCGCCTATCTCTGGCTCGCGGCGGATTCGGGGCTCAATGCCGTCATCGCTGGAGCGCCTGCGAGCGGAAAGACCACCCTGCTTGCATCAATCGCCGAGCTCATACCGCCGCACTACAGGATTATAACCATAGAGGAGGATATCAACGAGCTCAGGTTCGGCGGCGCGTTTGCAAACGTCATAGCGCTGTACGGGGAGAAGCTAAAGGTGACCACGAAGGAGCAGGTGCTCAACGCCCTGCGGCTCAGGCCTGACAGGATAGTAATAGGGGAGATCAGGGGAGACGAGGCGCGGGACCTCTTCTCAGGCGCCAGCATGGGCATTCCGTTCATGACGACCATGCACAGCAGCAGCGAGGACCTCGGGGTAATAAAGAGGCTTATGATCCGCCCAATGTCCGTGGAGACAAGGAGCATAAGCATGCTCGACCTCTCGCTTCACATGCTGCAGGTGGACACGCGCAGGAGGATGCTGAGCACTGCATACGAGTACAGGTGGCTCAGCCGCGCGGAGGCAGAGGAGGGGCTCGAGATAGGCGACGGCGACATGGTGAGCGTGTCGAAGGTCATCGAGGGCGGTGAGCTTGCAAAGAGTGCGCTTGCGGATTCGAAGGCCGTAGCGTGCTTTGGAAAGAGGCACGGACTTTCAAAGAGGCGCTCGATACAGGAGCTTGAGAAGAGGGCGGCTTTCCTCTCTGAGATCGCCTCTGGTAAAACGCAGGCGGGCGGCATGGGCTCGCTGGCGTCTCAATATGCAGGTCGAGTGGCATGAAGATACAAAACAAGCTATGGGTATCAGCACAGGTCATTGCGGCATCGGCGGCGCTTGCTCTCCTGCTGGCGTACATAAACGGGACCGGATCGCCATACTGGCTTCTTGCGTTTCTTATCGTCTCCGTGCCATTTGCCGCGTCCGCAGTCCTCCTGCTCCGCGGGACGAGGGCGATTGAGCGGGGCATGCGGCTTGAGGAGGAGCTTGCCGAAAGCCTGTACACATTGACTTACTATAAGTCAAGGGACCTTCCGCTCTGCAAGGCGCTGGCAAGGGCTGCAAGGGAGGCGCGGTCAGAGCAGGTGAGCTCCGCACTCGGCGCCATTGCACGGCGGATCAGGCTCGGCGAAAGTCCCGGAGAGGCGATGCATTACGTAGGCTCTGAGCGCGGGATGCCAATGCTCGCCGAATCATGCTCAGGAGATGCTGCTGACAGCGGCATCTCACAGGTGCACAGGCTGCTTGATGCGTACGAGTACCTGCTTGCAGAGAGGCGCTCCAGGGCCCTCGAATCAATGCAGAAGTATGCCACCATAAACATGTTCCTCTCCACCATCCTCCCGGCATTCACCGTCTTCTCGTTTATGGGTGAGATAATCCTAGCGCAGAAGGACACAGGAATCTTTCTATTCTCGGTCATGATGCTCGTCATGCTCCCGCTCATCTATGTCATCGGAATTGCTATGCAAAAGAGGAGATTGCTTGGTTAGGGATGCCGGACTCATTGCAGCATTGGCGCAGATACCCCTGCTCTTCCTAGTGCTAGGCAGGGCCATAACCCCGTTTGTGCTTGTTCCCGGCATCCTCCTCATGTACCTTCTCAGGGACAGGCGCCCCGCAGGCGCAGAGACCGAGGTGCTGGTGTTCGTAAGGGAGCTCATCAGGAACTCCGGGCACAACCTCTCCCATTCGCTGGACTCGGCTCTGCATAAGGAGTACTCATTCTCGGCAGATCTCAGGCGTCGCCTCGCAAGATTCAGGCTGGGCCACCACGATGCCCTCTCCGAACGCTCAGGTTCCGAGGGCAGGCATATGGCTGAGCTTCTATGCATACTCTCGGAGGGGCTGGCAAAAGGAGGCAGCACCTTACGTTCACTCGAGAGCCTCAAAGCCCGCCTCGAAGAGGAAGCGCGGGCGCGAAACAGGCTGAAAGCAGGTACCGGCGGCATGCAGTCTGTCACGTACCTTGGCATGGCCTTCTTCCTTCCGCTGTTCGGCGGAATAAGCTCTACGATACTCACGACCTCACTCGGGCTTCTCAACCAGGGAGGCGTGCCGCTGCAGCATGCCTTCATCTACGTGATATCGGCATATATCCTGATCGTGCTGGTAGCAAGCAGGCTCTTCAACGAACCGGGCATCGGGGCACCCAAATGCCTCTCAAGGGTAATCCCCATCTTCTCCGTATCGGTATTTATCATGACTCTCTCTGCGCTTTACATTAACTATGCTATTTAGGTGAAATGAATGAAAACAACAGAACTGGTAGAAAGAGTAAAAAGGGCAGAATGCGTGCTCCCTCCCGAGGTGAGGGCGGTGCTGCTCCTTGCAAGGAGCAGGAAGGGTCAGGGCTCCCTTGAGTACATAATGATGATAGCGGCAGCGAGCATCGTCATTGTCATGGCACTCGTGATGATGGTCAAGCTTAGGGGTGCTGTTCCGGCCACAGTGTCCGTCAACGGAACGAATGACAGCGTTACCGGGGCTATAGCCCAGCAGCTCGGGAAGCTCTCGAGCAATATAGCATGATGGCGATGAGGCTCCAGATCTCATTCGAGTTGCTCATCTACCTTACGCTGGCAGGGCTCTCCACCGTCTTCGCCCTGGCAGTGCTGGCAGCCAGATGGCCTGGCATAGTCAAGTCCATCGACTCTTACAGCGTATCATCGTTCGTAAGCTCGGTAAACGGGAAGATAGCGGCAGGGGCAACGGCCTTCAGCCTCTACGTTCCGCCAGGCCTGTGCAACTCCACCATCGTTGGTGACGAGATAAGGACAGAGTACGGCACCTACTATCTCGACTCTGCGGCAAGTGCGAAGAGCGGCATCTTCTGCCCAGGCGGTGCAGTATCGGGATTCACAGTCACGTACAGCGGCTCTGGGGAGTGGGTGTTAAGCAAGTAAACGACTTCCTCCGCAGGATAAATCCTGCGGTTTCCGTCGGGTGATCTTATGAGAGTCCAAGTAAGCATGGAAATGATGACAGGGCTGGTCCTAGCCATGCTCTTCGCCCTGTACTTCATAACCCTCCTTGCCGGCATTAAAACCGCTGCTGAATCCGATTCCGTAACTGTCGGCGGCTATGCCAACGCCTCGCTTTCGTACGTCAGGGAGCTCCAACAGTCGTGCAGCTGCATTGCAAAGGCGGTGGTCTGATGCTGGTATACAACGATATGGCCATAGGCATTCCAATAGGCATGCTTGCGCTTGTTATCCTGGTAGCGGCCTTCTATGCAGGCCAGTCGCGCATCGTGCTGTCCGGGGCATACGAACTGCACATGCTCAACCTCTATGACAAGTCAGAGGAGCTTGTCAGCGCGATTACAGGCACCGGCAGCAACTACTCCCAGGCTGCACATCTGTCTGCATCCTTCGCATCGGCCTATAACCTGTCGGTCTCACTCGGCCCTTACACGCGGAGCGCAGCGTGCCCCCAGGGTGAGGTCTGCCGTATTATTACCGTCTCCGGCAAGCTCTATTCGATGGTGGTGAAATGAGGAGAGCGCAGACAAGCATAGAGTTCCTCCTGATAGCCAGCGCTGTCAGCGTGCTCTGCCTTGGAATCATTCTGCTGTACGGGAAAGACCTTTCAGTGCAGCAAAAGGCCGTAAACTCCATAATCCTCTCCGACCTTCCCGTACCGGCACCGGCGCCAGGCAATGTGCCTGCGCAACCTGAGGCCAGCGTCTATATGCCGCTGAACTCGACGCTGGGCGGGCAGGACGCGCTCCAGATGCTCTTTTACGGATGCAGCTCCGGCAGGGCCCGCGCCACGCTCTCGTCGAACTCCCTGCTCCTGTCAAGCAGCTCTGTGGATACCGGCTTTTCGGGCATCTACGAGGAGAATGTCTACTTTACGCCGCTCTTCGAAGGCATCGATTCCCTCAGCCTGAGCTATAACGTAAGCTGCAGCTCCAAAAGCCTTGCGAGAAACCTGACCCTCCATACATACGCCATAGAAGCGCTCGGAGGCATATCCAACGCCACCCTCAGCGCGTACATAACCGGAAGGAACGAGTCGGAGTCATACGCGCTTGATTCCCAATCGCCGGTATACTCGCTGAGCCAGACGGATAGGTGCACTCAGATAGGGTTCTTTGGCGGGAATCTCGACATAGGGGTGCAGTGCGGGACATCGGATGCGTGGGACTACAACGTTTTCTCGATGTACTGCTTCACCGAAGGGGGCAGCCAGACAAGGACGTACTGCACAGTCCCATATCCGTCTGGATACAATTACACGGAAACGAATCCAGGGCATGCTGCTTATATATACTCATTCCGGCTGCACATAAGGAGCCCGTACGGCTCATTGACCTCGAACCTCTCCAGCTCGTCAAAGAGCTCCAATGTGATCCTTGACGGCAGGGTTGTAGGCACAGCGGCCGTTACCAACGTAACCAGCGGCTATCAGCCCGCAGCGCAGGCGTTTGTGGCGTCTGGCGGCAGGTACTACCAGGCAAACCAGTCGCAATACTCCCAATATGTGCAGGCGCGCAACAACCTTTACAGCGTGCTCGGCTATTATAACCAAAGCGACGTCTCCGGGGATGTGCAATCGACGGAACAGCAGGCAATCACTGCATACCAGAAGGCGGCATCAGTCCTTGTCTCCTCGGCAACCCAAAGCGCTCAGGGGTGCAGCATATCCGGCAGGAACTATACATGCGCCTCGCCATATCCCTTTGCATACGTGATAAACATCAGGCTGAACGGCTACCGCGTCCTGGGAAACCAGACGCTCTCATACCTGAACTCAGTAATAAACCTAAACGAGAGCTGATTGCATCAAAGCACAATTTGCAACCTTCGAAGCGCTGATTGCGCTCCTCCTGTCGCTGTCCCTGGCCTCAGCCTTGAGTTACCGCATCGCTGCGGTAAGTGGCGGGTACTACGCGGCACGTACGGTCCTTGCGTTCGACATCCTCTCATACGACTTCATGAACAACGCGGCAAATAATGCGACAAGCTCGGCGTGCCTTGATGCGTATGCTGCAGGAAATGCGGCCTGTATGTATTCCTACCTAGCAGGATATTCATCGGCATACGGCATAGGGAATATTTCCGTGATAGCGCCAGGACAGCATGCTAATGCCTCACTGGCGCAGTATGTACGGTGTTTCCCGCATCAGTTCAATGGATCCGCGCAGACTTTCTGCCTTGCTCTTGGTGGTTAAATTTCATTTTACGGATTTTGTATCGTGTTGACGCTCCTTACCTCTGCGGTCTATGCCCAATTTGCCATAAGCTCACTTTCGCAGCTCAGCTCCGTACAGTCGGCTTTCTACCAGAGTGGGGAGATCGTCATGACCCAGGCGTACCTCAACGCCTTCCTCTCAGGGAATGCCAGCGCTGCCTCGCTTGATTACGCTTCCCAGACAAGCGGAATCGAAATAAGCGGCTCAAACAGCGTCCTGATAGAGAGGACCCCAGATGGCATTTATATCGCCCAAAGGTAAAGAACAGCATTGCTTATATTTGTGCGGCGAGCAGTCAGCTCATGGATCAGGCCGCATACGTAAAGGCCGTACTGGTTAGGCTGGAGGCAAGGTACGGGAAGCATCCCCGCACGCAGCTGAGGCACAGGAATCTTACCGAGCTGTTCGTGGCCGTGCTCCTCTCCCCGCAGTGCAACGATAAGCAGGTAAACAAGGTTACGGAAGGCCTCTTCAGGCGCTACCATACCTTCGATGACTATGCCGGTGCGGACATAAAGGAGCTCCGGAAGGACCTGGGCGGGCTCAATTATTACAAGACGAAGGCCAGATACCTAAAGCGCTCGGCAGGGATCGTCGCAGGCAGGTTCGGCGGTAAGGTTCCGAAGAGCATCGCGGAGCTCACTGAATTATACGGGGTCGGGAGGAAGGTGGCGAACGTGATACTCAACGAGGGATACGGAATAGACGAGGGCATAGCGGTGGACACGCACTGCGGCAGGGTCTCGCGGCGCCTCGGCCTTAGCAGGCACAGGGATCCGGCGATGGTGGAGCTCGACCTGATGAGGAAGGTGCCGAGGGACGAGTGGTCCAGGACATCGAACCTTCTCATAGCCCTGGGCAGGGATGCATGCACGGCGAGGAACAGGGAATGCGTCAGGTGCACATTAAGGAAGATCTGTCCCAGCAGCCTGGCGAAATAGGATCACGGAAGGAACTCCTTGTTCTTTATCTTGTCCTTTATATAGTCATCGACAAACGTGAGCCTTGGCCCCTGAAGCGCGTCCTGCTCGAGCTTCTTCTTCGATTTTATCATCCTTTCGAGCTCTGCAACCCACTCCTTGCTCCTGCTGATCCAGCTGTAGTTAAGCATCTCCTGCGCCCTCTTCAGGTCGACCTCGCTCGCGTTTATTGTCATCTTGTTGAGAAAGTCGTATTTGTCCAAGTCCGACATCGTGACCCCTATGAATCTCGCTTCAGGCGTTGCGACATCGGCGCCGATGTACGCCAGGTTTATGCTCCCGGTCTTTATCGTCCAGTAGATATACCACCCCCACGCATCCGAGTCGGTGAACAGGTATACCGGAAGACCCATGTCGGCGAGCTTCCTTATAAGCCTCCTTATGCCCCTTGAGGCCTGCCCCTGCGGAGTTATAAGTATGAAGTTATCCTTCTTCCACAGCCCATCCTCATTTAGCCGCTGCCATAGTGCGTCCTTTTCTACCACAAGCACAAACTTGGCTTTTACATCTACAAACTCTATGTCGTTGTCTACGTCGCTCGGCACAGCCCAGCCACTCCTGCCCTGCTTGCTGCAGTCGATCTCGAGCTTCTCTCCGTTAAACGTGTCCATGACCTTCATGTTTCCTGCAAGCACTCCCTTCCTGTTTGCGTTGAGGTTCAGGTCCTCCCTCTTCACCTCCAGCGCGACCTCTATGTCCTCTATGAGCGGATTTGATTCAGACTGCTCGCTGAAGACGTTCTCGTCTATGTCCTCCCCAAGGGAGTACTTGAGCTGGTAAAACAGCCCCCTTATCGTCGTATGCAGGTTCTCCTTTACGAACTTGTGGCACTTAGAAGCGACTGCAACCGTCTGCATAAATCTCCTCGACTGGGCATAGTTGAGGAAGGTTCTCTCCTCCTTTGACTTTCCAAGCCTTAGATAGCCCTCCTTCGAATCGTATAAGATGTTTGAGCGCGTTCTTGCAAGCGTGGTGAACTTCGGATTCCTTCCCCCCCTTATGTCATTTACTATCGCCTTGCCCATCTGTTCTATCCTGCTTCCAGAGTCGTGAGCCTGCGCTCTTGGTTTTGCCGCCATTAAGCATCACTCCATGTCGCCGCCTACTATAAGGGGAGCCCTCTCCTTCGAGTCGCTCGTCATGTAGTGCCTCAACTCCCTTATCATCGCATCCCTCCTCTGGCTCTTCTTCAGCGCATGCTCCAGCACATCTGCTATGTTCTTTACCGGGATTACCCTCGTGTTCTTCATGTCCTTCCTGTCTATGAAGATGTCCTTGGCATTCGTGTCAGGGATCAGCACGGCCTTCATCCCTGCCTCTATTGCGGCCTGCACCTTGTTCGAGACGCCACCGACAGGTAACACGTCGCCCCTTACGGAAAGGGATCCGGTCATGGCCATCTCCTGGTCGACAGGTATGCCTTCCATCGCAGAGATCACGGCCACGGCAACGGAGATGCTTGCGCTGTCACCCTCTACTCCTTCGTATGTCTGGAGGAACTGCACATGGATGTCATAGCCTGCCACGTCCCTTCTCATGTGCTTCTTGATTATGGCACTTATGTTCTTCACTGCCTCCTGTGCTATCTTTCCGAGTTTGCCTGTCGGTATCAGCTTGCCCTCCGTTCTTGAGCTTGCAGGCGTTACCTCTGCAACGATGGGCAGCACTATCCCTGCAGAGAGATATGATGAACCCACTATCGCAAGCCCATTGACCCTTCCTATCGCAAATCCCGTAGTCTTGAATATCTTGTAGTCCTTCCTATAATCGAGCGACTGCTCCACAAACTGGGCCTCTATGGGCCGTGCGAGCTTTGATGCCGACTTTATATCCTCTACAGTAACTGTCTTCCCGCCGCGTTCTACAGCAACGTCACCCGCTGCCCTTATCAGCCCACCAAGGTCCCTGAGTATGAGGGTAAGCCTTCCCCTTCGTCCGCTCCTCCTCCGCGCCTCATCAAGCAGGTACATGCATGCAGCGAAGTCAAAGGCAGGAATCTTAGTATCCTTCTTGACCTCTTGGGCTATAAATCTGAATATCCTCTCCCTGTTTGCCGCATTATCCGGCATTGATGACTCCATATAAATCTCATATCCGTATCCCCGGATCCTTGATCTGAGCGCGGGATGCATCTTCTGCAGGTCCTGTAGGTTTCCTGCCGCAACAAGCAGGAAGTTGCACGGAACTGGTTCAGTACGCACAATCGCGCCTGAGCTCAGCTCGCTCTGGCCCGTTATCGGATACTTCTTCTCCTGCATGGCCGTGAGGAGCTCCTGCTGCGATTTCGGCTCAAGGTCTGCAACCTCATCTATGAACAGCACGCCTTTGTTCGCCCTGTGGACCGCCCCGGCTTCGACCCTCAGGTGCGGCGGAGTGCCAAGCCCGCCCGACTGCAGGGGGTCGTGACGGACGTCGCCGAACAGCGCGCCTGCCCGGGATCCGGTCGCGTCAACAAACGGGGCATGCGTCATCCCTGTATTGTCTATTATCAGTTTTGACTCCCCCGAATCAAACATTCCCGGCATTATGCCCCCCATCCTCCTGAAACCGCTTACAAATAGGGCTACGGAGCCGAAAATCATCACGCCGAGTATCACGGCCGCAAAGATGAGAAGTTCATATCCGGAAAATATTCCAAGGAGCGATACGGCAATAAGCGCAATGACTATGACTGCCAGTATCGGCGTTATGATATTCTTTCCCCTTCCGTGATCGACCCTTCCCTTCATCTTATCCTTTTGCACGATCTGCCTGCCCTGGCCGTCGCCGAGCGGCTTTCCCGGTACAGGCGGCGTCGGATAGGTCTTTACTGACTTTATGATCGGCCTGTTCTCGTCATTGACGTTTCTGTAGACGAGCACATCCTCGAGTTCGGCTGCAGAGAGAAGCTCGGCAATTGCCTGCGCCAGCATTGTCTTCCCGGTGCCGGGCTCCCCTATCAGCAGCACATTGCGATGCTGCCTTGCCGCCTTCTTTATTACCTCTACCGCTTTCTCCTGCCCTATTACCTGGTCGACTATCTTGTCAGGGATCTTAATATCTGCAGTCGTCTTAAATCTCTTCATGATAATGGCATTAATACTACTCTAATGTTTATAAATGGATGCTGAGATTCCCGGAAAAATGCTTCACGCGGAGGGCAGGGACAGGCAGAGCCGAGGCACTGAGGCGCTGGGTATGGCTCGGCCTGGCGGCAACATCGTAAGAGCGTTTAGAGGGTGGGGAAGGATAAATAGGATAATCTCTAAACGCTATGCGTACTCATTGCAGAAATAGGTTTATAAACATGATGCGCATTTTTTGGGAAGTCGATAAATGTCAGAGCCTGTACCTGAGGATAGCGCCAATGCCCTCAAAACCCAGAAGGAACTCCTTCCCGTACGAGCTCTCGCTCGATACGAAAACCGTGTCGACGCCGTTCTTGTCAGCAAGGGCTATTAAATCCCCGATAACATCAACCTCGGAGACGACTTCGAGGTTTCCGCTGTCTGATGCATGCTTTAGCATGCGGTCTTTTCCCGTTTCCACAGCGCTGAAGGTCTTGTTGCACGAGTTGCATTTATATACCACTTCATGCATCTCAAGCTCATCGTTGACTATGAGCGTACTGACCTGATTGTTCTCAAGCGCCCTCCTTGTCTTGTCGTATCCGTACGTTGCAAGTCCGCCTCTGACCAGTTCCTGCTTGAACCTCTCTATTACCTTCCTTTCCTGATACGCCTCCTGCTCCCTGAGAAGATCCGACGCCTTCTCCACAATCTCCCCAAGCCCTGTCTCATCAGTGTACCCAGTATCGTATGTTCCGAGGACTTTTATCTGGTAGTTCAGCGTATTGGACTTGACAAAGTTCTCTTTTGTAGGACCTGGCCCTCCTACTATGAGCCCCTTTATCTTGAATTGATTTGAGGCGAACGTGGCGTTTATTATCTCCGAGATCCGCTTGTAATAGTCATCTATGCTCTCCTCAATCGCGCGCTCGTACCTTCTTGCAGACTGGCCCCCCTTCCTGACCTTTGCATGCGCCATGGAGTTTAGTTTCTTCACCACTTGGATATGCGAACCCTTGAGGGTCGCCACGGTGGCCTCCCGGCCGTCAAGGACCACGAGTGCATACATGTCAGTCGCACCTACCATCTCTTCAATCGGACCGAGAAGGAATGTAGAATCGCACCTGTAGATGTTGATCTTCAGCGGCAGTGGAGGCTCCATGGAAAAGAGCTCGATATCGGTCTTTCCCGCGTCCTTGGAAATGTTGCCGCAGAAGACGACAAGCCCGTTCTTGGGGGTCTCCCTGTAGAGCCTGAGGTACTGAAGTATCTTGTCTATCGCGCCCTGGACATTCTGCCGTGTCTGCTTTGACTTGATGTTGCCTGATTCGCTGTGCTCCTGCCTGAGCTTCGCGACCTCCTCCGCAATTGCATACCCTGCAGGGATATAGATGCTTATCAGCTCCGTGCCGTAGCCCCTTACGGTCTTCAGCCTCTTTATGTCCCTTATGATATCGTACTCCTTCTTCATTGTCCTCCCATAACTATCCAATGACTAGTATTTATCTATTGGCGTCAGCCAGCTCCTGCAGGGCGCTGTATATGTCCTGAGCTGATCCATGTCCCCCGACGCTGTACTGCCTGCCATTGCAGATCAGAATGGAATTGATGCCGAGCTTCCTTGCATTTTCGACGTTCTTCCTGCCGTCGTCAAGGAAGGCGACCCTGCCTGGCTTTGCAGACAGTATCCCAAGCAGAATCACAAGGGAGGCCATGGACGGCTTGATGACCCTTCCATTATCCAGGGACTCCAGCGTAACGATATTCCTCCTCGGTATCAATTTTCTCACCCCTATGCTTGTCAGGGTGCGCAGCGCCCAAATTGCAGGAGAGTTTGTAAAGACAGCCAGTGTTGCCCTTCTCTTCGCCTTTTTCAGCAGCCTTATGATCCTCTCATCTCTGGTTATCCCAAATTTCCCTGGATCCAGATCGTATGCATAATCGAGGAACTTCTTCCTGTCGATTCCGTATCGCCTTGACATCTCCCGTATCGGATACGTCATCTTTCCCCTGTTGACATACTTCCTTACGAATCTTGCCACCACGGCTTTAGGAACGCCCCTGGCCAGTGCATAGCTATTGATCCTTTTTGCCCCAGCACGGCAGGCCATGAGATATTTACTATTTCGGTAAAGCGTCCCGTCTACGTCCAGGATTATGTAGTCGTAATTGGATCCCATATGCCCCCCTGCTAGCCAATCTTTCTCTTTCCCATGTATGGGACAAGGGCATCGGGCATCGTTACTGTGCCGTCGTCATTAGAGTAATTCTCGACAATTGCCACTATGAGCCTCTCTATCGACCCGCTTGCCGTGGAGTTGAGCGTGTGCGCATACTTTCTCTCACCTCTGTCGTCATACTTTATGTCGAGCCTAAGCGCCTGCCAGTCGGTGCAGTTCGAGCAGGAGACGAGTTCCCTGTACTCCCCTGTTGCGGGCATGAACACCTCAAGGTCGTATTTCTTCGCTGCGACTATCCCTATGTCTCCGGTACAGATGTTCACTATCCTGTATGGCAGCTCCAGCTTCCTGAAGATCTCCTCAGCATTGCCGATCAGCTCCTCGAAGATGCTCCAGGAATCCTCCTGCCTCGATACAACAAACTGCTCAACCTTGTAGAACTGGTGAACCCTGAATATGCCCTTCGAGTCCTTTCCATGCGCTCCGGCCTCTCTCCTGAAGTTTGGGCTTATTCCGACATACCTGAGCGGCAGGTCCCTCGCCGAGAAGACCTGCTCTGCAACAAGGGCAGCGATTGCATGCTCCGAAGTGCTGATAAGGAAGAGCTCCTCCTCAAGCCGCTCAAGCCCTGCACCTTTCTCAGCCTCCTTGGGATCCGAGACCCTGTACAGCGCCTCCTCGAAGTCGGCAAGTGAGGTGGCTCCCTTGTAATATTTCTTCCTTAGCATGAGCGGGGGAGACACGAGCGTAAAACCTTTCTTTATCATTATGTCTATGGTGAACCTGATTAGCGCCTGCTCGAGCAGGGCTAGGTCCCCTTTCAGGTAGTAAAAGCGCGAGCCTGCGACCTCGGCGGCCTTGTCGAGGTCCAGAAGCCCGAGCCTCTTCAGTAGATCGGCATGGTTCTCCGCTTTCCTGTTTTTAGGAATGCCCCACTTCCTTACCTCTATGTTCTCCGAGGAGTCCTTACCGTATGGAACAGAGCCGTGGAGCACGTTTGGCAGGCCAGTCAGGAGAGCTTCGAGCCGCTCCCGACGCTGCGGCAGCTCGGCTTCTATCCTTTCTATCCTCTCCTTTGTTGCGGCAAGCTCACTGATCTTCCCGGATGCGCCTTCCCCTGCCTTCTTCAGCCTTGAGACTTCAAGGCTGCCCCTGTTCCTCGCGGTCCTGAGCTCTTGCAGCTCTGCGCCAAGCTCCCTATCCCTCTCGTCAAGCACAAGAAGCTCGTCAATTGGATAGTCAGACTGCCTTCTCTCCAGAGATTCCCGTATCTCAGCGATATGCTCCCTTACGTACCTTGAAGTTATCATCATTGTCAATGATATTAAAATGCTCACATATAAATATGTTTTAAAGGAAGGAGAAGCATGCAGGGGTGGCAGAGCCTGGCCAAATGCGACGGGCTTAGGACCCGTTTCCGTAGAGGATGCGAGAGTTCAAATCTCTCCCCCTGCAAATCCAATTTGCGGCGACAAAGCAGGGTTCGGAAATCCGGAACTGGAATCACCAAGGAAGGAAGATTTCGAGGATTTCTCCGAAACCCTCAAGCAGGTGTCCATGAACATATCATGGCACCAATTACAAAAGCTACAATCAGTTTTACATAAAACTCAGATCAAGAGGTTTGCAGGTAAGAGGCCGATACGACTTCCTCTTTTATAGAAGGCGGTATCGGCTCGTTGTGCTTCTTAAGACTAGCCAGATAACCGGCTATGGCGTCCTTGACGTTCTCTATGGCCTCTTTTCTAGTTTTGCCATCAGAAACGCATCCGGGCAGCTGCGGTACGGTAGCTACGAATACGCCGTCTTCGTCCTGCTCTATTTCAACCCTGAAATATCTTCTCATATCCGTTCACTGTATACTATACAACCCAAGCTATTTAAATTTAGAAGGCGTCACGGCCGTAACTAAAGACCTCTGGGCGACTAAAGACCCTAAGCCCAAAAGGCCTTTAGTAGGCTCTCGACGACAACCTAAAGACCCCTCCGTTTTCACGAGGGGCTTCTAACCATCAATAATACTGTGTACCTCTTAAGTTGAGGTCTTTAGTAAGCCTCCGCTGCCTCACGCCCTTCACCTGTTCTGTGCAGGTTCGGGCGTGCCGAACTTCGTTCGGACGGCGGCTACTGCTACTAGACCCAACTGGCAAGGCTGCTTCTGCCCCAGCCCAGAAGCAGCCGTAGAGGTTCCTTCAAGGCTGGGATAACCGCTGCTAGGTTGCTAGCTTGCAGACCGTTGGGCCATTAGCCCATGTAAATCCAAGGGATGAACGTGCTGGCGTAGCTTAGGACTAAGGTTTCCTAAAAAGCTATGTTTATGCATGCGGTGCGTCCAAAGAATTATAAATATGATTGGCTATTCATATACTATGGCAAAAGTCAATGGAGCAATAAGCGCGATTCGCCGTGTGTTCAATTCTAAGGCATACTCTGTAGCATTTTTATTGATAGTCATACTGTCCTTTCTTGGCTACTCTTATCTGCTTTCTAGCTCTTCGTTAAACCTCCCGCTTCCAAAAATAGCCTTTGGGTTAAACATCTATTCATTAATTGTATCAATATCGATCAGTCTGCTTCTCGCACTCTCTTTGGTGATGAACACGTTCGCGTTTGTAAATGGAGCTGCACTGAGCGGAAGAGTGAGCTTAGGTGCTATTATAGCAGCAATAATCCCCAGTGGTCTTTGCTGTACGTCTGTGATACCGGCCATCTTGACCGCCTTCGGCGCATCCACTGCTACAGTAATAGGGGTTACGGGTAAACTCCAGGGTCCCTTTGCTACTTATGAAACGCTGTTCATTACCCTCTCGATAGGTCTTCTCTTGCTAAGCGTTTTGTTGGCTTCAAGGAACATTGCCAAATGCTGCACGGTGAAGAAATGAAAAAGAACGTAGTAGTCGGAATCGTAGCGCTCGCTGCCGTGGTGACGATAGCACTATTGTTACTGAAATTTAATTCGAACGGTGGAAATGCAGGACCTCAGAATATTACTGTTGGGTCGATAACCCCCGATTATGGCTTCCGTCTAGCCAATGGTTCGTATACGAACTTGTCTGCATACAAAGGGCATGTTGTAGTCCTCTGGTTCGTGGCCACTTGGTGCCCGTCATGCGCACAGGGTAACGAAGAGATAAACCAGAACTATCAATTTTTCGAGCGGCGCGGGATTAAGATTATTGAACTGGAGCTTTACAATGACTTGGGGTACAGCGGGCCACCCATATCGAGCTTCGTGAGTTCATATGCTCCGGGCGCATACTCTAACGATACAATAATCCCGGCACTTGCGGGTTATAACATGACGGCAGTTTATGATCCAAAAGGCTATCTGGATATATATTACCTTATCTCCGAAAACGGCACTGTATTGTATATAAACGGCTCACCATCATCAACTCTTGGGCAGCTAGAGGAAGCCATAAACAGCTCTTTATAGTGGTTGAATGAACAAACTCGAGTTCAAAGCATTCTTCTATGCGATAGGCGATTATAGTAGGTTCAGTATATTGAGCTCTCTGGCAAAAAGGGATCTGAACGTAAGCGAAATAACGGCTATGACCGGAATCGAACAGAGCAATGTCTCTCACCACATGCATTGCCTTTTGAATTGCGGGTTTGTAAACGTGAGAAATGATGGTAACAAGCACATTTATGCAATCAACCCTGAAGTGAGGCAAACAGTAGATAGCATAATAAGCCACATAGCGTCTTACAAAAAACAAATAATATCCTGCGATATAGCAAACAAGGCGTATATTTCCAAGGTGATTAAATAGAAGAATTTGAGTATGTAATACTGGGGCAGGGGTCTGCCGCTTTCGCAGCAGCAATAAAAGCGAATAGCATCGGAATCAAAACGGCCATGATAGGTAGCGGCGCCACTAAGGGCGCGGTACTTGGAGGCACTTGCATAAATGTGGGATGTGTGCCTAGCAAGAGGCTCATAACCGTGAGCACATTTATAGAGGAGCTTCAGAAAAGGCGATACGCAGGATTAGATTACACCATTGGAAAGCCGGACTATGCAAAAATAATCAAAGAGAAGAACAAGATCGTAGACGACCTTAGGGATGAAAAATACAAGAATGTATTATCGGAGATGGAAAACGTAACTTTCATGGACGGGATAGGAACGTTCATGGATGCAAACACAGTCATGGCTGGGACGAAGGAGATAAGGTCAAAACACATGCTTATAGCCACCGGCGCAAGAGCTATGGTACCACGAATAAAAGGGATAGAAAAAGTAGACTATCTCACAAATGAAGAAGCTCTATCGATAGACAAGCTCCCAGAATCGCTCATAGTTGTAGGTGGTAGAGCATTGGGGCTAGAATTTGCCCAGCTATTTGCTGGGTTAGGCGTCAGGGTTACCTTGCTACAAAGGAGCGAGAGGATAATACCGAACTGGGAGCCGGAAGTGAGCAGCCATCTGGCCGAATACCTGAAGGGGAGCGGAGTTGATATAGTAACTAATGCAACTTTAGTCGAGATAGACTCTAGGAACGGATTAAAGAGTGTAACGGCCAGAGTCAAGGAAACTGAAACCATTTTTGATGCAGAAGAGATACTTTTTGCTACCGGGAGAACTGCGAACGTAGAAAAGCTGGACCTGAATGCTGCCGGCGTCCAGCTTACCGAGAGAAACTTCATCAAAGTTGATAAGACGCTCAAGACGACCGCTGGAAACATATACGCAGCCGGTGACGTTACCGGAGAACCTATGCTTGAAACCTTGGCCGCGAAGGAAGGCAACACGGCAACCTCTAACATTTTTGAGAATGCTAACAAGATAATAAATATGAATGAAGTGCCGAGCGCTATATTTACTTACCCGGAGGCTGCAATGGTCGGCATGACCGAAGAGCAGGTGATAGAAAACAGGATAAAATGCAGTTGCAGCCCAGTGGAATTTAAGTTTGTGGCAAAAGCAGCAATAATCGGGGATACGCGAGGGCTTGCGAAAATAGTGATAGACAGCAAAACCAAGAGAATACTCGGAGTGCACATCCTGGCGCCACACGCAGCAGACCTCATACACGAAGGCGTGTTGGCAGTTAAATTCGGCCTAACAATAGATGACATAATAGACACAGTACATGTCTTTCCAACGCTTAGTGAGGGGCTGAAGCTAGCGGCTCAGGCTTTCTACGAAGACGTTTCCAAGCTTAGTTGCTGCACAGTATAGTCGGTCCAAATCCCGGGAAATTTGAACCGTTTCTGCTTATATACCTTGCTCGGCCATTATTCATGGTTCAGATGAACCTGCTTGGGCTTAGAATCTTGCGTTGTTTTGGTGTGGAATATGGCTATGGATATGGATGTGAAACAGCTAGGAAACGCTCTCAGGCCCATAGCTGGCTCGAGAGTTCAAATCTCTCACCCTGCATAATATGAAGGGGTGATAAGATGACAACGGTATTCATCATTCACGGTGCGTACGGGAATCCAGAAGAGAACTGGTTCCTTTGGTTGAAGGAGAAGCTGACCGAGATGGGCTGCGTGGTCTTCACGCCAACGTTCCCTACCCCAAAGGACCAGAGCCTGGACAACTGGCTCAAGGCTCTCAAGCCGTTCGAGGGATATATCGACGAGGACACCATATTTGTCGGCCATTCGCTCGGGTCAACGTTCATACTCAGCGTTCTTGAGAAGCTCAGCAAGAAGGTGAAGGGCACATTCCTTGTTGCCGGGTTCATAGGGCCTGTCAGAGACTCAAGAGACACGATGAACAGGATAAACAGCACGTTTTGCGACAGGAACTTCAAGTGGGACAAGATCAAGGGCAACTGCGGCAAGTTCGTCCTGATAAACTCGGACAACGACCCGTACGTTCCACTCGAGATTGCGGAGAACGTATCAAGGCCGCTCGGCGTGCCGCTTACCATAATAAGAGATGCAGGTCATTTCAACAAGGACTCTGGATATACGCGGTTCCCAGAGCTGCTCGATATGATAGAGGACCTCATCAGCTCCGGGCAAGTAAAGTAGCGCCAGCTCCAGCCCACAGTGTGTAAATAATAAATAGCTATCAGTTCATAGATATATGCTAATTGTTAGGTTGTGATCTGATGGAAGTGCTGGACAGACCCTGGACGGAGAAATACAGGCCATCTAGCCTCAAGGAGGTCATAGGCCAGGATGCGATTGTCGACAAGCTGAAGGAATTTGTCAAGGCAAAGAGCTTTCCAAGCATGATCTTCTCAGGCCCGGCGGGAATCGGCAAGACCACCGCGGCAATAGCCCTGGCCAGGGAGCTGTACGGGGACAAGCTGAACGAGGCGCTTCTTGAGCTTAATGCGAGCGATACCAGGGGCATCGATGTAATAAGGGGGAGGGTAAAGGACTTTGCGAGGACGCTTCCTCTCTCCGGAGGCATGGTCAAGATAATCTTCCTTGACGAGGCCGATGCGCTTACGCCTGAGGCACAGCATGCGCTCAGGAGGACAATGGAGAAATATTCGTCATCGACAAGGTTCATACTCAGCGCGAACTATGCGAGCAAGATAATAGAACCGATACAGAGCAGGTGCGTCGTCCTTAGGTTCAAGCCGCTGAACGAGGGCGAGATGAAGAGGTACATAGAGCGGATTGCCAAGAGCGAGGGCCTCGAGGTCGATGATAAGGCTGTTGAAGCATTGATATACGTGAGCGAGGGGGACCTCAGGAAGATGACCAACATCATGCAGAGTACTG
>JAJZYR010000024.1 GCA_021797995.1 Microcaldota archaeon
GGCTGGAGGAGCTGAACAAAGACGCACAGAGATGCCCGGTCTGCGAACGCGACCTCGATGTACAGATGCGGGCGAGGCTTATATCCGAAAAGTCCAAGGTGCTGAAGGCCGCTGAACAGGCAATAAGAGAGCTTGTATTAAAGCTCAATGGCGAGCAGAGAATGCTCTCCGATGCGAACGCGTCCCTACGCAAGATTATTGCCAATGAAGAGAAGCTGAATGCATATCCAGACATGGACAAAATTCTTTCAGGGCTGGAGTCTGAGCTCAAGAAGGCGGAAGACCGATACAGCAAGGCCAAGTCAGGACGCGACAGTGCCAATGATGCGCTGTCAAGGATAAACAATGAACTCGCAGAGTTAAATAGGACGCGTAAAGACGCCGCAAGACGGCAGGACATGATGAATCAGAGGAAGGAACTGGAAAGGGACAGCGAGGAAAAATCCAGGGCGAGCAGGCTGATAACCGTAGACCAGGTTGCGATCGACCTTGTGCAGGCCAGATTGACCGAGGCAGTGGCAGGCGTAAGCAGGTATGCGTCGGAGCTTAAATCGTATCAGATGCAGCTGGCTGATAAGGCCAAGCAGATAATTGAGAAGGAGTCAGAGATAAGGAGGGTCGAGGCCATATTTGAGGGAGTTAAGAAGAAGCTGTTCGTCGCGGAGAACCTCTCACGCTTTAGATCCTCGCTGCAGGAGACCCAGACCGTGCTACGCGCCGGACTCATAAGCTCGATAAACTCCATAATGAACGATATCTGGCCGGACCTTTACCCGTACGGCGACTACACAGGCATAACGCTCGAGGCAACTGCAGACGACTATGTGCTCAAGGTGAAGACTGGCAGGGCAAAGGATGGCGCCTGGCAGGATGTCGAGGCCATAGCGAGCGGAGGGGAGAAGAGCATAGGATGCCTTGCAATGCGCATCGCGTTTTCCCTTGTGCTCGCGCCGAACCTCAGATGGCTGATACTCGACGAGCCCACGCACAACATCGACAGGGACGGCCTTGAGCGGTTCATAAAGATGTTCAATGACGTCCTGCCAAGGCTGGTCGACCAGACTTTCATAATAACCCATGATCCGATACTGAAGCAGGCGTACAATTCAAAGGTATACACGCTGACCAGAAACAAAGGGGAAAATGCGGCTACGGTAATCGAGGAGAGCTGAGAAGAGAGCGGTGCTTATACTGCTTATATATAGTCAACCCCTATAGAATCCTTCTCTTCAGGGCTCCCCGTCCTGACCAGGGAGCTTCCTGAGACTCCCGTGAATATCGCTATTACCTCAACCCTTCCGGCATAATCCGGGTCCAGCCTTGCGCCCCAGATGACGTTCGCATTCGGCGCCGTGCTTTCCGTAAGCTTCGACCCTATGGAGTTCGCCTCGCCGAGCGTCATGTCCGCCCCTCCTGTTATATGGAGCAGGACCCCTGAGGCATTTGAGTAGTCCACATCTAGGAGTTTGTTCTTGAGTGTGCTCTTCACCACGTCCTCAACCCTATTTGGTCCCTGTCCGAATCCGACGCTTATCATTGCAAGGCCTCCGGCAGACATTATCGTCCTAACGTCTGCAAAGTCCGTGTTGATCAGGCTCGGCTGCGTAATCGTCTCTGTTATCCCCTTTACGGCCTTTGCGGTTATCTCGTCGGCCAGCTGGAAGGTCTTCTCTATCGGAAGGTTTGGATACAGCTGCACGAGCTTCTGGTTGTCTATGACTATGAGCGTGTCCAGATTCTGCCTGAGCCTCTCTATCCCTCTCCTTGCTGTATCGAGCCTTATCCTCTCAAGAGCAAACGGAATCGTTACCACGCCAATGACAATCGAGCCCGAGTCCTTAAGCACCCTGGCGACTATCGGCGCAGCTCCGGTGCCTGTGCCGCCGCCCATGCCTGCGGTAAGGAACGCAAGGTTTGTATCCTTGACAAGAAGCTCTATGTCCCTGCGCGAGAGTTCGGCAGCCTTCTCCCCGACCTCGGGATACCCTCCTGCCCCCATTCCGTGCGTTATCTGGCGGCCGAGCATAAGCTTCGTTATGTTAGGGTTCATCATCCCTAGCTGCTTGGCATCGGTGTTGAAGGCGAATAGCGCCGCACCCCTTATGTCCATCGTGCTGAGCCTGTGCACGGTGTTGTTTCCCCCTCCCCCTACCCCAACGACCGCTATCCTTGGCTTGAACATATCATAATCAAATTTCTGACTCTGACTTGTACTTTGATCCTGATTCTGTACGACGTCCGAAGCAAGCAAGTCATTTAGAGCCATCCTATCGCCTGATACCTATTGAATGTGTCATGGTTAAATACCTTTCTCCGCAGGCCAGCAGTTCCACAACACGACAATTGCGCATAACAATACATATTTATCCCCTTTCCTGGTAAGACTGTCATGTACAACTCAAGGATATCAGGGCTCTTCCTGGAGATAGCTGACATGCTCGCCCTGGATGAGAAGGATAGGAGGTTTGAGGTCCTTGCGTACAGGAAGGCTGCGCAGACTATAGACGACCTGCCTGGCGATGTTGCCGAGATATACAGGAAATCCGGACTGCCAGGGCTCATGGAGCTGCCTGGCGTAGGCAAGTCCATCGCAGGCGCAATAAAGGAGTACATAGAGACCGGCAGGATGGCAAAGTACGACGAGCTGAAGAAGAGGTATCCAATAGACTTCAGGAATCTCACGAAGATACAGGGTATGGGGGCAAAGCGCGCTTACAAGCTATACCGGACAATCGGAGTGAAGAGCGTCGAGGATCTTAAGGCGGCCGTAGAGCGCCACAGAATCAGGTCAATTAGCGGCTTCGGGGAGAAGAGCGAGGCTGAAATAGCAAAAGGCATAAGCCAATTTGAGTCAGGCAAGGGGCGCATGCTCATCGGAACTGCCCTTCCCGAAGCGGAAGCGATCGTAAGGAAGCTTGAGGCATCGGGCCTTGCCGGCCGGATCGTCATAGGTGGCTCTACAAGGCGGATGAAGGAGACTGTCGGCGATCTCGACATACTCGTTACGGCCGAGAGGAGCGGGCCAGTGATGGACTTCGTGAAGAAGTTGGACGAGACCGAGAGAGTCATAGGTAGCGGACCTACAAAGACCACCGTGCTCCTAAAGGCCGGGCTGACATGCGATATACGCGTTGTCAACGATAAGAGCTTCGGAGCAGCACTACAGTACTTTACTGGCAACAAGGACCATAACGTAAGATTGAGGGAGATTGCGATAAGGAAGAATTACAAGCTAAACGAATACGGCCTCTTTGACGGGAAGGGAAGGAACATTGCCGGGCGCACCGAGGAGAGCGTATACAAGAAGCTTGGCATGGACCTCATGCCTCCTGAGATGCGCGAGAACAGGGGTGAGATAGACCTTGCACTGAGCCATAAACTGCCAAAGCTGGTTGAGGCAGATGATATAAAGGGCGACCTTCACGTGCATACGAGCCACAGTGACGGGCAGAACACAATCCTCGAGATGGCCAAGGCAGCGCAGGAACGCGGAATGGAATATATAGGAATATCCGACCATTCGAAGAGCGAGCGCGTCGCCAACGGCATGGATGACAGGCAATTCTCAAAGCACCTCGACGAACTTGAGAGGCTGGACTCCAAGGCAGAGGGCATAAGGATACTGAAGAGCTCGGAGATAGACATACTCAAAGACGGCAGCCTTGACCTCAGCGACAAGACGATGGACAGGATGGACTACAGGCTCGCGAGCGTGCACATGAATCTTAACATGACCAGGGAAGAGATGACAAAGAGGATAATAAAGGCATTTGAGACAGGTTACGTGGACGTTTGGGGCCATCCCACTGACAGGATCATCGGGATAAGGCCCCCGATAAATGCCGATCTTGACAGGATCTTCGAGGCCGCAAGGGAGAACAACGTTGCAGTGGAGATAGATTCGCTTCCTGACAGGCTCGACCTTAACGATGAGAATATAATAAAGGCAAGGAGCTACGGGCTGAAGTTCGCGATAGACACAGATTCGCACAGCACGTCAGGCTTCATGATGCTCAGGTATGGGATCGGCACCGCAAGGAGGGGCTGGCTTACGAAAGCCGATGTGATAAACACGAAGAGCTACGGACAGTTAACAAGGTACTTCAAGAGGTAGTACAAACTTTGACTGGGTTGATCCACAGTTTCAGCAGATTCTGCACCGGAAGGATAGGAGTCTCGGCGGCTCTCCCAATTCAGACCACCCATTCCGTGACATCCCCATCCATAAAATGGTGTGGGATTTCCCGCTTGCTTTGTTAATACCTGCCCCGCGCCTTCATGGCCATCGCCACCCTTCCAACCGCGATTACATACGCAGCTTCCCTTGGAGTTATCCTCTTTCCCTTTGTCCTGTACTCTGCCTGTGTTTTTATGACAGTATTGAACGAGTCCGTTATTATGGCGTCAAGCTTCTGGTAGACGCCGCCCTCTGTCCAGTAGTATCCCTGTAGGTCCTGCGCCCACTCAAAGTACGAGCCGATAACCCCTCCCGAATTGACAAGGAAGTCTGGCATGTCCGCTATCCCGCGTTCAAAGAGGATCCTGTCTGCGTCAGGCGTTACAGGCCCATTCGCCAGCTCAAGCACTATCTTCGCGCGCACCCTGTCTGCATTCTCTTTTGTTATCTGATTCTCGATCGCAGCCGGGATCAGCACGTCGCAGTCGAGCTCCAGCAGCTCCTCATTTGTCACCTTCTCCGCCCCCTTGTATCCTTCAAGGCTTCCCGTTCTCTCCTTTGCCTCAGACAGCTTTCCGTAATCAAGGCCCTTTGGATCATAAACCCCTCCCTGTGAATCCGAAATCGCCACGACCCTTGCGCCAGCCAGCCTTGTGGCTATCTCAAATGCGAACTTGCCAGCATTTCCAAATCCCTGTATCGCTATCTTTGCCTTCTTAAGGTTAAGCTTCTTAATCTTCGCAGTCTCCCTGAGGACGTACATTCCGCCCATCGCAGTGGAGTCGAAGCGCCCCTCCGATCCCCCGATCTCCACCGGCTTTCCTGTGAAGGCTTCGGGAGAACTCCGGCCCTCAATGGTTTCATACTCGTCAAGCATCCATGCCATTATCTGCGGGTTTGTGTAGACGTCAGGGGCTGGAACATCGACCTTTGGCCCTATAAATCTGCTGAGCGCCCTGACATACCCGCGCGAGAGGTTCTCGAGCTCTGCCGAGTTCATTTCCTTTGGATTGCATATTACACCGCCTTTCGCACCTCCAAAAGGAATGTTTGCGAGCGAGCACTTCCATGTCATCCATGCGGATAGAGCCTTCACGGTGTCTAGGCTCTCCTGCGGGTGGAACCTTACGCCTCCCTTGCCTGGACCCCTCGCACTGTTATACAAGACCCTGAAGCCCGTGAAGGCCTTCGTCTTTCCGTCTCTCATCCTTACAGGTATGTTGACTATCACTGCCCTCTCGGGCTCCCTCAGCAGGGCATGAGCCTGCTTGTCGAGCCCCATAAGCTCCGCCGCAGTATCAAGCTGTCTTTGCGATATCCTGAATGGATTTAGTTCCTCTGCCATTGCATCTCCTATTTAACGCCAATTTGCTCCTCGCATAATCTTTCTATTCTCCGGTTTACCTCGTCGGGATCCTTGCTCTCTAAAATCTCTTTTACGAATGCTGTGCCGGCAATGCGCCTTGCGATTCCTGCCTTTGCCCTTGCCACAGAACTGGAGTACTTCATGTTTATATACTTGCTTACCGCCACCTGGGCAAGCCCCAACCTGTTTGCGATCTCTTGCTGCTTGTAATGATACTTCGTGTACATCACGTCGGCGAGATAGGCCCGCACCGCAGGTATCATTTCCCTGGCAATGCTTCTGCATTCAGGTTCCATGAGATGATAATTCTGGTGGCATCCTCCCCTGGCTAAAGCCAGGAGCTTCCCTCGGAGTCTAGATTCCCAGATTCCGAGGTATGTTCTCGCTTCACGGGTCCGGCTTTCGCATCCGTTTCCTGATGCAAATAGTCCAGATCTTCACGAGCGTAACTTCCCGCATGCCCTGCGGTACGCCGACTGAGTATGTTTACTGCGGAGTTTACATCCCTGTCAATGACAAGTCCGCAGGCGCTGCAGCTGTATACCCTGCCATCAAGCGCCAACCCCTCTTCCTTCTTTATGTTATGGCACCTGCTGCATTCCTGCGTCGTGTTCCGTGGATCAACATTTGCCGCCCACATACCGGCGCTCTCAGCCTTGTACGTGAGGAATTGGACAAATCTGTTCCACGAAGCGGCATATATCGCCCTGGCCAGGCGATGATTCCTTGCCATGTTGCTGATGTTCAGCGCCTCCACCGCAAACGAGGTGTAGCCCGAACCGACCAATCCGTCTGATAGTTTGCGCATGAAGTCGTCTGACTGCCTTGTGGCAGTATCCCACTCCTTTTGCAGTCTCAGTCTTGCCTTCTCCCTTCCCTTTGAGCCTTTGTTTCTTCTCGCGATAATCCTCTGCCAGCGCGCGATTCTCTTTTCCCTCTTTTTGAAGAACCTCGGCTTCTTTATCTTCGTTCCGTCTGACATCGCGATGAACGACTCCAGCCCGAGATCGATTCCAACCGGATTCGTGCCCTGGACCTTCGGCGCCTCCACTCCCTTTACAGTGGTGAATATCGCGTAGTACTCGCCTGATTCCCTCTTTATCGCTAGGGTCTTTATCCTTCCTTCTATCCTTCTGTGGAGTTTTATCTTCATCGTTCCGATGCGCGAGACGCGGAGCCTGTCCTTCTCTATCGAGAACGAGCCGTTGTCCTGCGGGTAGGTTATCGACCTGTACCTCCCGATTGACTTGAAGCGCGGAAATCCGGCCTTGACCCTCTTGCCCTTCTTCTCCTCCATGGTTCTCCTGAAGAAGTTATGGTATGCTTTCAGGATACGATACTTTATCTCACACCTGGTCTGGGAGTAGAGCCGCAGGAACCTCTTCTCCTTCTCTATCTCCTTGGCGAACCTGTTCAGCGACGCCATGGTGACCCTGCTCCCGTTCTCCTTGTAGGCCTTTATGGTATTCTCAAGAAGAAGGTTGTAGAAGTCCTTTGCGAGAACGAGCCTCTCGTCTATCTCCCTCCGCCTCTTGGCGTCTGGATAGACCCTGAACCTGTATGCTCGCACAGATTCCATGGCGTGTGTATCGCAGCGCAGATTTATACGCTTTGCTGCGGTTCGCTCTCATCCCGCCATGAATGAGCTGGGATTTCCCGCTCACGTTGTCACCTTCTTCAATTCATTCAGTTGCCATAAACGGTGAGGGTCTCTTTTATCCCCCAGACCACCCATTCCCGACATAAACTCGAGGATAACATCTTCCAGGTTCTGCCTGCATGTCAAAGCTCTGTGTTTGCCGTGTTTTATGGAGTGCTGCCGTAACGGATATATTAAGGTGCATTCCGACATATATTGAATATGCCCGGACAGGAAGCTGGCTCTGATGTCAGGTCGGCGGATTCACGCACTATAAAGATAGAAGGCAACTTCAAGGCCGCTCTTGAGATGCTGGAGCATAGCGGAAAGAACTTATTCATAACCGGGAAAGCGGGCACGGGAAAATCCACGCTGCTCCAGCACTTCATCAGCACCACGACGAAGAGGGTGGCGGTTCTGGCGCCCACCGGCGTCGCTGCGCTCAACGTAAAGGGCCAGACAATCCACTCCTTCTTCCACTTCGGGCCGGACATCACCGTCGATACGGTAAAGAAACTCCGCGGAGGCAGGGGGGGCATGTACAAGAGCCTTGACATGATAGTGATAGACGAGATATCGATGGTAAGGGCCGACCTGCTCGACTGCATAGACACATTCATGAGGCTTAACGGCAGGAGCAATTCTACCCGCTTCGGCGGCACTCAGATGGTTTTTATAGGCGACCTCTATCAGCTGCCGCCAATCGTCGCCGGCGCGGAAGCGCAGATGTTCAAGGAGCGCTATAAGAGCCCGTACTTCTTCGACGCGCACGCCTTCAGGGGCTTTCCCGCAGAGTTCGTGGAGCTTGAGAAGTACTACAGGCACCAGGACCTGAAGTTCATAGAATTGCTTAATTCCGTGAGGAACAACACCGCTACGGAAGAGCAGATCGATGCACTGAACAGGAGGTTCGATCCGTCTTTCGTTCCGGGGCTCTATGACGGCTATATAACTCTCGTAACGACGAACGAGCTTGCTGACGAGATAAACGGCGCAAACCTTGATAGACTTGGGGGCGTGGTCCATACCTACAACGCGGTCCTTGAGGGTGGATTCGGAAGGAATTCGCTGCCTGCCGACGAGGAGCTTAAGGTAAAGGAGGGCGCGCAGGTAATGCTTCTTAACAATGACAAGCAAGGCAGGTGGGTTAACGGCAGCATAGGCCGCATAATTTCAATAAACGACGGGAAGCAGCAGGACACCATAATGGTAAGGCTCTCTGACGGATCCGAGGTCGGCGTGACCAGGCATACGTGGGAGCTTTTCCGCTTCGCCTACGATGCTAAGACCAGTAGCCTGTCTCACGAGGTCGTGGGCAGCTTTATCCAATACCCGCTAATGCTTGCATGGGCTGTCACCATACACAAGAGCCAGGGAAAGACCTTCGACAGGATGGTGCTGGATATAGGCAGGGGAACATTCGCTAACGGCCAGCTGTACGTGGCGCTGAGTAGGTGCAGGACGCTTGGGGGCATAGTCCTGAAGAGAAGGCTGGAGAAGAGGCACATATGGACGGACTGGAGGGTCGTCAGGTTCCTGACAAGATACCAGTACGATAGGTCGGACAGTCTGATGCCGCTCGAGAAGAAGATGGAGATAATACGCACGGCCATCAGGAACAAAGGAAAGCTTGATATACTATACTTAAAGGCGAACGACGAGAAGTCGAGGAGGATAGTGGCTCCGTCGAGGGTCGGAAAGTTCGAATACAACGGAAGCAGCTATCTGGGCATGGAGGGTTTTGACTCCAAGCGAAATGACTACAGGAATTTTAGGATAGACAGGATACTTGAGATGAAGGACGCATAGTCCCAACGTTTCCCTTCTTGTTTTCCATCTTTATATGCCTCTTCACGCCCCTAGCCACCATTGAAATGGATGGGCTTGCGTGCCGAATCATTTATCATCTATTGATGGAGTATTGATTGCCAAACAGCAGATATAAGCCTTTCTGCCTCATGTTAGTGTGGATAAGCATGAAGGTAAAGCTGAAACCAAAGATCTGCTACATGGCAGGGCTGTCTACTCTGCCGATTGAGAGGAACGCGGTTGGAGTCGAAACCTCGTTCAAGGAGATAGAGGAGCAGTTCATAGAGCTTGCGCTCAATGTGTTTCATATAGAGCCAAGCAAGATTGTAATAGAGGAGAAGGAGAACAAATGCCTCGTCTACTTCTACCACTCCAGGATTGCAAGGCAGCTTGCCGAGATACGCGACCGCGAGGACAGGATCTTCAGGGTTCCGAGCGAGCTCTCGAGGAGCTATGTTGCCGGAATCTTTGACTCCAGGGGGCGGAGGTCTGCTGGCGGCATCACGATAAGGGCACTGAGTCCTAAAGACGACGTGATGCTGGCAAACCTCGGCATCCATACAAGGAACGGCAGCATAATGAACATAAGCGCCCTGCTCTCGTTTATAGAGGAGTACAGCCTGCTTCTCAGGCATTATCCAAGGATCTGGCAGGCATGGAAGTAGCATGCTACAGCATGCCTGAGGCTGCGTCACGGCGCTCTTGCCCCTTCCTCCCGGCCGTGCGCACACCGGCTTCTGGCAGGCGCGCCGCAAGCTTCTTCAGCTGCGCTGCCGTTGAGAACTGTGTGTGATTTGCAGCCTTTCTTATCCTGTTCATTATGCCGAGTCCTATCCCCTTCTCCGAAAAGCTCTCTATCACGGCAAACCTTGCGCCTACGGCGTCAAGCTTTATAAGCCCGTCAAACAGGTTCCTCGCTATCTCGCCAGGCCTTTTCCTGCTGCCGAGCCTTATCGTCCTGCATCTTCCCCTCAGAATCCTGCAGGATTCGTCGGATCCGACAAAGGCTATGCTGCCCTTTATCCCTGCCATGCTGCCTGCCAGGCCGCTCGGCGCGCCGGTATACAGAAAGAGCGGAGTGTCAGGGGAGTAATGCCTGTATTTCATGCCAGGGGCAGACGCTCTATCGGCGTCGGCAATACCGCTGGCAGCCACACCGATAATAGGTTTCCTCCCGAATGCGGCTGCAATCCTCTCGGCAGGAAAGGCTCCGGGCCTCAATATCGTAAATGTTCCAAGATTCAGTATTGTGGACTCTATCCCGATGCTTGCGGCTCCTGAGTCTATTATCACGTCCACCTTGCCGCTAAAATATGCCATGGCATGCCCTGCATTTGTCGCTGACGGCTTTTTTGAGATATTGGCGCTTGGGGCTGCTATCGGCACTCCGCTTTCCCTTATCAATTCGAGGGCCACTCTGTGTTCCGGGATCCTGAGCGCCACAGTCTTCAGGCCCCCTGTTACCTCAAGCGGCACTGTCTTCCTGGCCTTCACCACGAATGTTATCGGGCCTGGCCAGAGGCTCTCCACAATTTTATAGTACCTCTTTGGAAATATTCCTATCTTCGATGCCATCTTCATATCAGAGGCATGGACTATCAGGGGATTGTCGGACGGCCTCCCCTTTACCTTATATATCTTCCTTGCTGCCTCGGCGCTGAGCGCGTTGGTTCCTATCCCGTAAACTGTCTCTGTAGGGAATACGACAATGCCGCCGCGCCTTATCACCGATGCTGCAGCTCTCATCTTCCCTTTATCGGGATTGTGCCTGTCTATCTTAAGTATCCTAGTCTTCATCCTCGGCCCTGCATGCAAATTCTCTTACAGGTGCTTCTCCTTTTTATATTCAGCGCTGAAGATTGCATTGCTTATCTCCTTCGCGGCGATATCTGCGGGATTTATTACATTCGTAGCTGCATTCAGCCCCCGTATGTATTTCGCGGCCTCTGCTGTCGGCGCCAGCACGACTATCTTCGCGCTCTTTGCGATGCTCCTGGCAACCAGGAGCACGTATATGGCCCTTGAACCATCCTTCACATCTATCACTATACTCTTCGCCTTATCGAGGTTGAATTTCTTCATGTCGCTGTCCGATGTCGCATCGGCGATAAACGTATGGAAGCCCTGGGACTTCAGCTGCTCGGCCTTTACCTTATCCGATGTTATTATTATCGTCCTAATGCCGCTGTGCTTCAGCTTCTCGGCAAGATACTGGTTTGTGTTGTTTGTACCGATCAGTACCACATGGCTGCTGAACAGCCTTTTGTCGAATGCAGATATGCTGCCATACAGATTTTCTATTCTACTAGTCATAAATTCGCCCCCTATCACCGCAACAGCGCTCAGGAAGACGCTGACTCCGGCAAGTATGAGTATTATAACAAAGGCCCTTGCTTCCGGTGTAACCGGAATTATGTCCCCGTAGCCGACTGTTCCCAGGGTTACAACGGTGAAGTAGGTGGCATTCAGGATGCTGTGTGAGCCCTTCGGATAGCCCTTGAAGCCCCCGTCCGCACCGATGGTATAAGTGCCTACGATGCCGTACGTAAATACCATTGCAATTGCAATAAGGTATCCAAGCACCTTGATCGTTGACATCCGCATTAACTTCCCACCCTACTATATTGATTTCTCCGACCTAGCGGCAAGAGCCGCAAGGCCAGAATAATATTCTCGGTTAATCATTTATCACCATTCATCTTTTAATACTTTCATAATGCTCTACTATTC
>JAJZYR010000025.1 GCA_021797995.1 Microcaldota archaeon
GCCGGAAGTGGCGGCCGGCCTGTGTATGATCAGGATATGGAAGAGCCAGATAGAAGGGCAGGTGATAAAGGTGATGATTCTGCAGGCCGCCAGGCAAATCCATCAGGCCAGGGCACCAGCCAACCTCATGGCGGTGATGCAAAATCCGAGGCCGGCCGCTTCCATAAGTGGTATGATCAGGATATGGAAGAGCCAGATAGAAGGGCAGGTGATAAAGGTGATGATTCTGCAGGCCGCCAGGCAAATCCATCAGGCCAGGGCACCAGCCAACCTCATGGCGGTGATGCAAAATCCACTTATGCACATCCTAATGGAAACACGGCCACAGCAACGGGCCCCGAGGAGAATTTTGCAGATCTGGTACGTAAAGGAGACCAACACAGCAATACGTCACCTGATTATGCAATAGCCTGTTATTCAAGGGCAGCAGAGGTTGCGGATGAACGTGGTTTCAGGAAGGCAGCAAATAGTGCAAGAAGGAAGATTATAGTCTTATCTCTTGAAAGAGCGCGTCTCCAAAGTCGTGTGCTGCCTGATGCTTCTTGGGAATCGTACTTAATGGCAATACGCACTGCAGAGAAATATGAACCAGCTGCAGGCTCCGAAGACAGCCTTCTAAAGTCATCGGTAGTCTCAGCATGCCTCAAATCCGCAGATATCGCTGAGAGTCCGAGAAAAAAAGTGAGCTTTTATCTAAAGGCGGTAGAATTTGCGGAGAGGTATGGGCTCGCCAGCACAGCCAGTAGTATAAAAAATACTGCCCTGTCCTTCTGCATGGCTGTTGGGGATAAAAAAGCAGGCAAAGACGCAATGGGGTGGTACGGATACGGAAAGGAACTGTCTGAAAGATACGGTAATAGCAATATGGCAGAGGAATTTGGACGAATGATAAGATCAATGAAAGAAGCAGAGGAAAATCCATTTATGTACATTCCAAGAGGATGGTAAATGGCGTCATGGACCGCTGCCAGGGCAAAGTCCCATATTACTGAAACGAAAAACCTTTTCCTTAAAGTGTTGCATTCAGGAATTTTGGAAGAAAGGGCATTCTGGCCATAGGAGCGGTATCGAGCGCCAGAGAGGCTGGAAAACAACACCTTTCCTCGTACGGGAATTTTTATACCAACTCTATGGAATACAAGAGTTCTATTCCATGCATATGAAACTGCTTCGTCCGCACAGGGAGATTAGTGGAAGAGAGTGTAACAAAGCCTCTCCGACGACAAAATATGGCGTGCAACTGCCTGTTTTTGAGCGGATTTCTCTTCAACCGGCTAATTGCATGACTGAAGAATTCCCTCTTAAAACGCAATTACAGAGGGAATTAAGATTATCCTAGCATTTCTAAGAAAATATTAGAATATCCAAGAGGTTCTGGCTACTAGTCCTTTTTCAGACCGCCAAGACTGCAACTGCAATTCTGATAGCCACTGCCATGCGACCTCCACATCGTAGATCTGTATGCAGTCGGTTTTCAAGTATATGTTTAAATAGGGCTTCACATAAAGAAAGCCATAATAGAAAGCAGGGCATTACAGCGGCACCAGCCGCCAGGATCCGGGCGAAAGCACTGCAGTTGCAGCTAAAACGCATTTGGTAAGGAATATGGCTGAGAATCGTACAACCAGGCAGCGGGAAGGTAGCGGCTGGAAAATCCAGGCACCTGAAGTTCCTAACGGGCAGATGACGGTTGCGCAGAGACTGGCAACCATGGAGGGACTCATGCGCAGTATGGCTGGTGAGGTTAAAGAGCTCAGGACGGAAAACGAGAAACTCAGGGATGCGCTCAGGACCGCAGAGGATGGGAAGATAGTGGCCGAGGCGCGCGCAGTTACTGATGAATTAACAGGGCTTGGGAACAGGGCCAGGTTCAATGCGGCGCTAAGTGAAGAGATAGAGCACTACAGGAGATACGATGCAGGCTTTTCTATAATAATCCTGGATGTGAACGACCTAAAGCTCGCAAACGATACCTATGGCCACAATGTTGGCGACCAACTTATAATAGCGGTTGGAAAGGCACTCTTTAATGGGAAGAGAGATGCAGACGTTGTGTGCAGGACAGGCGGAGACGAGTTTGCAGTCGTGCTTCCCCATACTGGGTTTGAAAGCGCAGAAAGAGTGGCAGCAAGAATTGTCGAGAAGCTGAAGGAGACCAGCCTGATTGTCGAGAAGTCTGGGGAGACCAGCCTGATTAACGGAATATCTGTGGCTGTAGGGATATCAAACATTATACGGGACATAGGCGAGGAACAGAGACAGGCCGCAAAGGATGCAAGGGAAGAGGATGACGTCGCTGGAAAGGCTGGCGCCATAACTGCCAAGCTGGTCTATATAGCTGACAAGAGGATGTACGATGACAAGCGCGAAATCAAGGCGGAACAGGGCAATGGACCTATGCCTGCGGTTTAGTCAGACCCGGATCGCTGCCCCTCTCTTCTAATTCCACTTCGAGGCGGAGCAGCACCTTGTCTGCCGCCAGGCCGTTGAATCTGGCAGCCAATTTCCTGACCGCATAAGGCTGGTTTATCTGATCAAGCATATTCGAGAGGCGTCTGATGGCCTTTAGGGTTGCCGAACCCCTTGCTATCTTGAGGGTATCAACCTCTCCGTCCTTCCTCATGGCCTCAACCATGTCGCTGTACATGCCCTCAGCGGTGCCCAGGAACTCCTTCCCCATGAGCTTGTCCCCGTTGTATATCAGGGCGTCGAGCGCCGCCCTCAGCACTATTTCAGGGGAGCCAGGGCCTCTGTTCTCCTCGGCCTTCCGCACAGCCTTTCTCAGGTCTTCGGTGTTTATCCTCAATGACGGCATAAATGCCGGCATTCTGGATCTCGCCAGACTCATGTCCCCCACGCCATATCCATCGCCGTAAACCTATTTATGCATTTCCTGCAAGCTTGGTAACGTGCCACGCAGTCCTGGGGTTCTTGCCATCCTAAGCGCTTTTTGTCCATATCTTGAATCCGTACCGCCTTAGGATGTGCCATATGCCCCTTGGCTCCGCTGCAGTTCTTATTTATCCTTCAGATAGGAGAGGGCGTCAAGCCATGCCTTGCATGCGCTCCTTTTCTGCCGATAGGACCTCTATCACGTTCTCGAGAAAGATGGTGAAGCTCGTTGCGTCGTCTATGCGTACTCCAGTTATCTGCCCTTCCTTCTTCATCTCCCTGCTCTCGTCTGAGTACCCCTGTATCCTCAAGTGCACTGTCGCAAGGAGCCTTCCGCGGGTGGCTATGACGCTTATGAGGTGGTTGTACGGCACGAAGCTGACCTCTGTCGGCCCGAAGATTGTATGCCCTGTGTACAGCTTCCAGAAAGAAGGCCTTACCAAGATCAGGCGCTTGCTCGTTGCGAGGATCCTGTCAGGAGACCGTGCAACCAGAAGGCTCTGTTTTATCTCCATTATCGTCTCTTCTCCCTTCTCGAGTACGTCGCCTACGAGGTGCATGCACCGAACACTGTGCACGTGAGGGGTGTATCCCTTCTCGCTGCGCAGCTTCTCAAGAGCTATCTTAATCGCATTCTCAATCTGCCCGTCCATTCCTCTCAACCATGCAACAGCACAACAGGAGCATGGTATAATATATGGATAAATACCTTTTTATAGCCAGCAACAGCGGCTTGCTACTGCGCTGACCTGAACCGCTTGGCGGCAGCAGGCTGCATGCCCTAGACAGTATGCGGCTCTCAGTCCGGGTCTAAATGCCGTCGCGATGCAGGTGCGGATTGACGATTCTATCCACCGCATCCAGGACCGCCGTATCTGGCGTATGCCCTCTTCCCGGATTCCCGTGCGCCCGCATAAGCTTCCTGAGCTGACCCCATGTTATCCCGCCGTCAAGCTCCGTTTCGATGGTTCTAATGGCGTCCCTCATAAGCTCCCTGTACTCTACCTTCCTCCTGATCCGTTCGTTTATTTCCGGAAGGCCGCTCCGGCGCTTTTCAGCCTGCTTCGCGTTCTCCAAGTCCAGTGGCGCCATCCGCATCTTGCCGCTGTTGCTATCGTGTTCGAGTTCGGCGAGACGATATGCGAGCGCGGTTATCCTTTCTCTCCCACGCCTTGTCAGTGCCGCATATGGGTAGCAGCCATTGGCCAGTTCCCCGTTTGCCAACCGCCGCGCTGCGCGTTCTATATCCTCATGGAGTGCTGCGGAATCTGGAGGTAATCCTTTTTCCGTCCTCCCTAACGCACTCATTGCGCCCATGAGCAAACGCCGCTTCTTCCGTTCACAATATCACCCATTCGCATGATACCCTGGCCTCAAGACAGATTAACCCTGTAAGAAGCGCAGTATGCCATGCTCTCCGGGCATATTTATGCATTTCCTCTGGAATTGCCGCCTTTATGGCAATCCAAGCTGATAGCGCAGCGCATTCGGCAGACATTTGGCATGTGCCATACCGCTCATATTATATCCATGCATGTCTACAGATGTAACGATTTTATGATCTCTGCAGTGGTGACATCGATGGACAGGGAGAACCTGCTGGCAACGCCCTCGGGTGCCATTGATCCGGCGACGCTTGTCGGCCACAGGTGCCAGTATGTAGACAAGAGCGGAAAGGCCTGGCCAGGCGTAGTCAAGGGCGCAGACGACCCGTTTGTGATAGTAAAGCTGGATCCATTCCCGACGGGGCTTGGGCAGGGCCAGCTCCTTGACATATTTGAGGACGGAGACGAGCCGGTCTCGTAGGCGCGGCATCCTCGCGCAACATCGGGCAGCCAGGAAGTTCACGGCTCCACGGCTTGCAAGTCATCCATCGCCCTGCTGCGCCGACAGCATGCGCATAGAAGGGCCAGGCATCCTGGAAAGCCTCCGGAGCATATCCTATGGCTATTCAAGCTTCATGCCCCTGGAGACGAATGCGTTTACCTTCTCAGGCGACCCCTCAAGCCGCATTCCCTTTACCATCTCCTGGTACTTCCACTGGGGCTCGAAGAGCGCAGATGCGGCATCAAGCGTAAGGCCGGCGCCTTTTCCGCGGCACATGTCGAGTATCTGGCTTACGAATATCTCGGAGTTGTTCGGGCCACTCGGCTCCCCTGCCTCTACCTTTGCGCCATTGTCGTACAGCGCCCAAGAGCCCCTACTGCCGGAGTTGTACTCCTGGTCCGAGCTCAGGTACTCGAGGTCCAGGTATGTTTCCGAGCCGAAGTAAAACCGCACCGTCCTCCTGCCGGCGCCGAGCCCCTTTGCAACCCTTACCGAGCCGCATGCCCCTCTCCCGAAGAACTCTCCTTCTATGGCTATATCTGCCTCGATCCCTGTCGGATTCTCGGCGTCGTAATCCCTGTTTACCGCGAAGATTCCGACATCCTTGACCGCTGTGCTGCCTGATCCGCCAGCCATTATCACCTCAAACAGGTGTATGCCAACGTCCATGAACAGCCCGCCGCTCCTGTGCGAGAAGAGCCATGCCCTCCTTCTCGCGTCCTCGTTGCTCGCGGCTTCGAAGAGCGTGGCCGCGACCCTTGTGACCTTGCCATGCTCCCTCGTGTACTTGGACAGGAGCTCCCCGAGCCCGAGCGTCAGCTGCTTATGCAGGTAGTGCAGATGCAGGTATGCGCGCCTTTCCAGCCCCCTCTCCTTTATGAAGCCTGCGACGCGCCCGAATTCCTCCCTGTTTACTCCCCACGTCTTCTCGGTTATAGTGAACTTCCCGCGCCCCAGCGAGCCGATGGTCTGCTCGGCGTGGTAGTCGTTAGGGTCCGAGATGTGTACAATGTCAAGGCCCTCGTAGAATCTGTCCGGTATCGGTGCGTTTGCCTCTATCATGTAATAATCCGCTTCTGTGAGCCCCATCTCCCTGAGCCTCTTTATCTTCTTCTCCACTCCGCTGACTCCTGCAACCTTCGCCACCCTGAATTCGCTGCTGTCCCTGAGTCCCACGTAGAGCCTGTTGAACCAGTGGCCGAGGCCCACGGCGCCAAGGTTATATACCATAAGATCTACCTGCTCCCCTTTATGCTGTGCCCTCCGAACTCGTGCCTTAGCGCGGCAAGCAGCCTGTCTCCGAACCGCTCACCCGACCGCGATGAGAATCTCTCGAACAGGGCGTGGCTTATCACGGTGAATGGGATTCCGTGGTCGACGGCGCACTGCACCGACCACCTCCCCTCGCCGTTGTCCTCCACGTACGGTTCTATGGAGCCGAGCCGCCTGTCCTTGGAGAGGGCGCGCTCGGTCAGCTCCATCAGGTAGCCCCTGATGACAGAGCCGTGGTTCCATACCGCCGCGACCTTCTGCAGGTCAAGGTCCTTGTACGGCCCGTTAGCCACGAGGTCCATTCCCTCGGCAATCGCCTGCATCTCGCCGTATTCTATGGCGTTGTGCACCATCTTGACGAAGTGGCCCGAGCCAGGCCCCCCCATGTACGCGCATCCGCCTTCTACACTGAGATTCCTGAACAGCTCCTCGAGGTCGCGGAATGCATCCGGGTCGCCGCCTACCATTATCGACATGCCGTTGAGCGCGCCAGAGGGCCCGCCGCTGCATCCCGCATCGATGAAGCGTATTCCGGCAGCGGCAAGCGCGGCATGCTGTTCAACCGCGAACCTGTACTCGGAGTTTGAGCCGTCTATTATCGTGTCGCCTTTTTCAAGGAGGTGCGAAAGCTCCTTCACCATGCTGTTCGTGACCTCGCCTGCCGGCAGCATGAGCCACACCACCCTCGGCGCCTTCAGCCGCTTTACGAGATCGGGGACCGTGGCAGCTGCAACCGCGCCGCTTCTCACAGCCTCATCTACAGGCGCATTCGATCTGTTCCAGACGATGGGTTTGTAGCCCTTGCCGAGCATCTGCAGCGCTATGTTCCTGCCCATCTTCCCGAGCCCTATCACTCCTATCTCTTTGTTTTGCATGGTATTACCAGAAGCCGGACTGATAGCGCATGCAGAGTTTATAAAACAACCGATGCACTTCGTTGAAACGCGCCATGCCGGCGTATCGTATGGATTTATATTCTTTCCTGGCGTGTTGGCGTTATCTCATAATTCCTGAACGACGTTAAGTCCTTACCCTTTCCGACTGACTGTTTCAGCATGGGAAAGCCTAATAATAGCTAATCGTCAGGAACCAGTGTTGAACCTGTCGGTAAGAACATAATAAAGAACTACATCAGACGGCAGGATGTCTCATACGAACCATTCCTGCCTGACAAGGACGAAGGTAAGCAGATGAAACTGCGGTTCAACTGAAACTGCCATCGTCGGGCGAGATACCGCTAGCTTGCTGCAGAGCGAGCTCGACATGCCTGGGGTTCAAAATGAGCCTAAGCCTCTTTTCTCATAACTCAGTGTGAGAGAAAGTGCTGCTGTGCTGATAACTGCTTCGCCACTTCAACATACTGCGCCACAAACGCACTCCCAAATTGCCACTTCCCACTTCAGATACCTGCATCTTTCATAAGAACCTTTGAACTCATACCTATTACTTCATTCCAGTTCTTACCTTTCAGCTCCTTGAGCCTCCTTTTGATTATGAGATATGAAATTGCATATCCAGACCAGTGGGGGAATTGCTTATCGCCCCTATTAAGAAAGATACGAAAAAATAGATCTCTGCTTTTAACATCTAGCTTCCTCTTGATCATGTTCCATATTATCTTTGCCTCGGCTTCCGATATGGAAGTTGACCACGACCTTTTAATACCAGTGAGTTCCTCGGCAAAACATTGCGCCAGCCCCTCAAGGGCAAGATGGTCAGCGAGCGTCATACCATTTGCGTTCCTCACTCTTTGTAGCCTTATTATATGATTAAACTCATGTATGGCTGTGCACTCCACAAATCCCTTCCAATCAGGCTCTGCTGAATTTATGGCCAGGGAGAATGCATGTCCATTAGATGTGGATCCATTCACACCATTTACCTTGAACTTGTCATTTGAAGTCGGCACAGTGATTATTATATCATTATCAGTAACCAAAATCTTTGATGCTTTTACTACACCAGATTTGATATACGGAACTGCCTCCTTCAGATGTTTTTCGTAGATTACAATGCATTTATAACTCCCAATTTTAAATTTGGTGACTTCGAAGCGCTTTCCATTGTTTCCCATTGTATCATCTTGGTCATAGGGGATTTATATGCCATACTGAATGATTTGCTTTTTGCCGTGAGGAAATTTTGTTGGGATAGGATAAATTTTGTTGGGATAGGATAGGTTTATATTCTTTCCTGGCGTGTTTATCATGGTGGACGGGAAAATCTGCGCCGCCTGGCAGGCGGAAGGAGTTTACCGCCATTACCGGATTCGGATGCCTGCGGAGGGATTGGCATTCCATGCCGCCATCCGAAGGAAGCATCAGGCCTCTGCCTGACTGCGGGTGTATATTGTTGGCAGATGTTTTGCATACTCAGAGCGTCGGATACGTTGCACAGCAGGCGCCCCACGGCGACGTGTCCGCCGGGCCGGACCAGCTGAAGCCTGCCGGCGTCGGAGCCGCGGGAAATTCGATGCTTAGCAAGCTTCTTACCCCTGCCGGAATCTTCTTCATCGCGTGCGCAATAGTAATACTGCTTCTTACTGTATACTTCAGGATCCCGATGCTCAGGTTCTTCGGGTTCTACGAGCCCGACGGCTTTTATCATTATTCCGTGATCCGTGCGGCAGTGGACCACGGCCTCACCGTTCCCCATGTGCTTGGAATCTCGGGATGGCCGGTGCATTCCGCAGTCACCGAGCCTGACGGCCTCTACTGGGTCACGCTGATCCCGTACGCGATGCTCTCCGGATTCGGCGTCAGCTACTACACCGTGGAGAGGCTGGTACCGCTGCTCTTCGGGGTCCTTGACGTGGTCGGCGTATATTTTCTCGCAAGGTACCTCAGCAAATCGAAGCTGCTCGGGCTCCTTGCAATGCTTTTTGTCGCGCTGAGCGGCGGCGATGAGGCAAGGACCAGCGCCCTGATATACAGGGGCGATGGGTTCGTGACCATCTTCCTGATGATCGCGCTCGTGGCATTCCTCGAGGTCTTCAAGTCCGCCACCTGGAGGAGGAAGCTCTCCTTTGCGGTCCTGTCCGGATTTGCTCTCAGCGTCTCCAACCTCGTCTGGAACGGCGCCTCGTTCGCCGTCGGCGTCTACGTGACCGCGTTCTTCGTAGTGCTCGCCTTCGCATTCGTCTTCGCAAAGAAGGAGATGATCGAGAACCTGAAGTATATATTGCTTGCCTCGTTCCTCTGGCTGGCGCTTACGAGCCTGTACTTTGCAGAATCATGGACCGTAAACCAGGTATTCATGGGCGTGCAGTTCCTCGTCCTCTTCGTGCCCATGCTCCTCGCATGGCTCGTCTCCTACCTGCTGGTTGCGGTGCCGAAATACTCAGGGTTCCTTAACTCCGCGCTGCTGAGGCTCTTATTCATGGCAGCCGCAGCAGTGATTCTCGTGGCCGCGATAGTCCTTTCGCAGGGCCAGCTGATAAACAACGTTTTCGTGAACAACGGCTTTACGACGACCATCAACAGCCACGTGGCGAAGTCCAGCAGCACGGACTTCACCTCGACGATACAGGAGCTCCAGCCGCCCACTCCTGGGTTCCTCTTCGCGAGCTTCGGCATAAACATCTACAGCACGCTGCCTAGCATGGCGGTCATGCTCTCGTCGTACCTGCCCGGCACCTAT